>JBEKLY010000195.1:0-15093 GCA_050010015.1 Terriglobia bacterium
CTCCAGATGCCGCTCCAATTGTAGTCATAGGCTTGGGCAGATCGCTCTCGAGGATTCACGGATTCATAGACACGCCGCGCCTCTTCCACGGACTGCTTTACGTCAGAAAGCGTCGCATCCTGGTCGAATTGAGGAGCTACCACCATGAGAGGCCGGGGCGCGACGAGAGCCAGAACATCGTCAAAATCCCAAGGCAGATGCTTCTCATTGCCTTTAAAGAAACCCAGCCGCGGGATCAAACCATTGATGAGGCCAAAACTGTCGATGTTGCCGGTCCCCTTCTCCGCCGTCTCCGTCCTGAGAGGGGTGAAGCCGCAAAAGGAAACCGCACCCGCAATCCGATCGTCGAGCGCTGTGGAGAGGAGCGCCACCGTCCCCCCCAAGGAGTAACCCATAACATAAATGCGATGCGCATCGATCCTGTCGTTGGTCGAAAGCATATCCACGGCTGTCTCAACATCGTCCACCATCTTCCCCATCAGGGACCAATGGGGGAATCGCTCGTAAAAACGTTGCACTTCAGGAACTCGCGCTCCGAATCCGATCATGTCATAGGTGAATATACTGAAACCTTGCAATACTAAGGGTTGTACCAAGAAATCCGTCCCCAGATAACCCTCCTCCTGGAAGGGGTACGTACCGAGCAGGTAAGCAGATTGTTCCTCCTGCGTTCTTCCGGCGGGAGTTCCCATGGGAAGGATAGGCAGACGGGAGTACCCTGTCGAGTAGGAGTAGGGATGCAGCCAGATGACCACCGGCATCTTAGAACCGGCAGGCTCATGGCGGGGATAATACAGCTGACCGTTGAGGTTTCCGGTGTTATTGTAGGGATCAGAACGTCCCATGAAAGTAGTCCGGTCAACTTCCTCAGTGGGTCGAGGCCGGTTAAGAATCTGATCGGCGTATCCCAGCCCTGCGACGCCGGAAGCGCCCGGAGGAGTTGAGGTCAAGTCCTTTGGCCCATAAGCCCTGACGTGAGGCGGGAATTCTCCCAAGCCCCAAAGAACATTCTTGCGTAATTCTTCCCGCTTCCTGCTCCAATCAGCGTTTCCGGCCAAAAGATCTTCCGATGTTTTCTCGGGATAAGATCTGGGATCGATGTTTTCTCGACTGAGCGATTTCCACTTTTCAAATGAATAATCGTAAAGGAGCCGGTCCGGAACAGGATATTTCCGCCGGCCCAGGACGGTGTCGTACCAGTCCACGTATTCTTCGATATCGGAACCGTAAGTGGGATGTATGCCCGGCCGAAACCTCAGTGCAATCCGGTCCTGGGCCCCAAGAAATTCATAGACCCGCCGGGCGGCAAGGTAACCGCGCTCCTCGCCCCAGGCATTCACTTCCCACTCATTCATGCCCAAAGTAATCATGAAGGCGCGAGGGGCCATCAGAGCCACCATTTCATGCATGTCAAAGGGCAGCTTGTTCTCCCGGCCGACGAAGAAACGTAACCTTGGGTGGTACCATTGGGGATAGTTTCGAGTGCACATTTCCATGGTTTCGTTGAGGTAACGGTCCGCACAATAGCGCCAGGGAATGCACCCGCCGGAAACCGGACTGCTCCCCACCACTGCGGCCAGCCTGTCTTCGAAGGCTCCCGCCCAAACGGCCAGCTTCCCTCCCCGGGAGTGGTCGGTGAAGGTTATCTTCGCCTTGTCTACCACCGGAAGAGTAACCAGGTAATCGATGGCTCGTGATATTCCCCAGGCCCGCCGGGCCAAGCATGTAAAGTCGTAATCCGGATAAAGAGGGGCAAAGAATTCTGTATCATCGTTTCCATCGCAGGCCGCCACCATACAACCTATGTATCCGCGCCGCACCGCTATTTCCACCCAGCGACGTCCAACTGAAGTCGTTATAAAAACAGGGAAGGGCCCCTTTCCGGGGGGTATCAAAATCTGCATACGCAATTTGCCTTTGAGACCTGGACCGAAGCTCAGCAGCACATCGCGTACGGTTATATTCTCCTCGGTCGTTTCCTTGAGAATCTCCCCGCGCAGGTTGTCGGGAGGCGGGGGAAAACTGCCGGTCACGTAGTGCTGAAACATCTCCCTGAGTATCTGCCGCTTGCGCGCCCATTGCTCCTTGGTAGTAACGCGCACCTGCTTACCGTGCTCATCCAGCAGGAGCGGATCCGGAAGCTCCACCATCGTGGGCAGAGCATCGAAGTCCGGTGGCAATTCGCCCGTGCGTTGCAGCCATTCATTCCAGGCCGGGTCAGGAGGAAGCATGGCCAGCAGCTGCGCAAGAAATGACTTCCGTTTTTGAATATTGTCGCTCGTGCTGGCGGCGGCGTTCGCATTTGTAACCACCTCGGCACTCTTGTGAGGTGAGGCACTTTGGAGTGCAGCCGGCATCCCGAAGAACATAACCGTTTGGCATGCCGCGATAGTTCCGGACTCAACTTGGGCCCACGCTGTACCCGTGTAGACCCAGAGCAGCGACAGCACACCCGTTATGCACAAAACAAGATGCAGGCGAGACACTCCGCGGAAATTGCTCATGCGGTTTCCTCACAGACGGATTGTCGCTTTTGATACAGCCTACAACGCCAATGCCCGTGCGTCAAGACGTAGCGCCGCACACGTAGCGCCGCATACTGTCGTTAGCATATGAAATGTCCGCGGGTGGCGCATACGTCCCGACGTTCTTTGTCGGGATGTATGCGCCTCGACTCGGTGTGTAACCACCACTGGACAGCCAGGAAGGCGGAAGAGAAACTGAACTACCTGCATAACAATCGGTGAAACGAGGGTTGGTGAAGCAGCCCGGCCATTGGCCGCGGTCGAGTTGGAGGTTTTATTTCCTGAGGGACGCTTCACTACTGGCGATGGACAGCGTGCCGTGAGAAGGGGACGGGGGCCTTAGCCCCGAGAGGGGCGCATACATCCCGACAAAGAACGTCGGGACGTATGCGCCACCCGCGATCGCGAGTCTATTCTAGCGCCTATAGCGGTCCACCCTCTCCTCAAGGGGGAGGGCTGTCTCATCCAGTTATCTAGCGTATCATTCTGGGCTTGACAGACTAGCCCTGATTCTGCTAAGCTGTAGGGGCTGTGGACGTCTGTCTCACCTTTCGTGGGGACGGTTTGCCTGCCGCCCCTGCCCCCGAACTTTCCTGATGATGGAGAATACTATGTCTTTACGCAAAGCTACTTGTCTTACTCCCCGGCGTGTCGATGCCGCGCGGCACAATTCCGAGCGCTCGACCGGACCTCGCAGCGAGGCCGGAAAGAAGCGCATGAAAATGAACGCCCTGAAGCACGGGTGTGATGCCGCGCCCGAAAACGACGCCGACGTCATGCGGGCGCTGGGGGAAGATCCGGAGCGGTTCGCCGGCCTGAAGCGCGAACTCGCGACCGCCTACGGGCCGGGCGACGCGCTGTGGAACCGGCAGACCGAAGACTTGGCCAAGCTCTACTGGCGTCGCAACCGGATCGAGCGCATGGAGACGGGCCTGATGCGGCGGGCTCTCCAGGAGGTCGAGGAGCGCGAGCGCACGCGCCGCGAGCAGATCGCCGCCGCCACCTTCGATGCCTCGAGTTCACTGGCCACCGACCTCAAACTGGGCGTGCCCACCGAGCCGTGCGCGCGCCTGCGCCAGCAGCTTTCGCGCCTCGGGGCGATCCACGAGCAGCTCAGGCGCGGGGTGGTCGGGCAGGAGTTCGTGATCCAAAAGTACCTGCCGCCCGCCCTGGGCGCGCGGCCGGCACGGATTGGCGAACTGATGTTGATGTTCAGCAATCGAGCCTACTGCATGGCAAGGAAGGACAAGGGAAGGTTAAACGAGATCGTGAACGAAATGGGCGGCGAGGCGAACGTGGACGTCCTGTGGCGGGAACTGCTGCGCCTGCTGGAAGAGGAGGTCGCGGCCGTGAAGGCGGCGTTCGCGGAGGAGGTCGCGGTGCAGGAGGAGAAGGACGCGATCGAGCGCGACGCGTGCCTCGCTCCGGCGGGGGAGACTTGGGAGATGCTGCTGCGGCAGGAGGCGGCGCTCGACCGCTCGATCGACCGCAAGGTGAAAATTCTGCTCACCATGCGCAAAGAACATGCCCAAGAGGCGCATACATCCCGGCAAAAACCGTCGGGACGTATGCGGCACCCGTCGGCGGACAGCCCTCCCGGCCAGGAGTCGAATGACCGGGAAGCCGAGGAACTGAGTAAGCTGGTGGGGCTGGACCGTGCCGAAGTAGCGCCGAACTTCAGTACGGCAGGTGCTGACCCTTCGCCGGGCTCAGGGCAGGCTCTGAAGGTCAGCGCCACGACTCCTCGGACAGAAAGTCCGCAAGAGGAAATCGCGATCGAAACACCAAAATTGCCGGAACAAAGCGAGAATGTTATAGATAAGAAAGGACCGGCGGCGGAACGGTCGTCAACTGGAGGGGTGCGCGAGCCTGGAAAAGAGCTGCCCACGGATGTACCGGAACTACAACTAGAGGACGCAAAGTCCCAAGTTCAACGTTAGCATCTTCAAACCAACCACGGATTTAAGGGGGTTTCATGCTCTCGGTCATACTGGCGTTTCTCGTATTGCTTCCTGGCGCGGCCACCCAATCCACACTCCGGAATCCGGGCTTCGAATCCTCTCCGCCGCTGGAAGGATGGGAAGTGCAGGCTCGCTCCCGCCAGGAAAATGGGCGGGCGCCTTCGATTGCCGTCGACCGGGAGGATGCCAGGGAGGGCGCGCAGTCCCTCCGCATTGAATCTCTGGACCCCGGGGACGCCTCGGTGAGCCAGAGAGTCTTCCTGCCCGTCGGCACGTTATGGCGTGCGCGCGTCTGGATCAAGACCGCGAACCTGGTTGGAACGAAGGAGGAGAACGCCGGAGGACGGATGATTATTGACACGCCCGGAGCGGAGATTGCCTCGACCGCGGACCGCTCCGGCACAACTCCCTGGCAAGAGGAAGAGGCGACCTTCCTTGTCCCCTCCCCTGGCTACATTGACTTGACGCTGGTGGCTGTGCGTAACGGTACCGGAAAAGCGTGGTTCGACGACGTGACACTGGAAGCACTCCCTTCGGATGCGCATGAAGACATTCGCATCCGCGCTGAGCACTCGACCCAGCGGCCGATCGACTCCAAGCAGCAAGGACAATTCATCGAACTGCTCTGCAACCATATTCCTTCGATCATTGCGCAACAAGTTGTCTCAACCAGCTTTGAAGATGCACCACCCTGTCGCGTGGCTTACAAGCGAGCGGTTGACGAGCCTTATCGGCCCTGGTACCCGGACGGCGCGGTGGAGGTGGCGAAATACTCCTATGACAGCACCAACCCATTTAGCGGATTGCGCTCCGAGAGAATTGTCCTGCCTTCCGCACACGCGCGAGCCGGGATTTCCCAGGACGGCTTTTATCTTAAGCAGGGCCTTTCCTACAAGCTGCACCTGCATATGCGCAGCGAGGGGAATGTCCCAGTGTGGGCTTCGTTGCATGGTGGAGGCAGGATGCTTGCAGGACCAGTTCTGCTGGGCCGGGCGGGTGAAAACTGGGCAGCCGCAGAGGCGGAATTACAAGCGAGTCAAACGACGAACGATGCGACCCTGACCATCGACTTTGAAGGGCCGGGCACCCTATGGCTCGATCGTGTTTATCTGATTGGCTCCGACGCCGTACTGGGAATCTACCGGCCCGACGTGGTCTCCGCCCTCAAGGCCATGCATCCTGGAATCATCCGCTTTGGCGGAAGCACGACTGAGCAGTACGAATGGGATCGCGCCATCGGCCCCTGGGACGATCGCCTGACCTTCACCACGGTTTGGGGAGGATGGGAGGAGAATTTCGTTGGCCTCGATGAGTTCGTGCGACTGTGTGAGTACGTCGGGGCAGAGCCGCTCATCTGCGTGCGCTGGACCGGGAAAAAACCGGAGGACGCTGCCGCGGAAGTGGAGTATGCCAACGGCAGCGTTGAGACCCACTGGGGCGCTTTGCGCGCCAGGAACGGCCACCCGGCTCCTTACCACGTGAAGTACTGGCAAATCGGGAACGAGGTTGACGTTTCCGACTATGGCCAATCGGTGCGAGCTTTCGCTGGGGCGATGAAGAAGGTGGATCCGAGCATTAAGTTGATGTCTTCTTTCCCCACCAGGGAACTGCTCGAGGCGGCAGGCGCCGCTTTCGACTACCTCTGCCCGCACCAATATGAGATCAACAATCTGGCCGGCGAGGAAGGCGAATTCAAAAGACTCGCAGATTGGATTGCCGCAAACGCCGGCGGCAAGGACATGCGTCTTGCAGTGACCGAGTGGAATACGACGGCGGGCGATTGGGACCTGACACGCGGGATGCTTCAGACGCTCGGCAACGGGCTTAGCGTCGCGCGCTACCTCAATCTGTTGCAGCGCCGTGCTGACCTGGTGGAGATTGCCAATCGCTCTAACTTTGCTGACAGTTTCAGCTCCGGTTTTGTTCAACCCGGACCTGGCTGGATTTACGAGACACCCGCGTATTATGCGCAGGAATTGTATGCGCGCGCGGCGGGATCTTATCCACTTCGGATCGAGCGTAGCTCGCGACTCGAGTGGCCATTCCAGGAACCTGACCTGAGCGCCAGCGTTAGTCCGGACCAAGGAAAGCTCATGATCTATGCAGTGAATTCGACGCTCGGTCCGCTCTCGCGGAGCTTCGAGCTCGAAGGATTCAAGAAAGACGTGGCTGCGGGTACGGTTACAGTCCTGGAAGACCAGATGCACGCCGGGACCTCAGAGATCATGAACAGCCGCGACCAGCCTCGCCGAATCTCGCTCAGCTCGCACCCGGCAGGGGTTCGCGGGAGACACTTTGAGTTCACCTTCCCTCCCCTCACGGTAACTCTCGTGGAACTGAATTTGGAACGCTAGTCTCCTGTCTCAGTGGTTCGTCAGGTGAGTCGAGATGATTCGAGGATACAGGCCCGTTGGGCAAAGCGCGCGATGCCGGCCGGATTCAGGTCCGTCCGGTGCTTGTGCAGTTGGCTCTGACCTTCGTCATGCTGGTCGATGGCGGACTCTGTGATGGTGAAATAGCGTTCGACAATGAAGGGCCTGTTTTCTTGGTTGCTGCTTTGGCTGATTCTGATACGATCAAGCCTTCATGAGGGCGAGTCATCGTGAGTTGGAGGAACGAGGTGTCAGCCAATGAGCTCAGATCTTCGTCACGGCCTGCCTCGAGGCGGGGCCGGCGCCAACCGGGGGCGCTGTTTTCCTCTTTCGCGCGAAGGGCAGGGTGATGGTCGCCCGCCCCAAAGGATGGATCTATGAAGGCAACGTCACTCAACGCGTTGGACGCGATGTTGGTTTCCAGGGAATTCATGGAGGACCCGTATCCCATTATGCGCCAGTTACGCGAGGACGATCCGGTCCACTGGAGTGATTCAATCGGTGGATGGATCCTGACCCGTTACAATGATATAGTCACCACGTTCAAGGACCTGAGCCATTTTTCGAACGAAGGACGGCTCGCGAAGGCTGTGGAATACCTGCCGGCTGAGACTCGGGCAAAATTCAAAACCTTCGAAGACTACTACCGCCTGAAGAGTCTCATTCATTCCGACCCGCCTGACCACACGCGACTGCGAGGGTTGGTCACTAAGGCGTTCACTCCACGAGTGGTGGAGGCGATGCGGCCCCGCATTCAGCAGATTACTGACGAGCTACTGGACGCGGTGCGGCTGGACAGAACGATGGACGTGGTGAAGGACCTGGCCATTCCCCTGCCCGTTACCGTGCTGGCGGAAATCTTCGGCGTACCGAAGCCCGACCTGGGCCTTTTCAAGGGCTGGGCCGATGACTTGCTGGCTTTCCAAGGGGTCAACAAGCCCGCTGTCGAGCTGCTCGAACGCTCCCAGAGGGCGCTGGTGGAAATCCGGGCGTACTTGACCGAGCTGGTCAACCACAAGCGGCGCGAGCCGCGCCAGGACCTTCTCAGCGCGCTGGTGGCCGCCGAATCCGAGGGCGGCAGGCTTTCTGAAAAGGAGTTGGTCAATTCCTGCATCACCCTGCTGGTTGCCGGACATGAAACCACCACCTCCCTGATCGGCAACGGGCTTTACCTGCTCTTGAGGCATCCGGATCAGTGGCAGCTTCTGAAACAGGACCGATCGCTGCTCCCGGCAGCCATTGAAGAGATGCTGCGCTATGAAAGCCCCGTCGCGCGCCAACCGCGTCTGATGAAGCAGGATGCTGAAATGGGAGGCAAGCAGCTTCGTGAAGGACAGATGGTGTTTCAGATGCTCAACGCTGCCAATCGGGATCCCGACTACTTCACGGAGCCGGACCGCTTCGACCTCCGGCGGCAGAAGAACCCTCACATGGCGTTTGGCTTGGGTGTGCACTTCTGCGTGGGCGCAACGCTGGCCCGCACCGAAGGAGACATCGTGTTTTCAACTCTGATGGCGCGCCTGCCTGAAATTCGCCTCGTGGACGAGAAGCCGCATTGGGATTTGCAAAAGCCTAACTCACGGATGATGAAAACTCTCCACGTCGAGTTCTGAGGGATTGGAGGAGCCGGAGCCACCGAGAACGCCGGCTGAATGCCGGGGTGCCGCAAGCTTCGCGAAGGATGTGCAGTTCGTCCGAGGCGAGCTAATGCAGATTCTTCGCTTCGCTCAGAATGACAGACTTTCGAGAGAGCAGCTCCTCCGGATGAAAAGGCAAGAGAGTTATTCCAAGGGCGGTTAAACCCGAATTCCGAAGTTGCGAGGCTCTGTGGGAAGAAACCCCTCACCCGGCTCGCTACTCTCGCCACCCTCTCCCCACGGGAGAGGGCTGAAATCAGTCATCGTTGACGGCCCTCTCCCTTGGGGAGAGGGTGTCCCGCAGCCGGCGTAGTCATCAGCCGGTGCGGGACGGGTGAGGGGTCACGTCCGAAGAATCCAGACACCCGTTCCGTTCTCGAGGTTATCAAGGCAGGCAATTCAGTTTCAACGAGTTGGACTGGAAGCGCGGAATTCAACTTCGGAATTCGGGTTAAACGAATCTATGGCGCACTCCACCAGGTATGACCGGCGAAGCTTCGTCCGCAAACTAGGAACCACAGCGCTCTTGCCGGCGATTTCACACGTCGCGGTCCCCGCCGCGCAGGCTGCGGGATCACCCGGCGCAACCCGTTCAAGAGTTGACCTGAACGGCGTGTGGGAGCGGCATATCGACGGCGATCTCTACGACCTCGTTCAGGTGCCATCGTCTTTGCGCCCTTCGGGCTTCTACGAGCTCAGCCGTGAGTTCCTTCTTCCTGAGTTGTCGCCGCACGAGCGCGCCATCGTGCACTTCGATGCGATCACTTACTTTGGGAGGGTGTACGTCAACGGCGCGGAACTTGGAACGATGATCCCTTATGTTCCTCACGAGTTCGATTGCACCCGCCAGGCGAAGAAAGGCAGGAACGTAATTCAAGTAGCGATCGCCAACCTCACGCCCGAGCCCTCGGGCGCCGGCAAGGACGAGCTGGCCCTGGGAGTCAACCCGGGCTGGGAGGCTTACGGCGGTATCATTCGTGATGTTTATGCCGAAGTACGCGCAGGCACATTCACCGACAATGTCCGGTTTGGCTACAGGTTGAGCCCCGGATACACAAGCGCCGCCTGTAAAGCGCAGGCCACGCTTTCTTCACTTGCCGGAAGCTCTGGAAACATCGAACTGGTGTTGCTGCGAGCCGACTCGGAGGTCGGCGGAGCGCGGAAGGACTTTTCAGCATCTTCCGGGTCTACCGAGGTGGAGCTCGAGTTTAAGGTTGATTCACCCGTCCTTTGGTCGCCCGAACAGCCTAATCTTTACGAGTTACGGGCGCGCGTCAGGACCGATCACGGCGAGGACGAATGGCGCTGTCAGACGGGTTTTCGCGAGGTCCTCACGCGCGGCCCGGATTTCCTGCTGAACGGCCAGCGGCTGGTTTTGAACGGGGTGTGCCGTCACGACATGTGGAAAGAGCAAGGCTTCACCCTGACCCGCCAGCAGATGGAGCAGGACATGCGGATGATCAAAGCGCTGGGGGCTAATTTCATTCGCCAGGTCCATTACCCGCACCATCGCTACCTGGTGGAGCTTGCGGACCAGTACGGCCTCCTGATCAGCGAGGAACCCGGCTATTGGAACATGGATTTCAGTACCATGCCGCGGACCATGATCGAGCTGGGTTATCGAATCCTGGAACGCACGATTCGCCGCGATTGGAATTCCCCTTCCGTGTTTGCCTGGCTGCTCTCGAACGAATGTACCCTCACTGCTGACACGCTGCGGGAAGGCAAGGAAATCTGCCACCGGGTCGATCCGATCGGCAGGCTTGTCTCCGCGGCCAACAGCATGCCCAAGGAGAAAGCCAAACCGATCTTCGAGCAAGCGGGCATGGATTTCTTCGATCAGCATCCCTACACGTTCGAGGTTGGCGATTTCGATAAGGAGGCGGCATACGACGGCGCGAGCCGCCCGCTCACCTTTACGGAATGGGGAGGCAAGGCCATCGGCCAGTCGCAGATAGTGATGCAAAACAGCGTCGACCGCATGCTGGAATTGATCGAAACGCATCGCCTTGCCGGGCACGTTTTCTGGAGCTGGCAGGATTTGCGGCAGTACTCCCGCATCGACTGGGAGATGCGCGATGGGATTCTCGAGTCGGGTGTGGTCACTGAGGACCGCGGGCCCCGCGATGTCCCTTACATGGATCTCGCTCGCCTATTCGAGCGGAGGCGCCGTGAAAACCAGCCGATGGCTTCCCTCCCCCTGGTAACGCCCCTGAAATGGTCACCGTGGTCGAGCAAGAACCGCTTCACTCCAGTCGATCTCCAGCCACTTGTCGAGAACGCAGAGGGCGCGAGCGCCTGGGAAGATTTCGAAGCGAGAATGGCCAAATTCTGGTCCACGGCCCCGATGGCAGAGGATCAATGGAAACGGACCGGAGGCAAATTCCTGCTCTGGAAGGCAGCGCGGGATTCAACCCTCTTGGTGGGCGGAATTCCGTTTCGTATCCCCACCGTCGATGGGTACGCGCGGCCGCTGCTCGTGACTGCGGCAAGTCCAGTCACCATTCCTTTCAAGGGCGAATGCGAACGCCTGCACATTCTCGGGCAGGTGACTTTCCCGCAGGGATATCCCGTGCGAGGAAAGCGCGGGGAGACGGTCGCCCGCTATTATCTCGAAGGCGGCGACGGCAGAGAGCGCCAACTGCCGGTCCGAAACGGCATCGAGGTGGCGCAGGCCAACTTGATCGACGCCGCGACGCGCGTCGAGCCGATCGCCACGGCCGCGCAGCCGGCCCTGAAATATGTGAAAGACATCGTGCGGGAACAATACCAGGTCCTCCTCTGGACCGTTCCAGTAGAAGGGGGAAGAGCAAAATCTCTGCGCTGTGACGTGCAAAGCGGCTCCCCGGCGATCGCCATCTTCGCGATCACGTCTGAGGGGTAGCTCACCTCTGGCGTTTCTTCATTTCCGGCGAGGCTTTTTCGACCTGACTGCCTTATCGTGTCGCCTCGCCGTCGAGACAGTCGAGCTCAAGTCGGCCGCTGAGCCCCAAAGGGGCGATCTATCACAGCCCAGGCCAACGGCCCAAAAGCGCTAACTTAAGGCGCGAGGAGCTCGGGAGCCGCGGAGCGGCGGCAGAAACTAGCCCACGGCGTGAGCCGTGGGACCCGATGCGGCGTTCGAATTCACAGCCCCGGAAGGGGCGACAGAGGCGGTGCTGGAGTATCTGCCGCCCCCCCGGGGCTGTGATCATGGCCGTCGAACCATGTCCCACGGCTCACGCCGTGGGCTACTTCCTGCCGCCGCTCCGCGGCTTTCATAGGCCTCGCACCCTTAGGTCGGCGCCTGTGGGCCGTTGGCCTGATCGCCCCTTTGGGGCTTCAGACAAACCCGGTGAGCAGGCGTGAGGGGTCGTCGAAGATACTGGAATCTCCATGTTAATGAAACTCTCTTGGCTCGATTTCGCAATCATCATTGCTTATTTCGTCGCTGTGCTCGGTGTGGGCTATTGGCTCAAGGGCAAGATAAAAACCTCCTCGGATTTTCTCTTGTCGAACCGCTCCTTCTCGCACTGGATCACGGGTATTGCGTTTATGTCCGCAAACCTGGGCGCCCTGGAGGTGATGGGCCACACCGCGAACGGGGCGAAGTACGGCATGAGAACCAACAACTGGTACTGGATCGGCGCCATCCCGGCCATGGTGTTTCTGGGCTTGTTCATGGTCCGCTACTACTACTCGAACGGCCTGCGTAGCGTTCCCGAATACCTGCGCATGCGTTACGACCATCGCGCTCACATCCTCAATGCCTTCAGCTTAGCCATTGTCACTGTGCTGATGTCGGGCATCGATATGTTCGCTTTCGCGGTGGTCTTCCGCAGCATGCTGGGCTGGCCGTTCACCGCGAGTGTGCTGCTGGCCAGCGGAGTGGTGCTGGTCTTTGTCTTTTGGGGAGGCCTCTCGTCGTCGATTTACAACGAGTTCCTTCAGTTCTTCCTGATAGTCATTGGATTCCTCCCGCTGACTTTCCTTGGGCTGCACGAGGTGGGCGGCTGGAGCGGTCTGGTGGCCCGACTGCCGGAGCAATATCTGCACACCTGGAAGGGAATGGGAGGCCCAGGAGATCCGTTGGGCGTACCCTGGTGGGTGATGGTGGTGGGCATTGGCCTGTGCGCCGCTCCGGCCTACTGGTGCACCGATTTCCTGCTTGTGCAGCGCGCCCTGGCGGCCAAGGATTTGCCGTCGTCGCGAAAGACGCCGCTCGTGGCCGCAGTCCCCAAGATGCTTTTCCCCGCTATTGTCACGGTGCAGGGAATGCTGGCGCTCGCCGTGGCTCCAGCGATTGTCAAGCACGATTACAACCTGGCCCTGCCGACCCTGATGGGTCGCTACTATCATAGCGGGATGCTGGGCTTGGGACTGACGGCGCTTCTGGCCAGCTTCATGTCCGGAATGGCCGGCAACATTACAGCCTTCAACACGGTCTTCACGTACGACATTTACCAGACTTACTTCGTGAAGAACCGGCCCGACAGTCATTATCTGCGGGTAGGAAGGATGGCCACCGTGGCGGGCGCCTGCATCGCCTGCGCGTCGTCTTACATCGTCCTCTACTTCAACAACCTGATGGACTACATGCAGCTCATCGGGATTTTGTTCATTTCGCCTTTCTTCATCGTGTTTTTCCTCGGCATGTTCTGGAAGCGCCCCTCGGCCACGGCAGGATTCTACGGAATGGCCGCCGGGCTCACAGGAGCCACGCTCGAGTACGTGCTCTACAGGCTGGGTGTGCTGAAGTTTACTTCACCCATGGCGTCGAATATCTGGACCGCTGTGTGGGGGTTCGTCGCGGGCCTGGTGGTGACGGTTGTCCTCAGCTTCCTGACGGAAGCGCCCCAAGCGGAAAAACTCAAAGGCCTGGTTTATTCGCGGACGGCCAAGGCGAAGGAGCCGGCGCCCTGGTATCGTACGCCCGCGTTTTACGCTGTGGTCGTACTAACAGTGTTCGTGGTGCTCAACATCAAGTTTTTCTAGTGCCCTGAGTCGGAAGTTCGTTGAAGAATTCAGCCCGCGGAGCGGGCGACAGCGAGTAGCCCACGGCGTAAGCCGTGGGTCGCGAGAGCCCCACCCTCACCCCCGTCCCCTCTCCCGCTGCGCGGGAGAGGGGTGCCGAAGGCGGGGTGAGGGCCATCCAACCCAGGGCTCACGCCCTGGGCTACTCTATGCCGCCCCTGAAGGGCCTCTAAAGAACGGTCGAGCTTGAAAAAGACTTTGTTAACGCTCTTCTGACTCGGGATACCAGGCGTCGCGTTCGCTTTGGGATGGATGTTGTTCAGCCTTGCTTTTGTTCGAGTTCGGCCCATCGAGCATACAGCTTATCCACTTTCTTCTGGGTCTCATCCAACTGCGCACAAGTGACCTGGAGCCGCGGGGCGTCGCTCACGATCGCCGGGTCTTCGAGCGTCGCATGTAAGAGCCTAAGCTCCTGTTCGGCCTCGACGATTTTCGTTTCTATGGCAGCAAACTCGCGCGCCTCGAGGTACGATAGCTTCTTTTTTACCGCTGTTGGTGCGGAGACGCCCGATGAGGAAGGTGATCGCGGGGCTTCAGCGGGGAGGCTGCGCGCACCTTTGGCCTGCTGCCTGCGCTGCCAAGCGTCCCATTGTAAGTAATCGCCAAACCGTTCCGCTCCGCCCAGACCGTCCAGGCCGAGAACGACGGTCGAGACCCGGTCCAGCATGAAGCGATCGTGGGTGACCAATATCAAGGCTCCACGATATTCCAGCAGGCTCTCTTCCAGGATTTCCAGAGTCGGGATATCCAAATCGTTGGTGGGTTCATCCAGCAGCAAGACGTCCGCCGGTTGGAGCATGAGTTGCGCGATTAACACTCGGGCCCGTTCGCCTCCGGAGAGCCGGCTGACTGGTTGATTCAGATCGTCCGGGTCAAAGAGGAATCTCGCTGCCCAGGAGGCGACGTGAATTACTCGCTCCTGATAAACCACTGAATCGCTATCCGGCGCCAGGGCGCGCCGTAAAGTGAGGTCAGGGTCGAGCTCGCGGTTTTGGTCGAAGTACACAATCCGCAACGCGTCGGCCCGGTGAATCTCCCCGCCAGTGGCTTGGATTTCGCCTCGCAACAGGCGGAGCAGTGTGGTTTTGCCACTCCCATTTTGACCAACCAGCCCCACTCGCATTCCCGCCCTCACTGTGAAATTCAGGCCTTCGAACAGAATGCGATTACCGATGGCGTAGGTGACGCCCTCAAGCGCGATAAGCTGTTTGGTTTGCCGGCCCGTCGCGAAAAAGTCAATCTTGGCGGAGGCGGTGCGGCTCCGGGCGTTCAGGTCCGCCAACTCGCCGATCAGTTCGTGAGCCTTATCGATACGCGCCTTCGCCTTGGTCCGGCGGGCCCTGGGGCCCCGGCGCAGCCATTCCAGTTCCGTGTGCACGCGGTTGGTGAGCGCATCCTGCCGCTTTCCCTGAGCCTCGAGGTACGCCTCTTTCTTCTCGAGAAACCTGCTGTAGTTTCCTTTGACGCGAAACACGCCATCCGCATAGATGCGATTAAGCTCCACCACCTCGCTCGCAATGGTTTCGAGGAAGTAACGATCGTGGCTGACCACCACGCACGCAAATGCCGCGTTCTGGAGCAGGGA
>JBEKLY010000196.1:0-14984 GCA_050010015.1 Terriglobia bacterium
CGGTTGTGTGTGTCTGGGGGGGGGGGGGCGCCCCCGGCCGGGGCGCCGCGCCCCCGGGCCCCCGGGGGGGGGCCCCGGCCCCCCCCGCTCCCGGGTACCTCAGGGCTTCAGGCTGCCCGTCAACCTGCATGCATGACCGACTGCTTTCCGATAACACGTCTTGACGGCTGCCAAGAGTCCGAAAGCTATCTAACGCATACTTTCTTAGCGAGTCGGCGCACCCCCGGAGGGGATAAATGTAAAACGGTCGTTTTAATCAAGTGTTTAAATTCTGAGCAGGCAGGCAAGTCGAGCCAAGGCATTCTGAATAAAATACAAAAATCGTGGGAACGAAGCTAAGAAGTCATTGAAAACAAAGGAAGACGACTGTTACAGCGTGCAAAAACGAACCCAAAACGAACTCCAAATGCGCCGAGAAAACGTGCCGAATGGAGAGAAATGATGCCGCGCCGGATTAGGTCTCTGTACCTGCTGTTCGTGGTTTTCATCTCGAGCCTGATTGTTCCCGCCGCGCTCCAGGCAGCGGCTCAAGCGACAACACCTTGCGAGGTCAAAGACGACGCCGCTTATACAGCCGCGATTCGCAAAAACACCACCGAACCGTTCTTCTCCACGGACCTGATAGACCACTTGCCCTGGAGTTCCTGCGTGCCGGCTCCAGACACCTATCTGGGCCACATCGTGGGCGCGCCCGACGTGCTCGACCACGTGGCCGAAATCAATGGGTACATGCGCCTGCTCGCCAGCCGCAGCCCTCGCGTGCGAGTTTTCTCCATGGGCCACAGCGAGGAAGGCCGCGAGATGATTCTGGTGGCGATCGCCGATGAAGCCACGATCCGGAATCTGGACCATTACCGAAACATCACGGCAAAGCTGGCCGACCCGCGCGGACTGAGCGACGCCGAGGCCCAGGCGCTGGTTCAAGAAGGGAAGCCGATCTATTGGGCGTCCGGAAGCATCCACTCAACCGAAACCGGCTCGCCCGAGATGTTGATGGAATTAGCCTATCGCCTGGCGGTTGAGGACACGCCGCTGATTGACACCATCCGCAAGAACTGCATCGTGCTGCTCACGCCCGCGTCGGAAACGGACGGCCACGACCGCTATGTCGATGTCCACATGTACCGCATGCACCATCCGGAGGCCAACACTTATCCGCTCACCTGGTGGGGCCATTACGTCTCACACGATAATAACCGGGATGGTATTACCTTGTCACTGGCCCTTTCGAATAACATTACGAAGCGCTTCCTCGAGTGGCACGCCACCAGGGACACATCCTACTCTTTGCCTCGAACCCGATGTGGAGGAATGAAAACTCCGGCAGCTTTTTCCTGCTCTTCAACGCGCTGATGAACTACCGCCATCTGGACGTGGGGCGGGCGTCGAAATAGGGCGGCCCTGCGTTGCTGTCACTCTGAGCGGAGCGAAGAATCTCCGCAGTTCGTTCGGGACAGGTGAATACCGAGCCACTACCGGGATCCTTCGCTTCGCTCAGGATGACAGCGCACAACTCAAAGCGTTCGAAAAGGAGACACCATTCTATGAAGCTTCTCACTTACCTGAATTACGGAGGCAACTGCGAGCAGGCATTTCGTTTCTACGAAAAGCATCTGGGAGGAAAGATCACCCTGATGATGGCCCACAGCCAAAATCCGGGTCCAAGCAACGTGCCTTCGGAGTTGAACAACACAATTCTCCACGCCCGCCTGAGCCTAGGGGAAACTGAGCTATTGGGCTCCGATGTTCCGCCGGAGCGCTTTCAGCCCATGCGCAGCGTCTACCTTTCTCTCAGCCTCGATACCGCAGATGAGGCGGAGCGAGTTTATGGCTTGCTCTCCGATGGAGGTCAGATCTTCATGCCCATGCAGGAGACCTTTTTCGCTTTCCGGTTTGCGATGCTGCGGGATAAGTTCGGTACTTCCTGGATGATCATCCACGAACGTCCTAACCCGCCGGGTGCGTAACGACAAGCACGGGTTAGGGCGGACCTGCGTTGTAGGTTCGCGCCTGTTCGCCCGCCGGGACGACCAAGAACCGCAGATCTTGAAAAACAGGTCTGCCCTACCCGTGCTGAGTCCGAGTGTGATAGACTCTGGCCACGTGTTGGCTTAGCGCTCTTACTGCGATGGCTCGAACCGCCGAAGCTCGACAAAAGTTGCGCGAAATCTGCAGGGTCGCGGCGCGGGTGTTTTATGAAAAGGGCTACGACGGCGCCTCCATGCAGGACATTGCGGAAGCCGTCGGCCTGACCAAGGCGGGTCTGTATCATCATGTGAGCAGTAAGGATATGCTGCTTTTCGAAATAATGAACTATGGAATGGATATTCTGGAAGAAGCCGTGCTGGCGAAAGTCAAGGATATCCAGGACCCGCGTGAGAAACTGCGCCAGACTATTCTCGGGCACATCGACCTGGTGGTCCGCGCCCGCGACATGGAGATTACGGTCATTCTCCACGAGAACCGTTCCTTAAAGGGGAATCTGCGCAAACAGATCAATGCCCGGAAACGTGCTTACATCGAGTATCTCGAAGGACTGATCGCGAGGGTGCAGGAGCAGTCCGGCATGCCGCCCAGGCTTTCTCCCCATATCGCTGCCTTCGCCGTGCTGGGGATGATTAACTGGCTCTACCAGTGGTACCATCTGGAAGGGCCCGTCAAGGAAGAGGAAATCTCCAGCGCTTACGTGGATTTCTTCTTTCGGGGCCTGCTGGGCGATGCGTGAAACTCTATCACCTCAGGGGAGTGAGTGGATCGCGCCGGCGATTTCACCAGCCCGCGCGAGCCGGGTGAGGGGGGTCTCCTGATGCCTGCTCCAACCGTTGCCTTTCAAGGCGAGCGCGGCTCGTTCAGCGAAGAAGCTGCGTATAAACTACTGGGAAGGCACATCACGGTAAAGCCTTGCGAGACTTTCGGAGCCATCTTCGAAAGTGTGGTGAGCGGGAAGACGAAATACTGTCTGGCCCCGATTGAGAATACGCTAGCCGGATCGGTGCACGAGAATTACGACCTCCTGCTGTCAAACGACTTGCACATCGTGGGCGAAGTTAACCTCCGCATTGTGCACAATCTCATCGCTCCACAAGGCACGGCGCTCAAGGGAATAACCCAGGTTTACTCTCATCCCGTGGCCCTGGCTCAATGCGAAGAGTTTTTCAAGCGTCATCCGAAGATTGAGAAAGTCCCCTTCTACGACACCGCGGGCTCGGTGAAAATGCTGGCCGAGCGCCGCCTGCCCGGAGCCGCAGCTATTGCCAGCCGCATCGCCGCCGAGGTCTACCGGGCCCACATCCTGGCTACGCACCTCGAAGACCACCATGAGAACTACACGCGCTTTCTGCTGCTTTCCCGGCGGCCCCACGTCGCAGCGAAGGCCAACAAGGTCTCGATTGTGTTTTCCACTCCGAACGCTCCCGGAGCCCTCTACAAGTGCCTCAGCGTTTTCGCGCTGCGTGATATCGACCTAACCAAACTCGAATCGCGCCCGTTGAGGGGACGCCCTTTCGAGTACTTCTTCTATCTCGATTTCCTGGGCCACCTGAAAGAAGAGCGCTGCCGGAACGCGCTTTCACACCTCGGCGAGGTGACGAATTTCTTGCGGGTGTTGGGATGTTACGAGAAGAGTGGGTAGAGTTGCG
Organism: Terriglobia bacterium; assembly: GCA_050010015.1. Taxonomy (GTDB): domain Bacteria; phylum Acidobacteriota; class Terriglobia; order UBA7540; family UBA7540; genus CAVROP01. The sequence continues at coordinate 3,639 of JBEKLY010000196.1, forward strand.
CGGACCCCCTCACCCGGCTCGCTACGCTCGCCACCCTCTCCCCCAAGGGGGCGAGGGATTGTCAAGACTTATGCGCGCTGGGCACTAGCACTAGGCACTAACCACTGCTTCACTACCACGCCAGCGCATACCGATGCCCGCGCACGTCTGCGCCGGCTTTGATCACGCCTGCGGCGGCATCGTACTCGACCATGGTGGGGGCAGTGGGATTGCCCCACTCGCCCTGCATGACCAGCTTATGGCCGCGCTCACGAAGCGATGCAAGGATCGGTTCGCTGATGCGGGTCTCGACATCTAGGACCAGAGGCTGGTCGCTGTGGTCGTCGAAGGTGCTGTACATTGCCTCGGAATTGAAACGCGGAGCTTCGACGGCTTCCTCGGGGTTCATTCCAAAATCCACCACGTTCAAGAAGATCTGCAGCAGCGTCTGGTCCTGGCTGTCGCCGCCCGGGGTTGAGAACGCCAGCCAGGGCTTGCCATCGCGAAGGACGATGGTGGGCGTGAGCGTAAAACGCGGGTGTTTGTGAGGCGCCAGCTGATTCGGGTGGCCCGGCGTTAGGACAAAAGCCTGTGCGCGCTGGGTCAGAGGAATGCCGGTATCGCCCGCGATGACGGCAGGAATCCAGGCGCCGCTTGGCGTGGCGGAAAGCATGTTCCCGTCCTTGTCGATGACGTTCACGCAGGTTGTATCCTGATCCTCGCCGTTGCGGTGTGCGTACCGCGAGCGCGCGAATTCGGCAGAAGCACGCGCCTGCATATGAACCGGGTCGCCGGGGATGTGTTCCGCAGATGCCTTCTCGGCATTGACCAGTGGCCGTCGAAGGTTGGCATATTCCTTGGAGATGAGCTCGGGTGGAATTCGGCTGAATTCAGGATCGCCGTAGTAAACGTCGCGGTCCGCATATCCCAGTTTCATCGCTTCGACAACGGTATGTATGTAGTTTGCCGAGTTGTGGCCCATCGACTTGAGGTCGAACCCTTCCAGCAGGTTGAGGTTCTGGAGGAAGACCGGCGATTGGCTCCAGTAGCTCACCTTGTAGACCTCGATGCCGCGGTAAGTTGTCTCGAGAGGATTTTCCACCTGCGCGTGGTAAGCAGCGAAGTCTCCAGCGCGGAGCAGGCAACCGGCCGACTCGCAGAAATCGCTGATCCGCTTTGCGACAGGCCCGCGATAGAAGTAGTCCCGGACCGCTTCGAGTGCGGCGGTGCGTCCCTTCGCGGCGTTCTGCCGTTCGACCTCTGCCAGACTCTGATAGGTGCGTGCAAGATCGGCCTGAACGAACAGGTCGCCGCCCTTCGGCAAATGGCCGCCGGGCAAATAAACTCGAACCGTGCTCGGCCATTGTTCCCAGACGGGCCTGGAGCGGCCAATCGCCGCCGCGAGATGTTCATCGAGCGGACAGCCTTGGGCCAGTTCGATGGCCGGTTGAATGACTTCACTCAGTTTCATAGTTCCGTATTTCTCAAACGCCAGAAGAATGGAATCCATGGCGCTCGGGACGATGGCGCTGAGTGGGCCGAAAGAAGGGATGATGCCGCCGTGAGCGTGGCCGATCGTTCCCACCGTTACCAGCCTGGGATCGTCGCGGCGGAGGCGCTCGTAGAACTCCACGGTGGCAAGCGCTGGCGCGATTCCGTCGCCGTTAATCGCTACTACCGGACCGTCCTTCGTCTTGATGAGGATCGGGCATTCCCCTCCCGCGCCGAAACTGGCCATTTCCACTACCGACGAGGCGAAAAGCGTGGCGACACCTGCGTCCACGGCGTTCCCGCCTTTTTCGAGAATCCTCAAGCCTGCTTCGGCCACCAGCGGATGGCCTGCGGCTACTACTCCGCGTTTGCCCATGACGAGAGGCTTTAGGGTTGCCGCCGAGCCCAGAACCCCCGGCAAGTAAACTCCAGCCACGAACAGCACGACGCAAGCTTTCGTCAAAGCTCCCGGAGCAACCATGGTCAGACCTCCGCTTGAATTTCGACGCCCCTTTACGGCTGAGGCAATCGTGGCGCTAAACGCAGTAGGCTGTCAAGCAGGTAGCGAGAGGTGTTCGACAGAGGTGACGTGTCTTGCTGTCTCGCTTAACGGGGCATACACTTGTGTTAGGATGTGACGCGAAAGGCGGTTCCAAGCTATGGCGGCAGATCGTGGAATGACTGAGAACCATGCTGCGCGGTCAATCGCCCTTCTTCTGCTCGTCGCAGCGGCGACCCTCTTGGTGACCCATTGCAGTTACGCCTTCCCGCAGGGCACACCTAACCTGGACGATATCACCGGTGACTACCATTTCCTTTCCCCTGATGACAAGTTGGGAATCCTCGAAGAAGAAGGGAAGCTGAAAGGGTACATTGAAGTTGCACAGGGCGCCGAGGAATCTGACGACGTGTTGAGTTACGAAATCGTCGCGGGTTTGCACAAGAGCGACCACGTGGAATTCAAGACCAACATCATACATCGCAAGTACTATCGCTTCTCGGGTAAGGTCGAGCGAGGCTCAGGACGCCAACCCGACGATCCTGACTACGTGCACCTGGTTGGAGACGTCGAAACGGTAACCGTAAAAGGGGACAGCGGGCAGGAGACTGCGGTCAAAAAACACCTGGTCTTGAAATGCCTCGGCAAGGCAGAGAGCAAGGACGAGTGAAGAAATCGGGTGATCTGGTGATCGGGTGATCGGGTGAACAACCAAAGAACCGCGATGGTACTTTCTTGATTCTATCCCCCTGGCTTGGTCGATTGCGTAGCTGATCTGGCGATGGCTGGAGTGATGAACGAAGCGCAACCCATTTCTTGTTCACCCGATCACCCGATCGCCCGATCACCCGATTAAGGAATAATGGGCAGTATCACGTGCGACGGGTGTTCGCGGTCGTGATAGATGGTGTTGGTAGCGACGGCGAGCCGGCGGTTCGCGTTAAGTGGTTCGCCCGTGTTGGGATTGACATCGAAGCGCGGGAAATTGCTGCTCGAGATATCCAGCCGGATGCGATGTCCTTTAACAAAGAGATTCGAGGTAGGGTATAGGTGAATGGTCAGGCCATACACCTTGCCCGGTTGCATCAGTTCGGCGTGATCGAGCGAACCGCGAAAACGCGCGCGCAGGATGCCATCCTCCAGGTTCATCTCCATTCCTGCCGGAAAATCGGAACTAGGAGGGTGGACGTCGATCAGCTTGGCAGTGAAATCGGTGTCGGGCGCCGCCGACGACACCCACAGCTTGACGTCGATAGGCCCGGTCACTTCCACATTCTGTTCGAGAGGCGGCGTCATGAACACCAGCACATCGCGCCGCGCGGAAAGCGGCAGGTGGTCATTGCAGTTCCACACCGCCTCGCTGCAGCGCTGGTCCCAGGCACCCTGAAGCAAGATCCCGTTGCCGGACGAGATGTTCCCGCCGATGGTGGGGACGGGATTGCGTGGATCGAAATCATAGCTTGTGCTGCTTGAGGTCTCGGGCGGCCTCTCGATTGAGAGTGCGCCGTCAGCTTGAAGGTAGTATGGAGTCCAGCGCGTGCGCGCGAGGGGCCACTCCTGCTCGTCGCGCCACACGCCGCCATGCATGTGAAAGCCCTCCGCCGTCTTCTGCTCGCTGCCTCCACCCATGACAAAAATCTTCACCGGAGCCTCGCGCTCGACGCCGTTTTCTTCTCCCTTCAGCCAGCGGTCGTACCAGCGCTCGTGAAACGCCTCACTATCAATCGCCGCCTGCGGGCCGAAATCCGTCTCCCCGTGTGAATGATGCATATGCGAGCCATGGATCCAGGGTCCCAGGATCATCTTGACTGGGCCATGCTTTGAGCGCGTGAGAGCCATGTAGCTCATAGTCGTCTGCAGCGCCCAGGAATCATACCAACCGCCGATAAAGTAGACGGGAACATCCTTGTACCGGCTGGTCTGATCGACGACGTCAAACCCCGGCTGCTTCCAGTAGCTGTCGTTTTCGCCGTGACCGAGAGCGAAAACCAGCCAATCCTCATACTCAGGAGCGAGCCGGAGCGGCGTCGTATCCTTGCGCAAGGGAAGCTGGGCGAGATATTCCCGAACGTGCTTTCCTGCCTCTTCCAGAGCGGCGCGCGTGGCTGGATCCCGAGCTTCCCGGCTGCCCTGCGGCGCGCCCAGGGTGAAGATCCAGTTGAAGAATCGCAACTCGAACGCTCCCCCGTTGCGCATGCCGAAGTAGCCGGCGTTGGCCACCGCGTCGACCGGGATCAACGCTTTGAGACCAGGCGGATTGCTCTCGGCCATGGCGTGCTGAGTGCCGCCCACGTAAGAAGTGCCGATCATCGCGAATCCGCCGTCGCTCCAGGGTTGATGCACGAGCCACTGCGCGGTGTCGTAGCCGTCGTTCACGTCGTCCGTCATCATGTGCCAGACGCCTTCCGAGGCGTAGCGACCCCGCACGTCCTGGCACACCACAACGTAACCGTGGCTCACGAAGGGGAGAAGGTAGTCGAGGGAAGCATCTTTGTTATAAGGCGTGCGCTCGAGGACGGCGGGGAACTTGCCTTCCAGTCGAGTCCCGTCGCGGGTTGGAAAATAGATGTCGGTCGCCAGCTTCACGCCATCGCGCATGGGTACCATCAGGTTCTTCGCGACCACATAAGGCGCCGGATCGGCCGCCAAAGAGCGCTGCGCAGGCGCGAAGGTCAGCGCCAGTCCTGCGAAAAGCCAGACCAAGAGGAATAGCCTGGAGCCGCGTAGTGCTGAAAGTTTCATGGAGGATCTCCGCCGTTGTTTTTTGATCATAGTAGCACAGCGCGGCGGAGCCGCTGTCAAATCGGTTCGGCAGTATCGAGAGGCTGGGAACCTCACCTTGCTGTCATCCTGAGCGAAGTGAAGGATCTCTGCAGTTGATTGTGAGTCGTTGGACTAGAAAAACCAACTGCCGAGATCCTTCGCTTCGCTCAGGATGACAGGCTATCAACTCCTCAGAAGGGGAACAATCTTGTTACTGTCTGCGTAATACCAAGAGGAGACCGCAAGCCGGTTACGCTTGACTTTGGGTGTGGCCTATCATACCTTTCACATGATAATCCGAGGTCCATTCTGCTGTGACATAGAGCGATTTTGTCGCACCGGTGAAACATGGCAAATCCCACCACGAAAAAATGGTACAACTACTTTCTTTCGGTAGATCAGCTCGCTGATGCCAAAGGCGAGCAGGAGGCGACAGCGGAAGGCGGCGAACAATCGGCTGCAGCGCCTCGCAGCGCCGCGCAAACCGTCGCAGAGATCGCGTCCGGTGTCAGCGCTGAGCCCAAGTTTACCGGGCCGGTGGCCAGCCCGATGTCGTTCCAGGATATTTATGGTGCGGCGGAGATCAACACTCCTGAGCACGGATACACCGTTCTAAAAATCATTGATTTACTGCACAGCGAGCACATCCGCAATCTTTCGCGAGACGTGAAGAAGAGCTCGCTTCTGCTGGCTCTGGAAGCTGCGGGAGTGAAGGCCGAAGAGATTGTGCAAGACGCCGTGCGGCGCGACAAAGCCTTGGACACCTACGAGCGCGTGCAACAGAACGCCTTACAGGAACTCGAGGCGCGTAAGACTAAAGAAAGCAAGGAGCTCCAGGCGGAGATCGAGCGGCAGATCAACGAAATGCAGTCCAAGGTTCAAGCTAATAACGATGAAGTGACGAAAGCGAAAGAGCAGTTCTACGGCTGGCAGCTTAAGAAGCAGCAGGAGGAGCAGAAGATCGCCGACGCGGTTTCGTATTTCACATCCGAGAAGCCTGTCTCGACCGCTGCTGACGCCGGCGCGCCGCAGGCCCAGGCAGCCAAGAAGCCGTAGCCGGTGACATAGGAGGAGATATGTTCAGACGCTTGCAACGCATGATCCGCTCATTCGTCGGCTTTTTCATCTCTGCGGCCGAGGATCCTGAGTTGATCCTGCAACAAAACATTCGCGACATGAATGACCAGGTGCCACGCATGAACGAGAGCATTGCGATGGTCAAGGCGAACGTGACGCTTCTCGAGAAAGAAGAAGCGAAGTATAAGTATGACATGAGCGAGTTGACCGCTAAGGTGAAAGCGGCCATTCAGGCAGGACGCGATGACTTGGCGGGAAGTTTTGCCACGCAGCTCGAGCAACTGAAGAGCGCTCTGGCCCGCACTCAAGCGCAGTTGGCAACGGCGCGCGGGGCCTTCGACAAGGCCATGCTCGTCAAGCAGGCTTTCCTGCGTGAAAAGGACCGTAAGACCCAGGAGGCGCTCAACGCCATTCGCGACCATCGCCGTGCCCAGTGGCAGAAGAAAGTAGCCGATGCGATGGAGCAGTTCGAAGTTGCGGGCATCAGCCAGACGCACGACGAGATGGTGCGCAAGATCGAAGAGGAGACTGCGGTCAATGAGGCGCGGATGGAGATGGCCTTGGACAATGTTGACCAGCAGAAGGTCAAGATCGAAGAAGAAGCTGAGAAGCTGCGCGCCAACGAACTGGTGAAGCAATTCAAGGTCGAGATGGGACTGATCTCTCCAGAACCCTCAACGGCAGTCGCAGAAAAGACCATAGGTGTAAAAGAGGCAGAGAAGACTTCCTGAAGAGGGCACGCGGTAGGGGCGGCGCTCGTGGCCGCCCTGGGGCGACCGCGAGGATCGCCCCTACACCTTCGAGGAGGCATTTATGGCGGTCAAGATCGAACGGGGTGGCTGGCTTCTTATCTTTCTGATCGGGCTTGCCCTGGTTGGGTACAGTCTTAATAGGTACGGCGTACTGAACATCGGCAGTTGGTTAGGATCACACGGCGGGTCCACGGCCGCGAAGGTCGATACCTCAAAGCCGCTAGCCCTGCCCACGGCGAGCGCCACACAGGCAAACCAGGTCCGGGTTCGCGTCAACATCTGGGTCGGATGCGCGGCTGGGTTGGTGGCGAATGGCGGGCTGGATACGGCGCCCGACTCGATTTATGACAAGAAAGGGCTCAAGGTCTCATTCAAGATCATTGACGATTGGACGGAGGGCTCAGCAGCGTTGGCCACGAATAACGTGGACATCATGCTGACCACCGCAGACGTTTGGGCGAAGGATTTCGGACAGTTCCAGGAGAAGGGTTTCGGCGCGCACGCCTTTTATATGGTGGACTGGTCGCGCGGCGCCGACGGGCTGATCGGAAAGCAGGGAATCAATAGCATCGAGGACCTGGCCGGGCAGGTCGTGGCCTTCGCCCCGTATACCCCCTCGCACTTCCTGCTCTGGAATGGGTTGAAGAGTTCAGGCCTGAGCACCCAGCAGCAGAACGAGATTTTTGCCAAAGCGGTGCATACGAAGGATGGCATCGAGCCCGCCACTCTTTTTGCGCAACAGAAAGTTGATGCCGCCGTGGCGTGGGATCCCGATATGAGCGATGCCGTGACCAAGCGCCCCGGAGCCAAGAAGATTTACGACACCCGCGTGGCCAACCGTCTGATTGCAGACATTCTCGTGGTGAGCGACCGCTTCGCTGCCGAGAATCCGCAGACGGTGATCAACTTCGCTCAGGGCTGGCTCGAAGGCGTGGAGTTCATCAAAGCTCAGCCCACGCGGGCTTACACACTGATCGGAACGATCAAGGACTTTAACATTCCCACCGACTTGGCCAAGACCATGTTGGGCGGCGTGAGGTTGTCCGATTACGCGGACAACCTGGCCTTCTTCGGAAAGGCCGGCGGCGAGTCTGATTACGCCAACATCTTCAAAATGGCGCAGGACATGTACCGGGAAGAGCAGTTGATCAAACACATTGCGGATCCCGACAGTTCTGTTGACCGGCGTTACATCGAAGCCTTGAACGGCAAATTCTCGAGCACTTCCACTGAAGCGCCGATCGAATACAAGGCGCCGACAAAAGGCGCTGTGCCCATTGCCACGCAGCACCGTTCAATTTACTTCGATACCAACTCGACGAATATGAGCTTGGATTCCCGCGCGGTGGTGGATGAGATCGCCGAGTTCATGCGTGCCTACGAGAATACGGTGGTCGACATCGAAGGCAACACCGATTCGACCGGGTCGAGAGAGCACAACATGGAGCTTTCGAGAGAACGCGCCGACGCGGTGAAACGCTACCTGATGGAAAAGCACGGCTATCCGGCCAGCCGCATGCGCACTGCCGGCAACGGCCCTGATAAGCCCATGGATAACAATGCCACTCCGGAAGGCCGCGAGAAGAACCGGCGTACGGATATTAAGGTTTACCCGAACCCGGGGGCATGACGCGACTTCGGGTGTTTAGTTGGACCCCCTCACCCGGCCCGCCCCGGCTGAGGAAGACATCGGCTGCGGGCCACCCTCTCCCCCAAGGGGGAGAGGGCTGAAATCTCGTAATGTCCAAACTCTTCCAAATCCGTCGTGACGTCTCGCCCCGCACCAAGATGGCTCTAGCTTTTCTGAGCTGGGGTCTGATCATCCTTGCGTGGTTTCTCCTGACTCATTGGGACATTCTCCCGCCATTTGCATTGCCCCGCCCGGCCGGAGTCATCCAGGCCTTCGGACGCCTGTGGGTGGATTACAACCTGTTGGGGAACGTGTTTCAGAGTTGGTGGCGCATCGCACAGGCCTTCTTCTGGTGCGCCTGCATCGCTATTCCGCTGGGTGTGCTGATGGCCAGCTTCCGTTGGGTTCACCATCTTGTAAACCCTGTGGCGGCCCCGATGCGCGCCATGCCCATCACCGCTTTCCTGCCTGCTTTTATCGCGCTGTTTGGCATGGAAGAGACCATGAAGGTGGCGTTCCTTTGGTTTGGAATGTTCTTCTACCTTCTGGCTGTTGTCGTCGAAGAAGCGGAACGCGTAGATGACAGCCTTATCGAGACGGCGTACACGCTGGGCGCGAACCGCAGTCAGGTGCTTTGGCTGATCTTCAGGGCTTCCTTCCCCGGGATTTTTGGGTCGTTCAGAATCCTCTATGACATCGGCTGGACATACGTTATCTTGGCCGAGATGGTCAACGCCCGTCGTGGTGTGGGGTACATGGTGGAGGCAGCGCGCAAAGTTCTGGACTTCGAGCGGGTCTACGCAGGCATCATCGCCATCGGATTTGCGGCCTTCATATTTCGCTGGTTTTTGACGTTTCTGGAACACCGGTTATTTCCGTGGCGTCAGGTCGTGCGACCCGCCACGGAACATCTTGCGGCAATCGGAGCGGGTGCCACGGCGAAGAACCATCATCAGCCTGCAGCCGGCAGCCAGAAGTAGGCTTGGCGCCCCGCAGGGGCACAAGATAGTAGCCGGGGGCAACGCCCCCGGACAGTGGTGTGCTCGAGTCCCAGACCCTGAAAGGGTCGCATTAGTGCGAGTGCGGGGACTCACGGTCGGTGGACCAGCGTGAAGGTTCGACCTATGCAGGGTCGAATCTCGTTGGGCGGTGTTCTCCGGGGGCGTTGCCCCCGGCTACTTTATCGATCCCTTCCGGGGATCTTCTCGTGAACGATGCCAAACAAGGTGAAAGTCCAACTCGACAAGGTCTGCCGGACCTTTCCAGGCGCTGCGGGCGAACGAATCGAAGCGTTGCGAGACGTGAGCCTCGAAGTTGAAGAGGCCTACTCTTCCGAAGGCAGGGACTTAGGAGAGTTCAGGGTGCTGCTCGGTCCCTCGGGTTGCGGCAAATCCACAATTTTGCGCTTGATTGCGGGGCTGGACTTTCCTGACAGTGGCAAGGTCGAGGTGAATGGCAAGACGGTCGAAGGGCCCGGTCGCGACCGCGGCATGGTGTTTCAGAAATACACCTCTTTCCCTTGGCTCAGCGTCGCAGACAACATCGCCTATGGGCTGACGATTCAAGGCGCACCGGCGGCGCAGAAGAAAGAGACCGTGGCCAAGCTGGTGGAAGCGGTGGGCCTGTCGGGCTTCGAGAAGTCCTATCCAGACCGGCTCTCGGGTGGAATGCAGCAGCGGGTCGCCATCGCGCGCACTCTGGCGGTTCGCCCCGAGGTGATTTTGATGGACGAGCCGTTTGGCGCCCTGGATGCCCAAACACGCGGCGACATGCAGGCCCTGTTATTACACATCTGGGATGAGACCGCCTGCACCGTACTTTTTGTTACCCATGACGTGGAAGAAGCGGTTTATCTCGCGGACCGAATCTTTATACTTAGCGCCCGCCCCGGTACAATAGTAGAGGACGTGCCGGTTGCACTGGGCCGTCCGCGGGATCCGGCAATGAAGCAGACCAAAGAGTTTCACGATCTTCAGGATTACGTGCTGGCGTGCCTCCGACGCGCTCCGGGGACGGGCCATGTGCGGGTGGGTGTTTGATGGCGGAGGAGAAAACTCCCCAGCGGGGCACGGTCGGAAAAGCCGGTTCGATGCTGGAGGGGATGGTCAAGCGCAATGTGGATGAGCTTGGCCTCGAGCAGGCCGACCTGGTGAAGGCCGCGCTCAAGTGGCAGTACAACTGGATTGGGCTGGCGGGCGCCGCGATTTTCGCTGTGATCTCGGGGACCGGCCTTCCGCTGGTGCTGGCGGCAGGCTTGGAGATGATCTATCTCAGCCTCGCACCGCGCAGCAGCGCCTTTCGGCGTTTGGTGCGTTCCTGGAAATACGCCGAGCAGAAGCGCCAGCGCGAGATGACGCTGGGCACGATGTTCAACGAGATGCCGCCCGAGCTTCGCACTCGCTACGCTGCCCTGGACTCGTTGTGCGCCGGCATTCGCGCCAATTACAGCCGTTTGTCATCCACGTCGCAGATGTTTCTGGAGCAGATGGAACAGAGGCTGCGGGGACTTCTCGAGGCTTACCTGCGCTTGCTTTACGCCGACTATCAGCACTGCGAGTACTTGCAGACCACTGATCCTGACCCCATCAAAAAGAATATCGCCAACTTGCAGCACACGCTCGATTCAGACCCGCCGCAGGTGCAGGAGATCAACCGCAAGCGAATCGAGATCCTGGGGAAGCGTTTGGAGAAATACGAAAAGGTTCGCGACAACCAGAAGGTAGTGCAGGCGCAGTGCTCGGCCATCGAAGACGTCCTGCAACTGATCAACGACCAGTCCGTGACCATGCGCGACCCGCAGCAGGTGAGCGATCAACTCGACAACCTGGTGCGCGATGTCGAGCAGACCGAGGAGACCGTGCGGCAGGTCGAGGCCGTCTTCGACATGGCGGTGCCGGGAGTCGAGGAAACGCTGTCTCCGCTGCCGACCGATTCATCCGTTTCGAGTCCCGGCGCTTTACCCGGTTCGCGCATCCGGAATTAAAGAGTGGTAGGGGCGGCCCTGGTGGCCGCCCGAGAGCGACGACGGGGGTCGCCCCCATAAGCGTTTACTTAAGGCGCCGGGACTTCGAAAGCCGCGGAGCGGCGCCAGAAAGTAGCCCACGGCGTGAGCCGTGGGACGGAACGTGGCGTTAATATTCACAGCCCCGGAAGGG
>JBEKLY010000197.1:0-17507 GCA_050010015.1 Terriglobia bacterium
GCTACTCCCTGTCGGCCCTCCGGGCCTGAATTTAGTGGCGAACGAGACCCAAATTGCCACCACTTGACCAGTTGAGGCGTTAAGTGAACGCTTATGGGGCTTGCCCTACCCTCGTCGGGGCCAGCAGAAATGCGGGGACGGCAAGCCGTCCCCTTACGGCGGGAGGCACGGCCGCAAGGAGGGTTGGTGAAGAAGATCCGAAGCCTGACTGCTGATTTGGCGAGTCAGACCCTCTCGGTGACATATGCGGACGATCAATCGCAGACGTTGCCGCTATACAGCCCTGAAGCCTTCCACGCCATTTCCAGGCTGTGGATAAAGGCAGGTTGGGCGGCGAAATATTCCTACAATTTCACTTGGATGGGCCGCCCAGTCATTCAATTGCCGGAAGACCTGGTTAGGATCCAGGAGTTGATCTTCAAGGTCGAACCGCAGGTGATCATCGAAACCGGTGTGGCGCATGGCGGCTCGGGCGTCTTCTACGCGAGTCTGCTGGAAGTCCTGGGACGAGGTCGTGTGTTATCGATCGACATCGAGATCAGACCGCATAACCGTAGGGCCATCGAGGCCCATCCCCTCAAGAAGCGCATCACCTTAATCGAGGGGAACTCCGTCGCGCCTGAGACACTTCAAGAGGTGCGCAAACTGCTCTCCCCGGATGAGAAGGTCATGGTGATTCTGGATTCAAATCACTCCAAAAAGCACGTCCGCGAGGAGCTTGAGCTTTACGGTCCGCTGGTCTCCTCCGGAAGCTACATCGTGGCTAGCGATGGCATCATGGAGGACCTCGACGACGTGCCGGGCGGAAAGGCGAATTGGACAAAGGATAATCCTAAGGCGGCGGCGCATGAATTCCTGGCCGAGCACTCTGAATTCGAGCTTGACCCGGAGCCTACCCGGCTCGACGTGACCTACTGGCCGGACGCGTATCTACGCCGAAAGTGATCGAACGTGCTCAAGGCGGGTGAATGTCAAGGGTTTCAAAGAATATTCTCTACAATGTGGTTGGCCAAGGGATCACCATCGTCCTGAGCTTTGTGGCGGTTAAGTTCATCTTTAAGCAATTGGGCCAGGACGCCCTGGGCATCATCTATTTCACCCTCACGTTGAATGCCCTTCTCACGGCGCTTTTGGCGCTGGGGATCAACGAAACCACGGTTCGTGAAGTCGCTGCCTTTCATGAAGATGACCCGGCCTATATAAGGCGTCTGCTGCAAACCGCCTCCACGTTTTATTGGGGTCTTTACGTTCTGGCGGCAGCGGTGCTTTACGTGGTGGCTCCTTGGCTCGTCACCAGGTGGATCAACTTGGATACGCTCAGTCCTTCCGCCGCTACGACGGTTCTGCGTGTGCTCGGAATCGCCACGCTCGTGGCGCTGCCGCGCTCGTTCTGTGCGAGTATTCTGCGCGGCCTTCAACGCATGGAATTCATCAATCTCATCGACGTGGGCGTCAGCGCATTGCAGCAGTTCGGCGCCATCATGGTTCTCTTTTTGGGCGGCGGATTACTTCCGGTCACCCTGTGGATGGCAGGTTGCTACCTTTTAGGCCTGGTGCTTTACCTGAGCGCCTGCGCCCATTTCTTTGGCGCCCGGGCATTCATCCCCAACATCTCGGCATCGGTGATCCATCGCAACGCCGGTTTTACGTACCGGCTGGCCGGGATCACGGTCCTTTCCATGGTTCACACGCAAACCGATAAAGCCATCGTGAGCAAGCTACTCCCGCTCGGGATTTTCGGATACTACGGCATGGCCTATAGCGGCGTGTCGCGAGGGATGGTGGTGACGGCTTCCGCCTCTCAGGCCGTCTTCCCTTCCTTTTCCGCTTTATACAAGCAGGGCGATCGTGATGGGCTTCTGCGCCAGTATAATAAGGTGCAGGATCTTCTCTGCTATGCGATCGTGCCGTTGTTCGCGGCCATTCCCTTTGCCGCACGTCCGCTTTTCACCTTCGTACTCAATGCGCAAGCGGCGCAAATGCTGGTCTGCCCGGTGACGTTCCTGTCTATTGGTTTTTGGATGCATGCCACGGTCAGTATCCCCTACGTCTTTACGCTGGCGGTGGGTAAACCTCAAATCGCCGCCCGCACGGCTTATTACGCTCTGTTCGTGGTTCTGCCCGTAACGGGCTGGCTGGTGTACAGATTTGGGATCGCCGGAGCAGGGTTCTCCTGGATAGTCTACCACCTCTTCGCCTACGCGTATTTCGTGCCGCGCGCATGTTCGGAATGCCTGAATATGCCCGTTTGGAGATGGTACGTCCACGTGTTCAAGGTGTTTGGGCTGGCCGGCTTGACCTACGGCGGTACGTGGGCTATGATCGCCTTCGTTGCGCCTGCATCGCTTCTCTCGCTGGTTCTAGGCTACGTCTTAGCGTCGATCGTCTATGGGGCGGCCGCCTACCGGCTGCTGGGGGATGAGGTGCGCGCGACCTTGCGGCGCATGAATTTCCTGAAGCCGGCGCCCGTGAGCACCGTAGTCTAGCTACGGGGAAGCCGGGTGTCTCGAAGCTGTTTCAAAGCCTTCTTTACCCGATTGCACCGGGAAGGGTCGACGGGGCGTGAAGCGGTGCTCCCCGGACGGGAGCAAGATGAGTAGCCGGGGGTGAAACCCCCGGACCAAGGCCCCACTCCCCGCCTTCGGCACCCCTCTCCCCGCAGGCGGGGAGAGGGGAAAGGGGGTGGTCCAGCCCCTGCGGGGCTGAACTCTCGAGCAGCCGCCGGAGATCCGTGGCGGCATTCAGTAATCTCTCCTTTGCCGGGCAGTTTTGAAACAGCTTCTAGTGCTATTCTTTAAGGCGCATGCACAATGAAACGATTCCTCTTGAATCAATGCCGCCGGCTGAAGAGGCAGGCCGGGCGCGCGGCAAGGTGGCTGCTTCGGCATATGCCGGGAGGTTCCTGGGAGTTAATTCCGGGGCAGTTCACCTATAACCAGGACGGGTTGGCCACGGTTACCAATTGTGACTTTATCAACGACCCACGCTTTGCCGAAGCGTATCGCCTGGGGGAGCAAACGCGGTCCTGGAAGGATGGCCGAATCCAATGGCGAATCCATGTATTGTGCTGGGCGGCCGACAAAGCGAGCCGCCTGGAGGGCGACTTTGTGGAATGCGGGGTGAATCGAGGCGGCTTCTCGCAGGCCGTGATGCACTTCGTCGATTTCCCCAGGCTCGGTAAGACGTTCTACCTCCTCGACACATTTCGCGGGCTCGAGGACCGCTTGATCTCCGAAGCGGAGCGGAAGCGGGGAGTCGGAACCGGCAAATGGTTCGAGTACGAGGAGTGTTACGACGCGGTGTGTAAGACTTTTGAAGGCTTGCCGGTCGTCATCGTGCGCGGTGTCGTCCCTGAGACGCTGCCTCAGGTGAAAACAGAGAAGGTCTGTTACCTCTCCATCGACATGAATTGCGCGGCCCCGGAGATTGCCGCGGCTGAGTATTTCTGGGATAAATTGGTCCCGGGCGCCGTAATGGTGCTGGACGACTACGGCTGGGACGCGCACTTCGAACAGAAGTTAGCATTCGACCGCTTTGCCGCCCGCAAGGGTGTGATGGTTCTTGTGTTGCCTACCGGTCAAGGTCTGATTTTCAAGCCGTAAGCGCTTGGCGCGTATTCAGTTCCTCAGGCACGACTCGCCATTTCGAGAGCCAGCTTATTGAAATTGGCAGGCTTGATCTACGGTCGGTGCCGGGGCTATTTTAGTAGTGGAGATCAGGTAACGCGAAGGTTCCGAGTTTGAAGTCTGAGATTAATGGAGGGCAAGTCAACCGTTGAGCAACAGCACACATCCGCTGCTTTCACTCGTCATCCCCACTCGCGAACGCCCCGAGACATTGGGGTATACGCTCAGAACGGCGCTCGACCAGCGAAGCCAGAATTTTGAGGTGATTGTCAGCGATAATTTCAGCCAGGACAATACAGCGCAGGTTGTGAAGAGTTTTTCCGACCCGCGCCTGCGGTTGATCAATCCCGGCCGTCGCCTGTCTATGAGCAGTCACTGGGAGTTTGCCCTGCTGCGGGCCACCGGTGATTACATCATGTTCATCGGCGACGATGACGCAATCGTCCCGGGCGGGCTTGACCAGTTGGAAGCCTCCATATTAACCACGCGGGCGCTCACTTATTGCTGGCCCAGGCCTATTTACAATTGGCCCATGGACGGCAAGCCCGCTAACATCGTCCGTCTCCCGCCTCCGCATGGCCCCTCGGAGATTGATTTGAAGACCGCGGCCCGGCTGTCAGCCTCAAAGGGACTCTGGGACCCTCTCGTCCCCTCCATGTATCACTCAGTCGTGGCGAAACGCATTCCAGATGCTATCCGGGAAAACACAGGTCGAGTGTTCCACACCACTCAGCCGGACGTCTTCATGGCCATGGCCGTTCCGGTTTTCGCAAGCGAAGCCCACGATGTTGGCCACTATGTCTCCGTGGCGGGCCAGTCGGAGAAGTCGAATAGCGGGGTTAATCAGAGGTCCGGCCGCCTTGAGTACTTTGACAAGTTTCTTCAGGAGTACGATGGATACAAGATCCATCCTACCCTTTTCCCCGAGATTCCCATCGGTCTGAATTTGACTGCCGACAGCCTCTTAGTTGCCATGGACAAGTTCCCTGATTTCTATAGCGGGATGGCATTCAACTATGATGCCATGTGGGCTGTCCTCCTTCGTGACAATTCAACTGTGTACAGGTACAAACTGAGTACGTGGGACGTCTTGCGCAAAAGGCGGCAAATCCGGCGTTATCATCCTTTCCACGCCGGCCGGTTCCTGCTCTATTCGGCCTCACACAGGCTACGGGGGCTAAAAGGAACGGCGCTCGAGCGGGTTCGAACCTTTCACCGGCAAGTCACGCCCGTTCCGGACGATATCTACGCCTTTGTGAAGAAGCTCACTGACGTGAACTGGCTTCGACATTGCTTGGAAGGGTTTAACTGATCTGTTATATGCTGTGACACAGGCCAGTCTCATCGGGTTACTGAAATGCTCAGTGTGATCATTCCAACTAAGAATCGATGGGTGATTTTGCAAAGGGCGCTGGAAGCCTACTTGAAGCAGACCGCACTGCAACGGGTTGCTGAGATTCTTGTGATTGACGATGGATCCACTGACAAGACCCCGTCTGTCGTTTCCGAGATCGCGAAAGCGTCGCCGGTGCCGATTCGTTACTTGCGGCAGGAGCATCGCGGCGCCGCGGCGGCTCGCAACCTGGCCATAAAAGAAGCCCGGGGAGAACTGGTACTCTTCACCGACGATGACGTGATACCCTCCTCCACTCTTGTTGCTGAACACTGCAAGTGGCATCGGGAAAACCCCGACCCAGGTGTGGCCGTTCTGGGCCCCGTCCCTTGGGACGAGGAAGTCCATCCGACTCCGTTCATGAACTGGCTCATAACTGGCGGCCCCATGTTGAATTTGCGCGAATGCTCAAAACGAAGGGAATTGGGCTTCGAGTTCTTCGCCACGGGCAACTTGAGCTTGAAAGCGAAGTTCCTCCGGGAGCACGGAACATTCGATGAGGACTTTCGAGCCTACGGGTATGAAGACTATGAACTCGGCTACCGCTTGGCGAGTAAGGGACTGCGTTTACTCTACAATCCCAACGCTGTGGGCTACCACCACAAGTTCGTGTCGTTTGCGGACGTTTGCCGCCGGGCACAACAGGTGGCCGACGCAGAAAAGGTTCTTAGAACCAAAGAGGCCGGAGCGTATTTATCCGAAAGAGCTGCGCGAAGCCGGCAATCGTTAGGGATTCGAATCGGAAAATTTCTCGCGAGGCGGATTGCCTTTGCTCTTGCTCCCCTCAAGCCCCTGCTGGACACGCATGTCCCGCTTCCCCGGTTCGCCTACCGTGCTTTGTATTACGCCTATTGTAAGTCTCCGGCACGACGAACCGACGCTTCAGTTTGGAAGGCCGAAAAAGGCCAAGCGACAGTCCGCTGAAGGCGGCCGTGGAAGGGAGAGATTGACTCTACGGACTCTAGTCCTGGGTCTGAGGTTCGTCTACAGAGTCCTTCTCATGCTCGACCGTTCTTTAGAGCCCCGTTAGGGGCGGCATAGAGTAGCCCAGGGCGTCAGCCCTGGGTTAGATTGCCCTCACCCCGCCTTCGGCACCCCTCTCCCGCTGGGCGGGAGAGGGGACGGGGGTGAGGGTGGGCTCTCGCGACCCACGGCTTGCGCCGTGGGCTACTCGCTGCCGCCCGTCAGCTGACGGGCTGAAGACTTCTGACTGAAGACATTGACGCTTTGCTGCTGGCTGCGGCGTTTCTTCAGTGGGGAAATTACCGAGGCGGACTGTTCTGATGGCGCTTGGGTTTCGTGGACTATGGCCCGAATGGATCTTTCAATCTGCATTTTGACTCGCAATCAACCCGATTTGCTTCCACGCTGCGTGGCCTCCTGCCTCGGGGAAATCACTAGGGAGAAAATCGCTTCCGAAATCATCATCATTGACAATGCCTCCTGTGACGGAAGTCCTCAACAAGCTGCGAGTCTCTCCCCGCTGGTCAGGGTTATCCGCAATGAGGATAACTTGGGGTTCTCAAAGGCCAACAACATCGGCATCCGCGCCAGCAGCGGAAAGTACGTATTAATTCTGAACGACGATACAGAGTTTCGCCCAGGCGCTCTCAGGCTTTTGATGGCATCGCTCGACGCCAACCCGAGCCTGGGAGGCGTAGGTCCTAAGTTCCTCAACTCCGATGGGTCGTTCCAGCGGGGCAACGCACCCAAGCGGTTTCCGCGCTTGCGCGGGATAGTTTCAGAACTGTTGAATCTTGATCTGGTTTTCGAGAAGTTCCCCTGCACACGGGATTTGCTGACTAATCGCCGCGATGAAAACCGTGGCGGCGAGGCGGAACAGATCGACTGCGCCTGCCTCCTGGCGCGGCGGAAAGCTCTGGAAGCGGTCGGCCTCTTCGACGAAGAGTTCTATTTCTTGTTCGAAGACACCGACCTATGCTACCGCCTTAAGCAGGCCGGCTGGAAGCTATGGTATATCCCGGACGCCCAAGTAATTCACTACGGTGGCGCGTCCTTCAAGAAAGTCATGAGATCGGAAAGGGCCCGCATGTATTTCGAGGGGCTTATTCGGTTCTTCAGAAAGCACTCCAGCCGCAGCCGGTTTCTGCTCTTCCGGCTGACCCTTGCAGCTACGCTTTGTCTCCGAATGCCGCTCGCCATTCTGTTTTCGCTGAGCCCTCTAGGCAGGGTCCGCCGAAGTTGGAAGGGGACTGTTCCGACGTACTCGAAGACCCTCCGGTCCCTGCTGGGCACATGACGCAGGGTGCCGGATGAGGGTTGCGGAGGATGCCTTTCACCAAGTCGAGGCATGAGGTATGGATCTTTCGATTTGCATTCTGACACGGAATCAGCCGGATTTGCTCCCGCGCTGCGTAGCTTCCTGCCTCGCGGAAATCGAAAGGGAAAGAATCGCTTCCGAGGTCATCGTCATTGACAATGCCTCTTCCGACGGCAGCCCGCAAAAGGTCGCAAAGCTGTCTCCCCTGGTGCGCGTTATCCGCAACGAGGCGAATCTGGGATTTTCGGAGGCTAACAATATCGGCATCCGGGCGAGCAGCGGGAAGTACGTGTTGATTTTGAACGACGACACGGAGTTTTACCCTGGGACCCTCGGCATGCTTTTGCGCGTAATCGATGCCGATCCTCGCGTGGGGGGCGTGGGCCCGAAATTCCTCAACTCGGATGGATCGTTCCAGGCGGGTTACACACTAAAAAAGTTTCCGCATTTAGCCACCGTCGTTTTGGGGTTTGCAAAACTGAATCGCATTCTCGAAAGGTTTCCGCGAACGAGGGATCTCGTGAACGTTGACTGTGACGCTGAGCACGGCGGTGACGTGGCCCAGCTTGGCGGGGCCTGTCTTCTCGCCCGGCGAGAGGCCCTGGAAGCCGTCGGCCTTTTCGATGAAGACTTCTACTTTTACTTCGAGGATACTGATCTGTGCTATCGCCTGAAGCAGGCTGGCTGGCGACTCCTGTATTATCCGGAGGCCCAGATCACACATCACGGTTCGCAATCATTCTATAAAGTACCACGCGCGCGAATGGCCACCCTGTATTTCGAGGGATTGATCTGTTACTTCAGAAAGCATTCCAACCCGCTCCGCTTTCTGATCTTCAAGCTCGCCCTGGCCGCCCTGCTCTGTCTTAAGATGCCACTGGCCTTTTTGCTTTCGTTGAGCCCCCGGAGCGGGGACCGGGAAAGAGGGAAGAGGACCGTTTCGATCTACTCGAAGATCCTCCGGTCACTTCTGTTCACATGATGCCTTGCACCGTCAAAAAAACCGGTGGGCCGGCTGTCATTCCGAGCGCAGCTAGGAATCTTGCTAGGCTTTGAAACGGTGTAGGGGTTGGGCTTTCCCTACCCTGTTCGTTAGGGGACGGCAAGCCGTCCCCCTACAAGCAGGTAAGAAACGGGAGCCAGATTCCTCGCGGAGTTCACCCTGAGCGGCAGAGCGAGATTCTTCGCTCCGCTCAGAATGACAAGCGAAGGGCTCAGGATGACAGCGAAGGGCTCGGAATGACATTCTCGGCTGAAACGGCGGGAGAGAGTTTTTGGAAAAGCTGAAGAGTCTGGTATTACCCGAACAAAAACCCGTAAGCCAGAAGATCATCCGCAACGTCCTCTTCTCCGGTTTCCGAGCGGCCTTACTCTGGCCCATTCCCCTCATTCTCATTCCCTATATCCTCAGCAAAATCGGCGTGACGAATTATGGCGTTTGGGCCGTCTTCCTGGCGATCATCAGTCTGACTTCACTAAGCGATTTGGGTCTGGCGGGGACGCTCACCAAGCATGTCGCGGAGCATTACGCCCGCAAAGATACCCCCTCCCTCAATCGCCTGGTCGATACAGGCCTCGCGCTCTACATTCTGATTGCGATGGTTCTGGCGGGCGCATTGTGTTTCGCCTCGGCTCCCTTGATCCCGCTCTTTTTTCGCCAGCCTTCGATTCCCCGCCCCGAGCTTCAAACGCTTTGGTATCTCTTTAGCTGTATTGTCGCTATCAACACCGTTACGATACCTTTCTACTCTATAGTGAACGGGCTGCAGCGGATGGACCTCGGCAATATTGCAACGTCCGTCAATGTTGTTTCGCGGGCCGTACTGACTGTCGCGCTCCTGTGGAAGGGGCTGGCACTCGAGGGTCTGGTGCTTGCAAACCTTCTCGCGCCGTTGCTGACCCTCGTCTGCTATATCTGGATCGTGCATAGACTTGTTCCAGAGCTGAACCTTAACCCACTGGGCAGCGATTTCCGGGAGATGAAACACATCTTCAGCTTCGGCCTACAGATGTACATCACGCAGATTGCCACCACCGTTCACATGCAAATTGATAAGCTCTATCTCGCCTTTTTTACGGGCCTTGCGGCAGCAGGTTTTTACAATATCGCAAGCGACACCGCCTGGAAAATCCGCACCATCCCCGAAATGCTCTTGAGTCCCATCATGGCCGCCGCTTCCGAATTGGACGCCCATGGAGCGCAGGAAAAGCTTCGGGAGCTTTACTTCCGCTGCCATAAATACATGGCACTGTGCGGAGTTCCTGCGCTAGTCTTTGTCGTGGTGTTTTCGAAGCCGCTGGTTCAACTTTGGCTCGGGCCGAAGTTGGCCTTGGTCGCATACCCGCTGGCCATTCTGGCGACCATTGATTTCCTTAACCTCATGTGTGGTCCTGGTTATCTCATTTACATCGGCCGTGGTGTGCTTCGCCCCGGAATCTACTCCGCCTTCCTCGCCGTCATACTCAACCTTGTGCTAAGCTTGGTTCTGATTTACTTCCTGGGGTTAAGTGGAGCGGTGTGGGGAACTACCATCGCGGTGTTTGTCGGCACAGTGTACTTCATCTATGTTTTCCACCACCAGACAGGGTATCCCCTTTGGGAAACGGTCCGGAGGGCCTATTTGAAGCCCATCCTCTGCTCGCTGGCATCGGCCTTATTACTATTGGCAGCGGACGGGCATCGGGCAATGGGATGGCCGGGCATGTGCCTGAGGGTTGCGCTTTTCGGCGTGCTCTATCTTTTGGGAGTGACATTCACCAGGTTTTTTGATCAGTTCGACCTTGCGAAGGCTGAAAGCGTCTTGCCGGCGGCGCGCTTCGCGCGGAGGATTATCCCCATTGCTTAATTGGGCAGTGCGGTACTTTCCCATTCTGCGTGTCCTGAGGAGGCAGGCCGCCGGTGCAGGGACGATTCTCGAGGTCGGATCAGGCTCCTTCGGGCTCGCACACTTCTATGGCGGGCAGGTTGTTGGCTGCGATGTAAGTTTTCCTCAGCCGCCCAAAGACAACATGCTTCCCGTCCGATGCTCTGGAACGGCACTGCCCTTTGCGGATTCCAGCTTTGACGCCGTTGTCGCCTCAGATGTGTTGGAGCATGTCCCTCCCGCTCTACGGCGGCAAGTCATCAACGAGGCACTGCGGGTAACACGAAAGCTGGCAGTTTTTGCGTTCCCCTCCGGTGGGGACGCCCACGCCGCAGATGAAAGGTTCCTGGACTTCCACCGAAAGCATAGCATACCCCCACCACCCTGGCTGCAAGAGCACATGCAGTACCCTTTCCCCGAGAAGGATTTATTCCAGGGGTTCGTGGGCGGCTGGACAGTAAAGAGCTACGGCAACGAACATCTCCGCTTCCACGATTGGGTCAACCACGGAGAAGTGTCACGTTACTGGGGTGCTGTCTTTCGCGCCTGTTTGCGGTTTGCGCCACGCTTGCTCGAGGCCGCGCTGCGCTTGACGGACCGTGCTCCCTTTTACAGGATGATGGTTGTCGTTACTCGCCGGACGATGGAGTGATGTAGGAACCATGGCCGCCCCTGAACTTAGCGTGCTCGTCCCGACCTATAACCGCAAGGATATTCTCCTGAAGACCCTAGCCGCTTATCAGGCGCAGTCCGCCCGCGCGGAAATCCTGGAGGTGCTCGTCCTGGACGATGGGTCAACGGACGGCACTCCGGAAGCTGTCTCGCAGTTCGCCGCCCGCGGCGAGCTTCCGGTCCGATGCGTCCGGCTGGCACACGGCGGTCAGGCTGCATCACGAAACCACGGAATTCGTGAAGCGAAGGGGAAGCTCATTCTCTTTGGAGACGATGATATTCTCCCTGGCCCGAACCTGGTTGCGGAACATCTCTCCTGGCACACCAAGTACCCGCAGCCTTGCGTAGCGATATTGGGCTTGGTGGAGTGGTCACCCGAGGTCAAGCCCACGCCGTTCATGGATTGGCTGGCTAAAGAAGGGCTCTTTGAGTACGGACGCCTTAAGGCGGACGAAGAAGCGGGGTTTGGCTGCTTTTACTCCTGTAACCTGAGTCTGAAGACTGGCTTTCTTCGAGAGAACGGTCTCTTCGACGAAGACTTCAAATCCTACGGATTCGAAGACACGGAGCTGGGTTATAGGCTGGAGAAAAAGGGCCTGAAACTGCTTTACAATCCGCGCGCGATTGGTTACCACTACAAGTTCGTGTCATTCCGAGATGTCTGCCGTCGTGCCAAGGTTCTGGCCGCAGCCCGCCGGCTGTTTGAACAGAAAGAAGCCGGCCGATACCTTGCCGAGATGCAGGAACGTCGCGAGCGCATGGTTGCTTTGAGTGTGAAACGGTGGCTCGGAATGCCCCTGATTCCGTTGGCAGCACTCCTGAAGCCGTTCGTAGACACTCGGGTTGTGCTACCGCGGTTTATCTACCGAAAGATCTACCATTATTTCGCAGTATTGCCTGCGGAGCGCGAGGCACGCCGGGCTTCATAAGCCGCCGCTGTTATCAACCCCACCGGCAGGCGTGTACGCGGCGCAAGAGCTGATTAGATTCCCGCTTGCGCGGGAATGACGTGCGGGAACGAGGCTAAGCGGTCATGGACAATCCGAAGGTAACTGTCTGCCTTCCCACCTTCAACAAAGCCCGCTACTTACCCGCGGCCATCGAAAGCGTGCTGGCCCAGGAGTTTCGCGACTATGAACTCCTTGTCGTCGATGACGCCTCCCCCGTCGACCCGACAAGCCTCGTCCTGAGCTTTCGGGATTCGAGGATAAGGTACAGTCGCAACCCGCATAACCTCGGCTTGGTAGAGAACTGGAACCACTGCCTGGGGATGGCGCGCGGCGACTACGCGATGATCTTCCACGACGACGACGTCATGCTGCCGGGACTCCTGCGCCGTGAAGTAGAGATTCTGGAATCGAATCCGGGCGTGGTGCTGGTCCACACTGCCGCCCAGGCCATCGATGCCGGCGGGACCGTTCTCTGCGTAACTCGCCCGCATTCTTGGCCTCCGCTTTCCGGCGGCCTTGATTTTGTCGCTTGTTACTGGACAAGAGGCTACATTGTTATGCCGAGCGCCATGTTTAGGAGGTCGCTGGCTCTGAAACTCGGGTTATTCAAGCCCAGCTTGAGACTCAGCGCCGATGCGGACCTCTGGCAGCGCCTGGCGTTTGAGGGGCAGGTAGCTTTCCTGGACGAATTGCTCATCTCAAACCGTGTCCATGCGTCGCAAACTACGCAGAAGATTCTTGCCAATTCCCTGCAGATGTTGGAAGAGCGGCTTAAACTCGCCCGAGCGACTCACGATCTGGTAGCCAAGCACGGGGGGAACCTGGACCGCGAAATCGGCCGCCACGTATCACTGCAGTTAGCCATTGACTTGCCCGAACTCCGCAGATGGAACGCTTCCCTGCCGCACGTCTTGCAGTATGGCCAGGCGGCCGCGCGCGCTCATCCGCAGGTCCTACATAATCTGCGGTTTATGCTATATTTCGCATTGGCACTTCTTCCTCCATCCGTAGTTCGATGGCTGAAGAGGGTCCACATTCGGCGGCTCGCGTCAGTCTGGTCGGCGGCGCGAGCAATGCACAAATGAGCTGCGGGACGCAAACGGAGGCAGCACGCCGGCACGGGCAAGCGAGTCGCGCGGCATCGCCGACCAGACTGCAAACGGCCATTAGCTTGGGTACTTCAAAAGGACCGATTTTGAGACAGCGAGCAGGGCAGAACCAGGTGCTAGCCAAACCCTGATTTCCTGCGGGGGTGCGTGCGTGAATCGCCGGTTGGGCAACGAAGAGATCGATCTGGTTGACTTTGACGGTTTGAAGCTCTTCATGTTCAAGCATGACTACTTGTATGACCACGCAATTCCCCAAGATCGAAAGAATCAGTCACTCCATGATTACCAACAATCCGTCCGCCAACACGGCTACCCTCAGTCGGTGGTCACGCCCGAAAACGTCGAAAGGCTCACCCTGGCCCGTTACGGGGTCTATGTTTTTCTGGACCATTTGTGGAAGCACGGAGTCGACTTTGTGGTGTTGGACATTGGCAGCCACGTTGGGGAGTTCGGCCTGAAAATGGGAAACTGCATCCGAGCCTTCGCGCGAGCCAACAGGGTAATCGCCTTTGAACCCACCGCAATCGGAGAGTTGGTGCGCTACAGTATAGAGCTCAACGGCTTGGGAGGCATTGTAACGCATGAAGATCTGGCCGTCTCGGAGTTCGATGGCCTGACGTTGTTCACCTACACGCCGGGGTACTCCGACGGGGGCCGCATCATTCGGGAAGATTCCCGCGCTCAAGGAGGATCCGGCCGGCTGAGCCATTTCTGGCGCCAGTCGATGAGAGGAAAATCTCTGAAAAGCAAGATTGAATGTGTGAGCAAGGTGCTAGGCAGCAAACTCAGCCGCTTAGCGCCGGGGAGCCGGCGCATCTCATCGAGCACTCTGATTGTCCATAGCGTCGATATCTTAAGCTACCTGGACCAGCACCATTGCGACCAAGACTTATTCGTAAAGATTGACGTCGAAGGGTCCGATTCGATGATCATCAGTCGCCTGTTGCAGCTCCTTCCCACCAGGCTTGTTTCCATCATTTTCGAACTCGCGCCTACCCAGGTGGCCGGCGGTCTCGAGCAGGCGCGATCCTATTTGGAGAGCCTAGGTGAATCCTTTCACCTGTTCGACCTCTTCTACGTGCCCAATCCCACCCGGTTCAAACTCATAGCCCCAACTGAAATTCGCCGATTTGTGACCGAGGTGGCCAGCCGCGAGCCCGGGTATACTGACGTCTTTATGCTTGACAAGCGGGTTCCCGAATGCGACCAGCTACTCCGCCGATTGTCGTCTTTGGGCGCGGAAGCTGACCGGATGGTATTGTGAACTCGGCCTGGGGGATTGCCGGCGGCTATGGAAGAACGCGGGCGCAAAATCATGCGCTGGAAGGAGTTAGCGTGCTTGATGAAAATCGGGATTAATGCTCTTCCTTTATCACGCGTGCGCGCGGGGACGGCTCGGGTGATCCAGAGCGTCATTGAGGAGTTGCACAAGATCGACTCCGAGAATTTCTACTACCTTTATTCCGACCGCAACTTTGAACTCCCTTGGGAGGACGGCCGCTGGCATAAACGGATCATTCCCGGGCCGCCTTTCCTGCCGGGAACATTATGGCTGCAAACCGTAGGCCGGCGGGCGATCATTCGTGACCGGCTCGATCTATTCTGGGGCACTGTTGATATGCTGCCTCTCGGGCTTCCCTCAGCGCTAGCGAAACTACTCACGGTTCATGACCTCACCTGGCCTCTCTACTCTGAACTCGCGGGCCTGTTCCACCGATGCATGTTTTGGCTGTTTTTCGAACGGTCGACGCAACAAGCGGACAGGATCATGACGGACTCTCGCTCCACGGCGAGAGACCTCGAGCGAGTGCTAAAGGTGCCTGAGTCAAAGGTCGAAGTCATTTATCTTGGGGTCGGCACAGCCCACAAGCCACAGGATTCACGAGCCGCCGCCGAGCGTATAGCCGCCAAGTACGGGGTGTCAAGGGACTATATTTTGACCCTAGGCACGATTGTGCCGCACAAGAACCTGATCACCCTGGTTCGAGCTCTCAAAACTCTGCGCGGGGCCGGCGAATCCTCCTTGCAACTCCTGGTGGCGGGAGCAATGGGCAGCAAATTTGCGAGTTTTCTCGATGCTGTCAAATCCCTTGGCCTGAACGACCAAGACATTCGTTTCCTGGGATTTGTGCCGGATGAAGATCTGCCCGTGCTCTATTCAGGGAGCAGTCTGTTTGTACTTCCTTCACTTTATGAGGGATTCGGCCTCCCCCTGGCGGAAGCCATGGCTTGTGGGGTCCCGGTCATTGCTTCCAACACATCTTCCATTCCAGAGGTTGTTGGCGATGCGGGTCTGCTGGTTCCACCTACCGAGCCGGGAGCATTCGCGGAAGCGATCCTGCGCGTGAGAAGCGACGAGGGCTTGCGGAGAGCCATGATCGAGAAGGGGCTGAAGCAAGCGGCCGGCTTCCGCTGGGACAAAGCAGCTCGGGAGATATTGGAATGCATGCGCAATGTGGTGCGTCAGAAGCATTTGCAACCGCAGTAGCCGTGGCACTTGCGGCTACCCCCAAGCAACCACAGGGGTTACACGCGCGAGAACAAGATGAGAATCGGCATTGACGCCAGGCCGCTGTCAGTACCGGCTGCGGGGGTCCCTCGGGTCGTGAGAGGCCTGGTCCGTGAGCTTGAAAAAGCCGACCAGGCAAATTCCTATTACCTCTATTCGCACCGTGATTTCACCCTGCCTTTCGGGAACCCGCGCTGGCACAAAAGAATCGGGTCACGCGTCTCTCGCCTTCCAGGTATTGTCTGGTTTTTGACGGAAGGGAGACGGGCGATACGCGAAGACAACTTGGACGTGTTTTGGAGCGCAATGTACATCCCGCACCTCGCCCTTCCCTCGCACGTATCAACCATTCTGACGGTACACGACCTCGAATGGCGCCTTTATCCGCAGACGATGAGCCGGAAGACCTACTATGCCCATCGGCTGCTGGTCTGGCCATCGGTTCAAAAAGCGGACTGGATCATTTCGGATTCGGAGTCGACGGCGCGCGATCTCCAACTCGTGTTGCACCTTCCTGCATCGAGGATGGAGGTCATTCATCTAGGGGTCGACTCAGCCTACAAGCCTCAAGACCGCCTGATGGCCGCGGAATATGTGGCTGGTAAGTACGGGGTGTCGAAAGATTACGCACTCGCGGTTGGAACCGTGCAGCCACGGAAAAACCTGGCGACTCTCGTCGCAGCGTGGAAGATACTGCGCGATCGTACAAAAGACCATTTCCAGCTTGTCGTGGCGGGAGCGCGCGGCTGGAAGAACACTCAACTCGACGAAACCGTCAGGAGATTGGGATTGACCGGCAATGAAATCCGCTTCCTCGGCGTCGTGCCGGAGGAAGACCTGCCCGTGTTATACTCAGGAAGTGGTGTGTTTGTATTTCCTTCGCTTTATGAGGGTTTTGGACTGCCTCTGGTGGAAGCGATGGCTTGCGGGATCCCCGTCGTAGCCTCAAACACATCTTCCGTCCCGGAGGTTGTCGGGGACGCGGCCCTGCTGGTTTCTCCTACCGAGCCCGAGGCCTTCGCAGCAGCCATTTTGCGGGTGAGAAATGACGAGAACCTGCGGAAGGCATTGATCGAAAAGGGGCTTAGCCGGGCGGCTGGTTTTAGCTGGGGAAGGGCGGCTAGTCAACTCTTAGATTGTTTTGGGCGCGTGGTCGCGGAAAAACAAGGCACGAGACGACCCACGACTTACTGAGGGTTACATGATATCGTGACGGAACAACCGCCTCACCTGGCGCTTCGCGCCACCCTCTCCCCCAAGGGGGCGAGGGCATAAACTCCGGTTATTTCTCCCCTCGCCTCCTTGGGGGAGAGGGGCCGGGGGTGAGGAGGTGATGTCACTTGATTCTGCAGTCCTTAGTCCCCCACTTCAGAAGTTCGCTAACGTATTTCGGGGTGACCGGGGAGTGCCGAGCTTGACGAGGAGTGCGGCAAGGTCCTGAGGGGTGAACTTCCATTCGAAGGGACGTGCCGTGGTCTCCCAGTAATACTGAAAATCCAGGAGGCGTTCGGCGACGGCGTTGAGATCAGGAAAATCATTGGGGGTGAGGACCTTCCGCTGGACAATGGAGAAGTAAATTTCGATCTGGTTGAGCCAACTGGCGTGCACCGGGGCATGCACGAGCGTCAGGCGGGGGTAGCGATGGCGGAGACGCTGGACGGCTCTAGCGCCACGATGCGCCGAGCAGTTGTCCACGATCCAGAAGACGCGACGGGCGTCGTGATAAGGGGGTCGGGTCATCACTTGTTCGACGAGCCGATCAAAGGGGGCGATGCCATTGTGGGTTTCACAGCGGCCAAAGACGCGGGCACGGTGGACGTCCAAGGCGGCGATATAGGTCCAGGCCCCGCAGCGGGCGTACTCGTGCTCGACGTACATAGGAGTACGCGGTCGGCAGTTCTGGGTGGCATGCTTGCGGCGGCGGGCCTGAATGCTGGTCTTTTCATCGGCGGAGATCACAAACTCGTCATCTTTCAGCGGTCGGTCTTGCCACTGGCGAGCGTAGAGATCCAGCACGCGCCCGGCCTTGGGCGCGAAGTCCGGGTCACGAGGGAAGATCCAACTGCGGTGATACCACGGCCGCAGGGCGTCTTCATGCAGCCA
>JBEKLY010000198.1:0-14887 GCA_050010015.1 Terriglobia bacterium
TCCAACGCCATTATCGCCCTTCGCTGCTGCAAATTAAGTGGACGATTTCAGGATTTCTGGGAGCGCCGAGCCACACCAAGGAGTGCCTGATGGATTCCATCACTTTTCTGACGTGCACCCGATGCGCTAGCGTACGGCCCCCCCCAACCCCTCCTCAAATGGGGAGGGGAGTTTCTAATTCCCCTCCTTGGATAAGGAGGGGCTAGGGGTGGTTGAACTACGGCAAGATTTCAGTTACCGTCGTGTGCGGAATTCGCGCTTTCCAGTAGCGCTGACCTTCAGGTCAGCACATGCCGACCTAAAGGTCGGCGCTACGCCCAAACCAGTACGCTGCCCCATTCATGATAGAATAGGGCGTCAAGATGAGCGTTCGGGAACGCATTAGGACTCTTTTCCGCCTCTTTCTGTTAACCACGGTGCTGGTAACTGTGGCGCTGGTCAGCGCTATCACCACCATCCGGCTTACCATTCGTGGCCATCAGGAGACGATGCCCAACCTGGTCGGATTAACTTCAGACTACGCTCAACGCATGACCAGCGGGCTGGGTCTAGAGATGAAAGTCGAAGATAAACTCTACAATACCCAATATCCCGCCCAATCGATAGCCTCGCAGATGCCTCCTCCGGGAACCCGCATTAAGATCGGCCAGCACGTGCACGTCCTGGTAAGCCTGGGGCCGCCTCAAGTTGTCATCCCGACTTTTGTGGGGGAAAGCATCCGTGCGGTGCGGATTACGGCCATTCAGCGCAGCCTCGAACTGGGCGATGTGGTGGGTATACACTGGCCCAGCGCCCAACCTGACCAAGTGGTGGCGCAGGATCCTCTACCTGAAAGCGCGGAGCTCAGAAGCCCCGCCGTAAATATCCTGGTTTCTCTGGGCGAGGAGCCCGCCGCGTACCTGTGCCCAAGGTTTGTCGGCCAACCCATCGCGGAAGCTCGTCACAGTCTCGAAAAGGCAGGCTTCAAAGTGGGGGGTGTCACTTCTGTCCCCGCGGGAAGCGGTCCGCGCGGCGTCATCGTGACGCAATCGCCACCCGCCGGCAGCAAGATCGGTCCTGACGCAGAATTCAACTTCCAAGTTTCGCAATAGCTCAGCAAAAACGGCATGATCGTCCTCCTCATCACTCGGCATGAAGATGATTCCCCTCCTTGGTAAGGAGGGGTTAGGGGCGGTTGCCGTTCGCTGACGGTGCGACCCACCACCCCTGCCCCTCCTCCCGCTGAGGAGGGGAGTCGTTTTCGTGGGAGTGCCTCATGCCCGTCGGCTGACGGGCGCCCAGAAACCATGAAGTACCCGGGAGCGCGGGCATCCTGCCCGCAGCGTGCGGGCAATTGCGGCGCGAACGGCGGGCAGGATGCCCGCGCTCCCGGATATCTTCAGAGCAGTATGTTTGGAGTGAGGACTACCGGCCTCGGGGCCAGCCAAGGCGACATTGAGTCATTTTTTGACTGTTGAAAATAGCAGCGCGAACGGCATTCTAACTGCAACACTATGTCCCTAATAGGCCAGGCGTATCGCACCCGGCTTCAAATTGTGCCTCGTAGCTCGACGTTATGGGTGGAAATTCGCAATTTGACCTCCAGTTGGATAGTGACAAAAACGCGCTGCAAAATGCTGTATCCTATGCGGGCACAACTTGGAGCGGGTTGATATCGGTCACTTACTAAAAGGTGGGAATCTTAGCAATGAGTCCGACCAGGCTAGTCATTCTCAGTTCAGTCATTGTCCTCCTTGCACGCCCAGTCGCAGCCAGGGCTCCAGACGACTGTCTTGCCTGTCATGGGACCTCCACGGGTTTGACGAACGCGCAAGGCAAACCCATTACGGTGAAGCCGGAATCGCTCGCGCACAGCGTTCACAAGGACCTGCATTGCGTGGACTGCCATGCGGGGGCGGCCAAACAACCACACACGGCCAAGGTGGCATCAGCCTCCTGTCTTACGTGTCATGGCGAAGTCGCGGGAGAGTTGGCCAACCACGCTCATTCCGCGTTGGGTAAGCCGGACAGTTCCGAAACCTGCATGAGTTGCCACGGCAACGCGCACGAGGTGGCGCCTCCCGCCGCGCGCGGGGCCAATCTCTGCGCCAGTTGCCATGCCGACGAGGTGAAGGAATTCGCCACGAGCGTGCACGGACTCGCCCGCAAGCAGGGCGACACGAACGCCGCAAGTTGTGCCGATTGCCACGGGGCGACCCACAAAGCGGTCGAAGCCTCCGCGGCCGATTCGCCGGTCAACGGCGAGAACCTGCCCTCCACTTGCGGGCGCTGCCACTCGGATCCGAAGCTGGCGCAGAAGTACCTGTTTCCCGCCGCCAGGCCGGTAGAGGCGTATGAAGCCAGCGTTCATGCTCGCGCTAAGGCCGACGGAAAAAAGGCAGCCGTCTGCAACGATTGCCATGGAACGCATGCCATCCTGCCCCCGACCGATCCTCACTCGCCGATTGCCAAGCACAACGTGGGCGCGACCTGTGGCCGCTGCCACGAACAGGCTTTGGCGGGCTACAAGGACAGTATTCACAGCCGTGCCGTGGCCGCGGGGATCGCGGAGGCTCCCACCTGCACGGACTGCCACGGGGAGCACAATGTTCTGGCGGCCGGCAATCCCCTCTCCCCGGTTTACGTGAGTAATATTTCTACCGCGACCTGTTCGCGCTGCCACGGTGACACACGCCTCGAGAGGCGTTTCAATCTTCCTCTCGACCGCGTCTCGAGTTACGAGAACAGTTACCACGGGCTGGCTTCGAAGGCGGGCTCACAGACGGTGGCCAACTGCGCAAGCTGCCACGGCGTTCACGATATTCTTCCCTCGAGCGATCCGCGTTCCTCGATAGCCAAAGCGAATCTCGCCACGACCTGTGGCAAATGCCATCCCGACGCGGGGAAGACGTTCGCGCTGGGGCCTGTGCACGTGCTTCCCAGCACCGCGGTTGCGAATCCCTGGCTCCGTTACGTCCGGCTGTTCTACCTGTTCACGATTCCCGTCGCTCTCGGTTTCATGATATTCCACAATCTCCTGGACTGGTTACGCAAGCTGCGCAGGCATGTCGCTCAATACGGATCCCGTACGACGCCGCTGCGCCTTACTCTCAACCAGCGGGTTCAACACTTGGTTCTTCTCGTGAGCTTCCTGCTTCTGGTGATTACAGGATTCGCCCTGAAGTTTCCGGTGAGTTTCTGGGCGGAGCCGATCGTGCAGTGGGAAAAGACCTTTCCCCTGCGCGGATTCATACACCGGATTGCGGGAGTGGTTTTGATTGCCGCGGGATTCTACCACCTGATCTACCTGTTCTTCACCGCGGAGGGGCGCAAGGGACTGCGAGCCATGCTGCCCAGAGTGCGGGACGCCCGCGAGGCGGTCGAGACGGTGGGCTACAATCTTGGCTACCGGCGCGAGTTGCCGCCGTATAGCAAGTTTAACTATGCGGAGAAGGTCGAATACTGGGCTCTCGTGTGGGGAACCATAGTGATGGGCATCACCGGAGTCCTGCTCTGGGGCCATAACTTCGTGCTGCGCTATCTTCCCAGTTCGTGGTTGCAGGTCGCCACCGCCGTTCATTACTACGAAGCGATTCTGGCCACGCTCGCCATCGTCGTCTGGCACTTCTACGCCGTGATTTTCGACCCGGAGGTCTATCCCCTGAAGTGGACCCTGGTCAACGGCCGCGCGCCGGAACACGAGGTTCGAGAAGGGGAGGAAGCCGAACCGGAAGCCGTAGAATCAAAGGAGGCAGACGAAACGCCGCCACGGCCTGAAAGAAGCCCAAATCAATGAACGACCCCCCCCCCGCCGAAAGTTATAGCCCTCTCCCTTGGGGAGAGGGTGACCCGCTGCCGGCGCTTTCATCAGCCGGGGCGGGCCGGGTGAGGGGTCATCTCGCAAGAGGCAAGACCCAACACAATTCAAATGGCAAATGGCAAAAGTCAAATGGCAAATGGTTTCTCAATTTGAACGAATGGCAGATTGCGAACCATTTGAACTTTGCCTTTTGCGGTTTGCGCCCTTTCCTTCGCACGGCGAAGAGCGGAACAGACCCCTCACCCGTCCGGCGATGGCTGAAGAGAACGCCATCGCCGGACACCCTCTCCCTAGGGGAGAGGGCTGTTCATCGATTTAGAGAGAGCCGTGATATTTAGTTGGGTAGCCCCGTCAATTAGAAAGCGCTTGACGCGCTTCCGCGCAAAAATGGAGATACAATACAATCATCCCGGAGAGGAGGAGGGCTCTCCGATGCTGGGTGTGCGAGTTCGTCCCCGGAGTGGCGACGCGCTTTCGCGTCTTCGCAGGACTGCGGCCGTTTGCTGGCTGCTTCTCGCCGCCCTGTCGTCCGCTTCTGCCATGGCAGGGTGGCGGAATGACCAGCAACCTGACGCGCAGGATTTTCAGATCACAGTTGTAGACGAAAACGGCGTGGCGGTGCCTTCGGCACTCCTGACGCTCACCGATCGTTCGAACTCCTTCGTCCAAAAAGCTGAAACTGATTACGCCGGGCGCTATCGATTCTCGGCTCTTGCCACGGGCGTGTATTCCCTGCGGGTAGAAAAAGACGGATTCTTTGTTTTCAACTCGAACGATGTTCGGGTGGGCGAAGGCAGCAATTTGGAGGTCACGCTAAATCACACCCAGGAATACGCGGAATCCGTCAACGTGGTCTACTCCCCTCCCGCCATTGATCCCCAAAAAACGGCGGTCACCGCCACCTTATCGCGGGAGGACATTATAGATCTGCCCTTTAATGTTGGCCGCGACATCCGCTATGCCTTGCCCTTGCTGCCTGGGGTTTTGCAGGACGCAGATGGGCAGCTTCATGTGGCTGGGGCAAACACCTACCAGGTCGCCGATCAGCTCGACGGGTTCAATGTCTCCGATCCGGCCACGGGATTGTTCAATGTCCGCACCAGCGTCGATAGCCTTCAGTCGGCGGAGGTCGAGAGCGGGCGCTACTCTGCCGAGTACGGCAAGGGCTCCGGAGGAGTAGTGAGCCTGCGAACTCTCATGGGAGACGATCACTTTCGCTTCCTGGCGACGGATTTCATTCCCGCAATTCAGCAATTCGGAGGATTGCACTTCAAGACCTGGACGCCTCGCT
Organism: Terriglobia bacterium; assembly: GCA_050010015.1. Lineage (GTDB taxonomy): Bacteria > Acidobacteriota > Terriglobia > UBA7540 > UBA7540 > CAVROP01. Next base: position 5,091 of record JBEKLY010000198.1, read on the forward strand.
TCACCTTCTCCGGCCCGATCCGGAAAAACAAGGCGTGGTTTATGAATGCCGCTGACGGTGAGTACGATTTGAATCTCATCCGGGACCTTCCCCCCGGGGCGAACCAAGGTTCGGCGTGGCGGGTCAGCAACCTCTCGAAGGCCCAGGTGAATTTGACCTCTTCCAATATCCTCACCGCGAGCCTCCTGGTGAACGACTACCGCTCGGACCATCTGGGATTGTCCGTGTTTACGCCATTGCCTACGACGCTCGACCAGAGGGACGCCGCCCGGCTTTTGATGCTCAAGGATCAGCAGCTTTTCCCGGGCGGGACTCTTCTCGAGGTGGGTGGTGCTGTCGGCGCATATCACGACTCACTCCTGCCTCTGGGATCGAGTCCCTACGTGGATCGCGCCGGCCAATACAGCGGGAACTACTTTGAAGCCACCAACGCCCGCGCCAGTCGCATGCAAGGCATCACCAACCTATTCCTTCCACCCCGAGTCTGGCATGGCCGGCACGAATTCAAAGTTGGGTTGGACGCAGACGGCATCGCGGACCGTCAGTCCTACCGGCGGCGACCGATTGAGATCCAACGCCCCAATGGCACACTCGCCCAGGATGTCACCTTCCAGGGCGGCGTGCCGTTCACTCAGGAGAACTTCGAATCCAGCGGCTATGCCCAGGACCGCTGGTCACCCGCCCTCCGTTTGCTGGTCGAGCCGGGAATACGATTTGATTGGGACGATGTGGTTAGGGACTTCCTGATTTCCCCGCGCCTCGCCGCGACGTATCTCCTGAGCCGGAGTGGCGACACGAAACTTTCCGGCGGAGTGGGCGTTTACGGCGACGGGACAAATCTCGATCTGCTCACCCGCTCCCTGGACGGGCAGCGCACGGATCTTTTCTACGGATCAACAGGCCAGACGCTTGTCCAGCCGCCTGTGGTGGCTTCGTTTCTGGTGGATCAGCGGATGCTCAGGCTTCCGCGCTTCACCAACTGGAGCATGGGCGTTGAACGAAAAATGCCGCGCGCCATCTACCTTCAACTTCAGTTCCTCGACAAACGAGGGCGCGACGGCTGGACTTTTCTTAACCAGGGCGCTGCGTTGGGCGGCAACTACCAGTTGGAGAGTGTGGAGCGGGACCATTACGATTCGGTGGAGATTTCAGCACGCCACACTTTTCGGGGAGGCCATATGCTTTTCGCTTCCTACACCCGCTCCAAGGCCGACTCGAACGCCGTCCTGGATTTCAGCATCGACAACGTGCTTTTCAGCCCGCAGGCCGGCGGCCCGCTCCCCTGGGACACGCCCAACCGATTTCTCTCCTCAGGCTACATGCCCTTGCCCGGTAAGTTCACTCTCGCCTATTCGCTCGACTATCGCGACGGATTCCCCTTCAGCCTGGTGAACGAAAACCAGGAACTCGTGGGCGCTCCTGGCTCCACACGATTCCCAAGGTATTTTTCCCTGGACCTGCAATTTGAGCGGCGCATTCATCTGTTCGGATTCATGTGGGCGCTGCGCGCCGGATGTAACGACATCACGAATCGCCCCAATCCGTCCGGGGTGAACAATAACGTGGATTCTACGGAGTTCCTCACCTACGGCGGCATCCAGGGCCGCGCCTTCACCGCCAGGGTCCGCCTGCTGGGCCGAAAGTAGGCAAGGAGCGCGCACTCCACCAAGGGCGCTAACCCAAGCCGAATCCCTTCCCCGGCATCATCCACATCACCAGGCCCAGGCAGGCCAGCACGCACATAAAGTAGGCGGTAATCGCGTGACTGGGCTGAGAGGGCATGTCCTTTGTGAACAAGCGATATCCAGCCCCTATGGCGACGAGGCAGAATACGTTCTGCCCTAGCACCAGCCAGAGGGCCAGGCAGCCTGTAAGGAGCGCGAGGCGCTCCGTCTTATCCATCGCCGCGGTGGCCTGACCGCCATCCAGCGCCCAAACGGGAATCAGGTTGAGCACGTTCAGCCATGCTCCGGCGCGCGCCAACGCTGCCCACAAACCGTTGCCGGTCACCCACCAGAGCAACGAACACCCCGCCGCCGCAAGGCACCCCGCCAGCGGCCCCGCCAGGCTCACGGCCGCCCGCGTCACTCCTGAGACCCCCATGGCCTGCCAGCGCACATAGGCGCCCAGTCCCGGGAGAAACACCGGCATCTCCGCCGGCAACCCGCGGCGCTTGACATCGATGAAGTGGCCCAGCTCGTGAATAAGAATGAGCGCGGCAAATCCGAGCCCGAATTTCTTGCCGTAGAGCGACCAATAGACGCCCATGAACGCCGCCAAGCTGACCAGGAAATTCAGCTTGAAGATGGCGAGGAGAACCTTGGCCTTCGCCAGGGCAAGCGCCACGGGCGCCAGCGGCCCCAATTTAGCGGCCCATCTGTTCCTGGCCTCCGATTGTGCTGCGGTTTTTGCAGCCGGCGCCAGACGATTCAATTGGCCGAGAACCCACTCTGCCTGGGTCGACTCACGCGGCAGAAGCGAAAAGGCATGTTCCCAACAGTCACGCGCCTTTGCGAGTTGGCCCTGCTGCTCGAAGGCCTTGGCTTGCGCCGCCCAACCCTGCAACGCCTCAGCATGTACCAGAGTATGACACCGCGGGCAGGCAAGAGCCGCTTCCTCGAGCTCGGCCGAGCAGCTCTTGCAGGCGCGCATGGGTGGAATGAGTATGGAAGACACGATGTTGTCAGAGCTAATTGACCATTACCCGCTTAGCTCGAGGCCGGCGCGGCGCGATTGAACGGCCCAAGGATCTGGACCGACGTCCCCCGCGCGATCTGCCAGGCAATACGTATTCCCACGAACAGTATCACCAACCCAATCAAACCGTGCATGGGATTTGCGAGTTCAAGGAATGGCGAGGCCAACCCTATGAACGCTAACACGATCAACGCAGCCCCCAGGTTCGCGGGGCGCTTTGGCGGAGTCGGCCTCTGCCGCTCGGGGGGCGAGGTGATCGTCGAAGGCTCCCCCGAGGGCGGTTGCACGGATTGGACCTGAGCTCTGGGGGCAGCCTTCCGAGCCTTCACGGCTTGGGAAACCCCGATCGGCACCGCGGCCATCGCGACGGCGGCGTACGTCAGCACCGCGGCAGCAATCTGATATCGCCGTCCGCCTATTCCGCCCGATCCCATCTTGATGGCCTTGCCGACAATGTACCCCACGGCCAGGGAAACGTAGCCGATGATCAACCCGGTGATAATGGTAAACGCGGCGTAGAGAATCAAACCTAGTATAGCTCCGCCTATCCCAAACAGCAGCGCCCGCGTGAATGCCGCATGGCTGTCCTCAGGCATCTCCTGCTTGACCCGTTCAACGCAAGTAGGGCAGGCCGTCGCGCCGTTCACGCGATAATAGCTTCCCCCTATCGTCTGGTTGCAGGATTTGCATCGGTCAGCGCCGGGCGTGCCGGCATATTCCGCGGTGCTGAATTGAGGAGTCTCGTCGCCAAGGGTGGGATTTGACATGCGCGGACGATAACATACGAGGCCCCTGACTTCAAGGGCGATTCAGCCCGAATTCCGAAGTTCAATTTGGCGCTCCCAGGCCAACTCGGTGAAACTGAGTTGCCTGCCTCGGTAACTTCGAGAACGGAACGGGAGTCTGGATTCTTCGGAAGTAACCCCTCACCCGTCCCGGACCGGCTGATGACTACGCCGGCTGCGGGCCACCCTCTCCCCAAGGGAGAGGGCGGTCAACGATGACTGATTTCAGCCCTCTCCCTTGGGGAGAGGGTGGCGAGAGTAGCGAGCCGGGTGAGGGGTTTCTTCCCACGGAGCCTCGCAACTTCGGAATTCGAGTCCAGTGGCGTTGGACAATTCGACAGGGCAAGTGTCGCGTTCGCGGCGGGGCGGAAACGAACGGCCTGACAGCCCGCGTCCGCCTCCTGGCGCGAAAGTGAGACGTGCGGCTCAGTGCCGCCGAGTTTCCCTTTCGTGCACGATTAGCGAATGCCCGGTGGAAAGAGTCGGGAAAGTTCGCCCACCTTTTTCGCATTTTCCGCTTGACAAGCCAGGGCGCCTACGATAGCCTATCATGATGGTCTTGTTATGGACACTTTGTCGTAGGCAGACGCCGCCGGCAGCCGAGATGCAGAAGGTTCGGGTTGGTTCGGGGAAGCGGAGGAAAGCGGGACAATACAAGAAATAGAAAATAGTGGGAACGAAGCTAAGAAGTACTTGAAAACAAAGGAAGTCGCTGTTCTTGATGCTGCAAATATCGTGCTTTTTGCGTGCAGATTAACAGCAATATGACCCAAAAGGAGCAAAAATCAGCACGTGTTCGCGAAAAGAAGTCAGGGCTTGCGAGTCCTGGGGCGAGGCTGTGACGGTGACAAGTAGTCGGCTAGGCAGATTTTTGGGACTTACACCGCTGCTGACCTAAGGTCATGGAACGCAAGTCCGTGGCATAAGTCAGCCCGCCAAGGCGGGCGGCAGAATTTAGCCCACGGCGTGAGAAGGTGTAAAGAAATTCGGAAGTGTCATCCTGAGCGCAGCGAAGGATCTCTGCAGTTGTTCGCAAATCGCTGAACCACAAGAAACTGCCGGGATCCTTCGCTGCGCTCAGGATGACAGGCATCGATTTTTTCACAGGTTCTGAGCCGTGGGGCTAGGTGAACCCCTCTGCCCCTTCCCCCTCCCCCGCCCGGCGGGGGAGGGGGAAAATAATAGGAGGTGGGATCCGTTCTTCCCAGGGCTTGTGCCCTGGGCTACTATCTGTCGCCCCTGCCGGGGCTGGCGGGACTTGATCCGCCGGCAAGCGCCGCCGCACTCCCATGTCCCGTCGCGTGGCTGTCCGTTATCGACGGATGGAAGAGCCCTTGACGCTCTTTTCCTTTGTAAGCTAACGTCTAAGCAAATGGAACTCTTCGAACTCACCAAGGCGTTGATCAATATCGAATCTGTGACCGGCCACGAGCGCGCCTGCGCGGAGTATCTGGCGGGGTACCTTACCGAGCGAAAGTTCGAGGTGGTGCTCCAGCCGGTCTCGCGCGACCGCTCCAACGTATTCGCAAGAATGGGAAAGCCCGATGTGGTCTTGAGTACTCACATCGACACCGTACCTCCCTTCATTCCCGCCCGCGAGGATGCGGAGCTGATTTACGGGCGCGGAGCGTGCGACGCCAAGGGCATCATCGCCTCACAGATTGCGGCGGCGGAGCGCCTGTTGAGCGAAAGGATAACGGACCTCGGCGTGCTGTTTCTGGTCGGTGAGGAAACCACCAGCGATGGCGCGCGCGAGGCGAACCTGCACCCCCCCGGCTGCCGCTACATGATTAACGGCGAGCCGACCGAGAATAAACTGGTGTTGGGTTCGAAAGGCAACCTGCGACTGGAGATTCGAGCCCATGGCAAGATGTCGCACTCGGCTTACCCGCACTTGGGTGAATCCGCAATCGATAAGCTGGTGGATGCGCTTGTTGACTTGCGCAAGGTTCCGATGCCACACGATCCTGTGTTGGGCCCGGCCACGCTGAACGTTGGGGTAATCTCCGGTGGCCGTGCGCCTAATGTTGTCCCGGACCACGCCGCAGCCCAGATCGTGATTCGCACCGTGGCCAGCTCAGAAGAGATACGGCGCAATATCACGGAGGCAGTCGGCGGACGTTGCGAGTGCGAGTTCATTCGAGACACGCCGCCCCTGCACATGGAGAAACTGGACGGCTATGAGACCGACGTGGTGGCCTTCACCACCGACCTGCCATCGCTCGACCGCTGGGGCCGGCCCGTGCTGCTCGGGCCGGGGTCGATCAGTGTGGCCCATACCGAACGCGAGTGCGTGGCGAAAGCCGACCTGGTGAAGGCGGTGGAGTTGTACTGCAGGCTGGTGAGGGAATTGAAGAAGACAGTCGAGAGTTGAGAGTCGAAAGTCGAGAGCAAGCCCACGCTGCAGGGTCGGCCCTCGCTGGGAAAGCCACGCGTAGCGCCCACCTTCAGGTGGGCATCCGGTGTGCTGACCTAAAGGTCAGCGCTACGCGAAGCGGCAGGTTAACGGCGGCTCGCTTTTGACTTTCGACTCTTGACTCTCGACTTTTTGGGGGCAGAAAGGTATTTGGTAATACAACTATGAACAAAATTGAAGTTGGCATACTGGGTGCGACGGGCATGGTGGGGCAGCGTTTCGTAAGCCTGCTCGAGCACCATCCCTGGTTTGAAGTCCGCTGGCTTGCAGCCTCGGACCGGTCGGCCGGAAAAACTTATGGAGAGGCCTGCAACTGGCGGGTGCGCGACCCGATGCCTAAGGCTGCCAGCGAACTTCCCGTGTACGAGTGCAAACCGAACCACGCGCCGCAACTGCTTTTCTCGTCGCTCGATTCCAAGGTTGCCGGCGAGGTCGAGCGGGAATTTGCGCAGGCCGGGCACGTGGTGGTCTCGAATTCCGGCAACCACCGTATGGAGCCGGACGTACCGTTGTTGATTCCGGAGGTCAACCCGGACCATCTGGCCCTGATACCAATCCAGCGCAAGCGTCGCGGATGGCAGGGGATGATCGTTACCAATCCCAACTGCACCACCATCGGCCTGGCCATGTCGCTCGCGCCGCTCGAGAAGCAATTCGGGGTCGAGAAGGTGATGATGACCAGCATGCAGGCGGTTTCCGGGGCGGGTTACCCAGGCGTTCCTACATTGGATATCCTCGGCAACGTCGTCCCTTTCATTTCGGGCGAAGAGGAGAAGGTGGAACGCGAGACCCAAAAGCTGCTGGGGAAATTCCTCGATGAGTCTGTCAAGCCCGGTGACTTCGTGGTGAGCGCCCACTGCAACCGCGTGCCGGTGGAGGACGGGCACACCGAGGCAATCTCGGTTTCGTTGAAGGCCAAGGCTTCCATCGAGGACCTGGTCGAGGCGTGGCGGAAGTTTCGCTCGCTACCGCAGGAGCGCGATTTGCCGTTTGCCCCCAAGCATCCGATCATCGTCCGAGAAGAGCGCGATCGACCGCAGCCTAAATTCGATCTTGTGGCCGAGCACGGCATGGCCACGGTTGTGGGTCGCGTGCGCCACTGCCCGGTGCTTCAGTTCAAGTACGTCGCGCTCAGTCACAACACCATACGCGGCGCGGCCGGCGCGGCTCTGCTCAACGCGGAATTGATGAAGTCGGAAGGCTACCTTGACTAGGTGCCGGGGGCCAGCTTATTTGTGATTTGTGATTGATGATTTGCGATTGAAATTCCAAATGAAGGCCCTCGCCCCCTTGGGGGAGAGGGTGGCCCGCAGCCGGCGTTGTCATCAGCCGGGGCGGGCCGGGTGAGGGGGTCGCAGACCTGAATCGATTCCCACCCATGCAGAGGAAACGTGAATCACACCGTCAAACTCGCCCTCCTTGGCTACGGCAAAATGGGCAAGACGATTGCCGCGCTCGCGCCGCAGCGCGGGTTCGAAGTGCGCCTGGTGATGGATATTGATGTCAACGCGCAAGGCCAGGGCATCACGCCTGAGAACTTCTCAGGGGTCGATGTCTGCATCGACTTCACCACTCCCGACGCGGTTGTCGAGAACATTCGCCGGGTCGCGGCACTGGGCGTCAATCTGGTTGTGGGCACGACGGCGTGGCATAACCGTTTGGAAGAAGTGCGGAAGATCATCGAAAGCGCTGGCGTGGGCATGGTTTATGCCGCGAATTTTTCGATCGGCACCAACCTGTTTTACCGCCTGGCCCGCGCCGCGGCGGAAATCTTTGCGCCCTTCGAGATGTACGACCCTTACGTCACCGAAGCTCATCACAAATTCAAGAAGGACGCTCCTTCCGGCACGGCGCTTGAGCTCAAACGGCAAATTCAACCTGCGTTCGGAAGTCGCGAGGTGCCCGTCACGAGCGTGCGCGCGGGTTACATTCCCGGCACGCATGAGTTGGGCTTCGACTCCGAAGCAGATACGATTGTCCTTCGGCATACGGCGCGCGGCCGCCAGGGCTTCGCGGAAGGCGCCCTGCATGCGGCACGTTGGGTAATCGGCAAGAAGGGGTTGTTCAGCTTCGCAGCGGTTCTGGAATCACCCCGGTGAGGGCGAGGCAAGGGGCCGATACTCTCAGAAAGGATTTGGGCATGAAAACCTTTTCGGCATATGTGGAATGGGATCCCGAGTCGAAGCTCTACGTTGGAGTTATCCCCGGCATTCCGGGTGCTCATACTCAAGCGCCAAGCCTGGATGAATTGCGCATCAACCTCAAAGAGGTTCTCGAATTGTGCCTGGAGGAGCTTAAAGGTTCGATAGACGACTTGCCACACTTTGTCGGGTTGCAGCAGATTGAGGTGGCTGTGTGAGCAGATTTCCGGTCGTCACCTTCCGCGAGATGGATAAGGTACTCTTGAGTCTGGGTTTCCAGCCGGTTCGGCAGAGAGGGAGTCACGTGTTCTATCGGCATAGCGATGGACGCACCACGACCGTCCCCAATCACGCCGGACGGGACCTGGCGCGTCCTTTGCTGCGTGAGATTCTACGGGAAATCGAACTAACACCGGAGCAATTTCAGGACGCGCTGCGGCGGGCTTAGTAGTCGTGGATCTTAAGGCCTCCCGGCCCTGAAGGGGCCGAACAGTTCGACCCCTTCGGGGTCGGTAAGAATTGATGGACGCGGTCCGTGGGCGGCGGGCACAGAGACCGTGCCCTTGCCCACGGCTACTCAATTAGAACCCCTTCGGGGTTGAGAGGGTTGCATGAGCCTGGACATTCGTGGTTGCGGCACGGCGCTGGTAACGCCCTTCAGAAAAGACGGCACGCTGGACCTTGACGGCCTGCGGCGTTTGGTGCAGTTCCAGCTTCGTGCCGGCATCGACTTCCTGGTCCCCTGCGGCACCACGGGGGAAACTCCCACGCTCGAGCACGCCGAATACGTGGCCGTTATCCGAACGGTCGTTCAGGAGGCAGGGGGAAAGGTTCCCGTAATTGCGGGGGTGGGTGGCAATAACACTCGCAAATTAATCGATCTTGCCGCCGAGGTGAGTGGGCTGGGCGTGCAGGGAATTCTTTCGGTAGCTCCGTATTACAACAAGCCGACCCAGGAAGGCCTTTTCCAGCACTTTCGGGCCATCGCAGAATCCACTGACCTGCCGGTGATTCTCTACAATGTCCCAGGGCGTACCTCGTCGAACATCGAGCCTGCCACGGTGGCGCGTCTTTCGAAGATCAAGAACATCATCGGCATCAAAGAAGCCTCCGGCAGCATCGTGCAGCAGATGGAAGTCCTTGCCGCCATCCCCCCGGCCTTCGGCGTGCTTTCCGGTGACGACGCGTTTACGTTTCCGCTCATGGCGCTGGGCGGGGTCGGCATCATCTCGGTAGTCTCGAACGAAATTCCGGCCGAGATGACCAGGCTGGCGCACCTGCTGCTGGAAGGGAAACTCGAGGCAGCCCGCCAACTCCACTTCAGCCTCTTGCCGCTCATGCAGGTGAACTTTATCGAAACCAATCCCATCCCCGTCAAAGCCGCGCTCGCCATGATGGGCATGATCGAGGAAGTTTACCGCCTGCCCATGGTCCCCATGAAAGACGAAAACCGCGCCAAGCTCGAAAAAGTGCTGGCCGCCCAGGGACTGCTGAAATCGCAAGAGGCCTAACCACGCGGGGGTGGGGTGTGGTACCCTGACTAACCGCGTTTTGCAGGGGCGGCACTTGTGGCCACCCTCTGGAGTTTCTGAATCCGGTTCGACCGTAAAGCGCGGTTCTGCCGCATTGAAGAGGAGTAGGGGTAGGGCTTGCCCCATAAGCGTTTACTTAAGGCGCCGGGACTTCGAAAGCCGCGGAGCGGCGCCAGAAAGTAGCCCACGGCGTGAGCCGTGGGACGGAACGTGGCGTTAATATTCA
>JBEKLY010000199.1:0-14862 GCA_050010015.1 Terriglobia bacterium
TACCTGGAAGCAGAAAAGCGTCGAACTGGGCGATGGGAGCCTGCGCGTGGAAGTGCTGGTCAATGGCGACCAGGTGGCAGGGTACCGCGAGTTCGTCAAGGTTCCGGAGCAGTGGACACGCGGCTACGAGAAACTGCGCTCGCGAAACGATGCCGCGCAAACCGTAGACGAGGTCTTTTGGATCCTCTTGAGCGTGGGCATGCTGGTGATTTTGATCCGCCGCCTGCGCGATCGCGACGTGCCGGTTGGGATGGCGCTCGCGTTCGGCGGGGTTGCTGCGGCACTCTATTTCCTCGGCCAGCTCAACAGCTTCTCGTTGGCTCAATTCGACTACCAGACCACGGACTCGTATACGAGCTTCATCGCCAAGGCCCTGGGTGGCGCCCTGCTTTCGGCCGTGGGCACGGGCGCAGCAATATTCCTGCTCGTCGCCGCTTCCGAGCCCATGTATCGTGAGGGTTATCCGAACCAGATTGCCCTGCCAAGGTACTTCACCTGGCAGGGCCTGCGCAGCCGCTCGTTCTTTATTGCCAACGTGGTTGGGATTACCCTTACCTTTTTCTTCTTTGCTTACCAGACAGTCTTCTATCTTGCCGCCAATAAGATGGGGGCGTGGGCGCCCGCCGACCTTCCCTTTACCGACCTGCTGAATACAAAGTTTCCCTGGATTACCGTGCTCTTCATCGGCTTCTTTCCGGCCGTGTCGGAAGAGTTGCGATTCCGGGCGTTCTCAATTCCGTTTCTGAAAGGATTGCTTGACAGGGCTTTGAACTTGCTGCGCTCGAAGGGCACGGCGGCGCTCGCACTCCCCTTGGCGATCGTGCTCTCGGCTTTCATGTGGGGATTTCTCCACGCAGCGTACCCTAACCAGCCATTCTTTATTCGTGGCGTAGAGGTGGGGCTGGGCGGCATCGTGATGGGCGTGATCATGCTGCGCTACGGCATCCTGGCCACGCTAATCTGGCACTATTCCGTGGATGCGCTGTACACCGCCTTCCTGCTGATTCGTTCGCCCAATCATTACCTGGCGATCTCGGGCGCGGTCGCCGCCGGCATCATGTTGATTCCACTGCTGGTGGCCGGATTCACCTATTGGCGTACCGGCACGTTCAGTGACAGTGGATCCCTGACTAACGCCAACCAGGGTATTCGCAGGGCCGCACGCGAAGAGGTGGTGGAGTCGCAAGCGGCAGTTGTTTACCATCCTTTGCCGCAGAGTCGGCTGGTGCTGGCGGGAGTTCTTTCGCTGGGCTTTATTCTGCTGGCCTTGATCCCGGTTTATCGTTTCGGTCAGGGCCTCTCGTTGAAGATCACTCGTGCCCAAGCGATTCAGGCGGCCAATGCTTACCTCCGGTCAAGACAGATTGATCCCACTCGCTACTCCCAGGTGGCGTGGATTCGCGATAACGTCGACCCCATGGCGCTTCGCTATCTGCTCGAGCATAAAACAGTCCGGGAAACTGACCGGATTTACCGGCAGGCGACGCGCCTTGCGATCTACGACGTGCGTTTTTTCCGGTACCTGGAGAAGGAAGAGTTCCACGTTTTCCTGGACCCGACAACGGACCAGGTGTTCGGCTATAGGAGATTGTTGGACGACGATGCGCCCGGCGCTTCACTTTCGCCTGAACAGGCCCAAACCCTGGCGGCGGCGTATCTCGAGCAGCAAGGTTACCGTCTGTCGGACTTCGATCTCCAGAGTTCGGAGGCGGTGAAGCGGAAGGCCCGGGAAGATTACACGCTGGTGTGGCAGGCGAAAGCCGGCGACCCCCGAAACGTGGCCGGCGCATATTATCGGCTCGCGGTCGACGTTGCGGGGGACAAGATCGTGGGGCTTTCGCACTTGTTTAAACTGCCGGAGGCCTGGGAACGGGAGCAGAGTTCCTCGAAACTGGTCAACACTCTGCTTTCTATGGCGGGCATCGTGGTGGGCTTCGCCTTGCTAGGTGCGGGGGTGGTCCTGTTAGTCCTTCGGATCAGATCCGGCGGGATAGCTTGGCGTGCAGCAGTCAAAATAGGTGCGTTGATCTTCGTGTTGATGGCTGTTTCCGAGCTCACCGAATGGGCGCAGTTGGATCGGCGGTATACGACGACCCTCCCTCTCGCCACCTGGCGGCTGTTTGAAGTGGTGAGCATGATCGTTCTGCCATTACTGGGTGGGCTTTTCGGCTGGCTGCTGGTTGGCCTTGCAGCAAGCCTCTATCCGGAGGCCTGGCAACTCTTGAAAGGGAGCGCCCGGCGGCTCTGGCGGCGAGATGCGGCAGTATGTATTGTACTTGCTCTGGCTGCACGCGCGGGCCTTGCGAAGTTGGCCGCGGTCTTCGCCAGCCGCTTTCACACCCTCGCCCCTGTTGACACGGATCTTTTCCCTGAGGTTTTCAACGCTTCTTATCAGGGGCTAAGCTCATTCCTCGGCGCGCTGGAATTGAGCGTCTTCTATCTGTGCGGGTTGGGAGTAATGTTCTACGTCGTTCGCTTGGGATGGAAAAAGCGGCAGTGGTGGCTGTGGGCCGGAATAGCGTTGCTGCTGGTTCGACTGGGGCCGGCGGGCGCGCACTCGGTTCCGGAGTTCTTCGCCTCGTGGGTTATGGACTTTATTCCGCTTGGCGTCGCGGTGGCGATTTTTGTCTGGTTCTTCCGGGATAACATCCTGGCATATTTTGGCGTTATCTTCTGCCTGCAAGTGGCGGAACCGTTGATTTCACTTTTCTCCCAACCCGTGGGCTTCTACCGGTGGAATGCCTTGCTGCTGGCCGGGCTGGCGATTCTGGTTCTGGCGTGGATGTTTCTTGGCGGCAGGGAAGGGGAGGTTCAAAGCGCGCCATGACAAAGCTGGACGAAGTCGAGGTGCGGGTGCTGGGCGCGCTTCTGGAAAAGGAGATCACCACACCGGAATACTATCCGCTCTCCCTAAACGCCCTCATCAATGCCTGCAACCAGAAATCTAATCGCGATCCGGTGATGGCGCTGGACGAGAGCGCGGTGCGGGATGCGCTCGATAGCTTGACCGGAAAAAACCTGGTGGGTCACGCCTCGAGCGCGGATAGCCGTGTGTCCAAATACACACACCACTTGCAGGAAGTCTTCAATTTCGATCGCAGAGAATCCGCCGTGCTCTGCGTGCTGTTGCTGCGCGGGCCGCAGACTCCGGGCGAACTGCGCGGGCGCACGGAACGGATGTACAGGTTTGATGACCTGAGCGTGGTGGAGTCCGCGCTGCATCGCTTGATGGAGCGAGAGCCTCCCCTCGCGATGAAACTCGCTCGCCAGCCAGGCACCAAGGAATCGCGTTACGCGCACTTGCTGGCAGGTGAACTGGAAGAGTGGAGCGTGCCGGCAGAACCACAACTCGTGGCCTCCACAGCCGGCCAAGACGACGACCGGATCACACGCCTCGAAACTGAACTCGAGAACCTGCGGAAGGAAGTCGCGGACCTGCGGCAACAGTTGGATGATTTCCGCAAACAATTCGAGTAACACTGAACTTACTGCGGCTCCCCGAACGGGCACCGCGTCATTGACCGATAATTTGGGCAGAGATTTCACGAAAAGGGGTATTCTATTGAGGGGCTGAGCGATTTGCTAAGTCCCATGCCAGTATGGAGAAGAGCATGACTACGACGATTCGAGCACGCGTCAAGGGGGGCGTCTTGGAGCCCTTGGAGATGCTCGACCTTCCAGAGGGAAAGGAAGTAACCCTGACGATTCTCACGGTCCCATCAACTCTCGACTTTGAAGCCTTTGCCCGCTCAGCCGGCGGATGGAAGGGCACTATTGATGCCGAAAAGCTTATCCGCGATATCTACGCTGATCGCTTGATCGCTACTCGAACAGTTCCTCGCCTATGAAGCCAACGCATTTAGTTGACACTGACTGGGTAATTCATTACCTCAACGGGCATCCACGAGTAATAAAACGATTGGATGAGCTTAAGGAACGAGGGCTGGCCCTTTCGATCGTCTCCCTTGCGGAACTCTATGAGGGAATCTACTACTCTACCGATCCGTCAGGAAATGAGGCCGATCTCAATGATTTCTTGCGGGGCGTCGTGGTCATCGGCGTTGATGAAGAGACATGTAAAGTGTTCGGCAGGGAACGAGGCCGCCTTCGGGCAACTCAAAGGACGATCGGCGATTTAGATCTTTTGATTGGTAGCACTGCTCGCCGCCATGAGCTTACTCTGCTCACTAACAACCGCCGCCACTTCGAACTGATCGACTCGCTCGCGATTGAGTCTACGTGATAGCTCTCGCGCGGAACAGTCCGAGTTTAGCGAGGTCGCATGGGAGTGCGCGCTGACAGGACCCACCCCTGATGCTCATTGTACTGCGCCGGTGGCTGTTGCGGCGTCCACCGGGAATATCTTCAGCGCGACCGGATAACCAGTCGGTTTCTCGATGGGGAGTTCGATCACTAAACCCTCGGCGGTGCGGGTCCATTTCACTTGCGCCTTCGAGCCCAGCATCTGAACCGTCTTAATCTCGCGCTTGGTCAACTCGGAACCTTCGGCAAGCGATTTGATGCGCAGCTTGCCATCTTGAGGCCAAGCCAGGGCAATTGCGTAGAGCGTTTCACCCTTGGCAGTAAAGCGGATATCCTCGGCGGTGTATCCGTTGGTGGCAGTGTCTTTGAAGGAGCCACCCACCACTTTGGTCGGACCCTCGCCGTAAATCTTCCAAGGCCTGGTCGCGTAGATTGCCTCTCCGTTGACGGCGAGCCACCTGCCCATGTTCAGCAGGACGTTCTGGGCTTCGTCGGGAATAGTGCCGTCAGACTTGGGTCCGATGTTTAGCAACAGACAGCCGTTCTTGCTCACAATATCCACCAGTTCTTCAATCAGCGATTCCGCGGTGCGGAACTTTTCATCCTTGATGTAGCCCCAGGACTTCTCGCCCACCGAGGTGTCCGTTTGCCAGAAGATGGGGCGCAGTGTGTCGAGTTGCCCGCGTTCGATGTCCAGTACGGCGGCGCGTTCTGGAAACGCTTTGTTCTTGTAGTTGATGGCGACCGCGCTCTTCCATTCTGCGGCGCGGTTGTAATAGAAGGCGCCAAATTTTTGGAGATAGGGCTGGAACACCGGCTGTTCGATCCACCAGTCGAACCAGAGGAGGTCCGGATGGTATTTGTCCACAATCTCGCTGGTGCGCGCCAGCCAATTGTCGAGGTAGGCTTGGTCGGGCTGATCCTTGTCGGATTGTGCCGGACCGTAAAAGCTCGCGTAGCGCGGATCGTTGACGTCGGAGTCGAAATTCCTGCTGCCATTGAAAAACCACCAGTGTTCAGCGCGGTGCGAGGAAGCTCCGAAATGCAAGCCTTGTTTGCGCACAGCCACGGATAATTCGCCAACCACGTCGCGCTTCGGGCCCATTTTCGCCGCGCACCAATCCGTGAGATCGGATGCGTACATCGGAAAGCCGTCGTGATGCTCCGCGACCGGAACGATGTATTTCGCTCCTGACTTCTTGAATAGTTCAGCCCACTGGCCGGCGTTGAATTTCTCGGCCTTGAACATGGGGATGAAGTCCTTGTAGCCGAACCGGGACTGCGGGCCGTAGGTTTCCACATGGTGCGCGAAGACAGGATTATCCATCAGGTACATGTTGCGGGGGTACCATTCGCTGTCAAAGGCCGGCACGCAATAAACACCCCAATGAATGAAAATCCCGAACTTGGCGTCTTCGTACCACTTGGGAACTTGAAATTTCTCCAAAGAATCCCAGGATGCGCTGAAAGGGCCTTTGGCAGCTACGCTGTCGACGTTCTTTACGGCATCTTCGACCGTTTTGTCAGCAGCTATTGCCTGAGATAGTAAGATTGAACATAGAAATACTGATAATATGATGGCTGTCGGCAAGTGAGGTGAACGGACATTCGGCGACTGCGCTGGCACCTGCGTAACGGCTGTAATTCGGAAGTTTCTCATATCGACCCGCCTGTTGATGTGTTCGTTTCGAATCTACCCGTGAATCTGAACAGGACGCGATTTGACCCCGTGACGGCCACTGGTGCCGGCGCGTGAAACCGCGAGATTCGCCAGAGCAAAAGCATAATAGCGGCAATGCTTCACGCCTGCAACTTAGCGCGTGGGATTCTGCCCCGAGGTTTATGCCAACGAACGATGCCAATTTTGGAAAAGAAACGGAGGATCAAGGCAATACATTGATTAAAAAAGACTTAAACAAAATCAGTCAGGTTGTCAGAAAAAAATGAGAGAACTCTAAAAAGCCCTTGACAAGAAAAGGGTCAAAAACGTATCTTTGTGGAGCAAAGTAGCCAGCAGTGGAAAATCGTGGAGTTCAGGGAAAGGGTCCCGCCCGCCCACCGGTAATTCGAGGTTTCTCATGTTCCGTGGAAACCATCCCGCGACCGTAGATGGCAAAGGCCGGTTGAAATTCCCGGCTGCCATCAAGGCCATTCTGGACGAGATGCACACCACTGAATTCTATGTTACGAGCCATGATGGTAAATCAGCGCGTATCTACCCCTTTCAGGAGTGGCTGAAGCTGGAGGAAAAGTTGCAGCAGATGCCCTCCCTGGATAAGGCAGTGAAGAAGTTTCTCGAACGAACCAACTACTATGGTCAGACTGCTCGCATGGATAGTCAAGGGAGAATTCTCATCCCCTCTTTATTGCGGGAGTCGGCGGCCACGCAGGGGGAAGTGGCGGTGCTCGGTCCCTTGAACTATCTGCAGGTCTGGAATAAGCAGCGCTGGGTCGAGCACATGGAAAAGGACCCGTTCACTGACGAGGACATGACGGCTTTAAGTGCTGCCGGGATTTAGCCGGATGCGCGCGCACGTGCCGGTGCTGTGCCGAGAGGCAATCGAGATTCTGAATGTGCAGCCTGACGGATTTTATATTGACGCGACCCTGGGGGCAGGGGGACATGCCGAAGAAATTCTTCGGCGCCTGGAAAACGGGAAACTGTTAGGGATTGACCGCGACCCGGCGGCGCTCGCTACTGCCCGGGAGCGGCTGAAGGGCTTTGGGGATAAGCTGATCGCAATGCCAGGAAACTTCGCACAGATTAGCGAACTGCGCGCGGCCAGCGGCTTTCCGCCTGCCGACGGCCTGCTGGCCGACCTGGGCATGAGCACGATGCAACTCGAAGACGCATCTCGCGGATTCTCCTTCAGCACGCCGGGGCTCCTCGACATGAAGATGGGTCCGGGTCCGGGACCCAATGCGGCGGACCTGGTGAACGAGATGAGCGAGCAGGAACTGGCCGATGTAATCTTCAAGCTTGGGGAAGAGCGCCACTCGCGCCGAGTCGCGCGAGCCATTGTGAAGGGCCGTCCGTATCGATCAACCACCGAACTGGCGCAGGTGGTGACGCGAGCGATCCCCTCCCGGACGGCCCTCCACCACATTCATCCGGCGACCCGCACTTTCCAGGCCTTGCGGATGGCGGTGAACCGGGAACTCGAGTGTCTCGAGTCGCTATTGGCCCAGGTGCTGGGCGTGCTCAAGCCTGGAGGGCGCGTGGTGATTCTGAGTTTCCATTCACTTGAAGATAGGCTAGTTAAGTCAACTTTCAAAACCTGGCAGCGGGATGGATGCGCCACGATCCTGACGCGGCACGTGGTGCGTCCGACCGAGGAAGAACTAGCCGTTAATCCGCGCTCACGCAGCGGGAGACTGCGGGCGGCGGAGAGGTCTGCGGGGTAATTCCGGGGGGTTGGGGAACTACCCGGAGCCGGTCTTCGGGGCAGCGGCGAGCAGCCCCAAGAAATGGGCGATCATCGGAAAGGAAAAAGGGGGAAAACGAGGGAGGGGCTTATGCTTCCGGCTCCTGCTCGTGAGCCTCCCGGGTCTCGAATATGGCGACAGCAGCGGTCACACTGCCGAAACTGAGACGGCGTCCGATCAACGCATTGGCGGCAGGCCGGGCGAGTTTTCCCGAGATCTACTACACCAAGCAGATTGACAATTCCCGCCTGGTGCGCGAGGCGGCACTGGGTAAGTGGCGTGAGTATTTCAAACTGGTCGTGTTGGTGATGCTGGCGTTTGTCCTCGGTTTGGTTTTCTCGTGGCAGCATCTACAGTGTGTTCAGGACGGGTACGAGATTCAAGGGCTGAAGAAGGAGTACGCCCGGCAGCAGGAATGGAACCATCAACTGAGGCTTTCCCAGGCTAAGCTGGCCGATCCGCAAAGAATTGGCGCCTTGGCGGTGAGTCTCGGCATGGTCTCGCCTAATCCGAAACAAGTCATACAGTGGAGCGCGGCGGGCGAGCCGGCACAGTAATCGCCGGAAAGCGCGCAGCTTAATTGTATTTCCCTATCGTCGGCGATTGTATTCCGAGCGGGCTATAGTCCCATGGTGCTTCGCTTAAGCCACTCGCAGCCGAAGAAAAATTATAAGTCCCACCCCGCGAAACGCGATTTGATATTGGGTGGCTTGCTCGTTTTCTGGATGTTCGGCCTGGCCGCCCAACTTTACCACTTACAAGTCATTGATTATGCCGATCTGCTGGCGAAAGCGCAGCGCCAGCAACAACACGTGATTGAAATCGCGCCCCGGCGCGGAGAAATCTACGACCGGCAGATTAATCCGCTGGCTATGAGCCTGTCGGTGGATTCCATCTTTGCGGATCCCAGTGAAATGCCTGACCCCAGAATGGCGGCCGATTTACTCGCGTCGGCCCTGAACCTCGATGCGCCCGACCTCCTGGGCCGGCTCACGAACTCCCGTTCGTTTTGCTGGGTGAAAAGGAAGGTGACTCCCGAGGAAGCCACTCGCGCCCGCGCGCTCAACCTGAAAGGAATCTACTTCCAGCCGGAGAGCAAGCGTTTCTACCCCAAAGACGATTTGGCAGCCCACATTGTGGGCTACGTGGGTTTGGATGACAAGGGGCTCGCAGGCCTCGAGTACGGCATGGACAAGGTCATTCGGGGGCGCCCGGGCCGCGTCCTGGTGGCAACGGATGCCCGGCGCAGATCATTTCAATCCACGGAGTGGGCGGGTTCACCGGGCAAGAATGTTGTCCTGACCTTGGATCAAACCATCCAGTATTTTGCGGAAAAGGGCCTGGCGGAGGCGATGGAGAAATGGCACGCTGCAGGCGGCGTGGTGGTGGTCCAGAATCCCAACACAGGTGAAATCCTGGCGATGGCCAGCCAGCCCACCTTCAATCCCAACCAATTCTCAAAGAGCTCCACGAGCGCCCTCGAGAACCGCGGCGTGGCTTGGGTATATGAGCCCGGCTCAACCTTTAAACTCGTCGCGCTGTCAGCCGTTCTGGAAGAAAAGCTGGCGAGGCCCGAGGAAATCATCGACTGCCAGATGGGCAGCATCGTACTTGCGGGGCACGTCATTCACGACCATAAACGGTACGGTGCCCTGACAGTGGAGGATGTGCTGGTGAATTCCAGCGACGTGGGCACTATCAAGCTGGGAATGCGGTTGGGACAACAACGGCTCTACAAGTATATCCGCAGCTTCGGATTTGGCGAAAAGACGGGCGTCGAACTCCCGGGCGAGGAACACGGACTGTTAAAGTCCCCCACCTACTGGTCAGGACTTTCAATCGGCGAAATCTCGATGGGGCAGGAAGTTGGGGTGACGGCCGTTCAACTCATCAGCGCCTACTCCGGAGTGGCCAACGGGGGAGTATTGTTCGAGCCGCGCATAGTCCGTGACCTCTTCCTTGGTCAGGTACATGACTCCATGCCTCCGGTTCCGGGTCACCGCGTGATTAGCGAACGAACGGCGAGCCTCATGAAGCAGTTTCTAACGGCCGTAGTGCAAAGGGGAACCGGCAAGCCGGCGCAACTCACCGGCTACACGTCTGCCGGCAAGACTGGAACGGCACAGAAGATCGATCCTTCCCGCGCCTACTCCCATTCACACTATGTTGCCTCGTTTGTCGGCTTCGCTCCTGTCGGGAAACCAGCGGTAACCATTCTGGTGGTTATCGACACGCCGGTGGGAGCAATTTACGGGACCGATGTGGCAGCCCCAGTGTTCAAGTCCATCGCAGAGCAGACTCTAGGATACATGAACGTTCCGCAAGACCTCCCAGCCTCAAGGCCGCAATTCATAGCCTCAACGCCCGCCGGTGTTCCTGGCAAGAAACTCGGAAATCTGGACGGGAGCCTTCCCCGGGACACTAAGCACCGACAGGCTGCCACTTCACCCGTGCACACCGCCTCATTCTCGAGGACTGAGCCAGCCAGAGTTTCGACCGACCAAGAAGCGGAGGCTGCCAGCGCACCCCCGACTGTGGTATTGGACAACGGTCCTCATGTAAGTGTTCCGGACTTCTCCGGACTGGCGGCGCGCAATATCGCCCAGGAGTGCCAGAAGTTGGGCCTCGAGCTTAATCTTCTGGGCAGCGGACTGGCCGTCGAGCAGAGCATCCCTGCGCATTCGCAGGTAGCGCCGGGAACAAGATTGGTGGTAAAGCTGTCAAGATTCGCGCAGTGATATAATGCGAGTGAGCAATGAAACTGACCGATTTGCTGCGAGGGCTGGATGGCCTCGACATAGGCCTGGAAGCCGAGGGCGAGGTCACCTCTTTGGCTTGCGATTCTCGCCATGTTCGGCGGGGAAGTCTTTTCTTTGCTGTTCAGGGCGAGAAAGCCGACGGGCACACGTTTGTCTCCCAGGCCCTGGACCGGGGCGCCGTGGCCATCGTGAGCGAGCGCTTGCCGCCCAAGGAACTGGCATCGCGCTGGGTGCGCGTCCCTCGAATTCGCCGGGCGCTCTCGACGGCCGGACGCCGCTTCTACAACCTGCCTGATTTACACCTGAAACTGGTAGGAATCACCGGCACAAACGGAAAGACGACGACAGCCTTTCTGGTGGATAGCATTCTGCGCGCAGCGGGAATCCGCACGGGCCTGTTTGGGACTATTGAGTACCGGGCTGGCGGCGAAGTGTTGCCGGCGCTCAACACCACGCCGGAGTCTCTGGATTTGTGGTCATATCTCGCTCAGACAGTCGAGGCTGGGGGCGACGGGGCGGTAATGGAGGTGTCCTCGCATGCGCTGGCTCAAGAGCGGGTTTGGGGCTTCCCCTATTACGTCGCTGTGTTCACGAATCTGACCCGCGACCACTTGGATTATCACAAAGACTTCGAGCACTACTTCGAGGCCAAGCGTCGTTTGTTTGAGGGCCTTGGCACCCCTCCACCCGCGACAGCGGTGATTAACATCGATGACCCTTGGGGCAGGAAGCTCCTTGAACTGCGCGGTTCGCGACAGTTGACCTACGGCATGAACTCGAATGCCCAGGTCAAAGTGAAGCGGCTCGACAGCCGCCATGACGGGTTGGAGGGCACAATCGTGACCCCCGCCGGCAAGCTGGAGCTTGTGTCCTCGTTGGTAGGCCGGGCCAACCTGGCGAATATCCTGGCCGCGACTGCGGCTTCCATTGCTTATGGCGTCCCGCTCGAACTGATCGAACTGGGGCTCAGGAATCTGAAAGCAGTCCCAGGGCGTTTTGAGCGTATCGACGAAGGCCAGACCTTCCTCGTCGTGGTGGATTACGCGCACACCGATGATGCGCTGCGGAATGTCTTGAACACGGCGCGCGAACTCACGCGCAACCGCCTCATCGTGGTGTTCGGGTGCGGAGGCGAGCGAGATCGCGCTAAACGGCCCATGATGGGCGAGGCGGCGGGTTCCCTAAGCGATCTTGCCGTGCTCACCTCGGATAATCCCCGCAGCGAAGACCCGCTGCTGATCATGAATGACGCCTTGGTGGGTTTGCAAAAGGCCGGAAAGCCCTATTGGGCTGAAGTGGATCGTGAAAAAGCTATCCGCAAGGCTCTCGAGGAAGCCCGCGAAGGTGATGTGGTAGTCTTGGCTGGAAAGGGCCATGAGACTTACCAAGTGTTGAAGGACGGGCCGATTCCCTTCGACGATCGTGAAGTAGCTCGACGAGTGCTGCGCGAAATGGGCTATTCCGGGCAGAACAACTAAGGTTGTGCACTCCCCTCCTCGGTGGAGGAGGGGTTGGGGGTGGTGCGTTAGCGAATCAGCAATCCGATCGACCACCCCCTGCCCCCTCCTTAACCAAGGAGGGGAATCAATATGAAACTCAGCTTGGGCGAAATTGCGACCTTGCTTCACTCCCGGTGCGGCGTCCCGGAACGCGAGGTTATTGGCTATTCACTGGACTCTCGGTCGATCGGGCCGGGTCAGCTTTTCTTCGCCATGCGCGGGCCTCGATTCGACGGGCACGAGTTCATTGCCCAAGTGTTTGAGGGCAAGGCTGCCGGGGCGGTAGTGGAAAACGCTTTTTTTGACCAGGCTCCGCCGGAACTCAAACCAGCGCTCATTCCAGTCGAGAGCCCGCTCGAGTCGCTCCAGCACTTGGCCCGGGCCGTTCGGCGTAAATGGGGGCGGCCTCTGATCGCGGTGACGGGCAGCACCGGCAAGAGCACCACGAAGGAGATGATCGCCGCTTTGCTGGGCCGGTGCTTCGCGGTGCACAAGTCGGCCGGAAACTTGAATAACCACTACGGCCTGCCGTTAACTCTGCTGGGGCTCGATCCCGAGCATGAGATTGCTGTAGTGGAACTCGCCATGTCTCGCGCCGGTGAGATTGCGCATCTGGCATTGATCGCCGAGCCGGAGACCGGCGCGGTGACGAACGTCGCCCCCGTGCATCTCGAGTTCTTTGATTCTGTGGATTCCATCGCCAAAGCTAAGCGAGAACTTGTTGAAAACCTCTCGTCGCGCGGTGGCCCACCCACGGCCGTCTTGAACTACGATGATCCACGTGTGCGGGGCTTCGCAGAGGGGTTTGAGGGGCAAGTGATTACCTTCGGAATGGGATCCGGCGCAGATTTTCAGGCCCTCTGGGTGAAGCCTGGTGAAGGGATCGGAAGCGAGTTCCATGTAGTGGGGCCGAACCTGGATTGCGACTTTCTACTTCCCATTCTGGGACGCCACAACGTCCAGAATGCACTGGCCGCTATCGCTGTGGCCTCCGACTTCGATATCCCGGCGGTGGAGATGCGACGCGGCTTGGCAGAATTCCAAAACATGCAGCAAAGGGGAGAGAGTTTCACGCTGCCTGGACCGGTAACGATTATCAACGATTCCTACAACTCGAACCCGCAGGCCATGGAGAGTATGCTCGAAACGCTTCGGACATGGCCCGGGGCGCGCCGCCGGATTATTGTTGCGGGAGAAATGCTCGAACTGGGACCGCAGTCGCCGAAACTGCATGAAGAGGTCGGCCGCAAGTGCGCGGAAGCCGATCCTGCGTCGCTGATCGCGGTCCAGGGTGACGCGCGCTTCTTTGTGGAAGGGGCGGTGGCGGCCGGTATGGCGACCGCACGGACCCGCTTCTTTCCCGACGCGCCTTCGGCGGGAGAGTTCTGCCGGTCAAAGCTCGAACCTGGGGACGTGGTCCTGGTGAAAGGGTCGCGCGGGGTTCATCTGGAAGCGGTGGTCGCGATGTTGAAGGGCGAGTCGAAAGTCGAAAGTTCAAAGTCGAAAGTTTAAGCCAAAGGCGGGTGGTCCAGGAGTTGAAGGGTCAAGCGAAGCTGGGTCGAAACTTTCGACCTTCGACTCTCGACTTTCGGCTTGCCTGTGAGCGCACATGTTCTACTACCTCTACATCAAATTTCACAACCAACTCCACATTCTCAATCTCTTTCGCTATATCACTTTCCGGACTGCCTACGCCAGCCTGACGGCGCTGTTGCTCTCCTTAGTGGTTGGGCCGTGGGTTATACGGGTTCTCAAGCTGTTTCAGATCGGGCAGTTCATTCGGGAAGACGGGCCGAAATCGCACATGTCCAAGGCAGGCACACCGACCATGGGCGGCGTGCTGATCAATCTTTGCATTTTCGTTCCAACCCTCCTCTGGTCTGACCTGGGAAACGTTTTTGTTTGGCTGGTCCTTGGGGTGACGTCGGCTTTTGCCGCAATCGGATTCTGGGATGACCACCAGAAGGTTCGCAAGCATAAGAACCTGGGCCTGACCGGGCGAACCAAGTTCCTGCTTCAGATCCTTGTCAGTTTCGTTTTCGGAGTGGTGCTGATCTTCTTTTCGGCGCGTGGCTTCTACTCGACAACTTTAACCGTACCCTTTTTCAAGCGCTTCCGTCCTGATTTCCTGATCACCGGTTTTCTATCTCGATTCTGGACCTACCCGTTCGCCTTCCTGCCTTTCCTGCTTTTTGTAATTCTGGTCCTGGTAGGTTCCTCGAATGCGGTGAACCTCACCGATGGCCTTGATGGGCTGGCCATAGGGTGTGTGATCATCGCCGCCTCGGCCTTGACCGTTCTGACCTACGTAACCGGTCACGCAGTGTTTTCCGAATATCTGGATTTGCAGCACCTGCCGCGGGTGGGTGAGCTCACCATTTTCTGCGGATCGATGGTGGGGTCGAGTCTTGGATTTCTCTGGTACAACGCTTATCCGGCGGAAATCTTCATGGGCGACGTCGGTTCCCTGGCGCTCGGCGGCGCAATTGCCTGCGTCGCGGTGCTTATCAAACAGGAGCTCTTATTGCCATTCATTGGGGGAATCTTCGTGATCGAGGCGCTTTCGGTAATCATTCAAGTTGTGTCGTTCAAGTTGTGGGGCAAACGGGTGTTCCGAATGGCGCCGATTCATCATCACTTTGAGTTGGCGGGGTGGAAGGAGTCGAAGATTATCGTGCGCTTCTGGATCGCCGCTTTGGTCTTTGCGCTCCTGGCTCTGACGACTTTGAAGTTGAGGTAGTCTTACAGGCGGCGGATATTTGATGACGGAAATCGCCGCCGTAGCGAGGCACTTTGGAAGGGCGGGGCTTTAGCCCAATACTGTTCACTTTATAATTCTGATGCATCGTTCGATCTCAATCCGGTCCTTGCTTAGCCTCTGGCGCCGGCGCACGGGGAATTTGCTTTGCGGGCGC
>JBEKLY010000200.1:0-14857 GCA_050010015.1 Terriglobia bacterium
TAGCCGCCCCTCACCACGATCTGCGGGTTGTACTGATAGGCGAAACCGATGCGCGGGCCGATGTTGAGCCGTTGCGCATCGATAATGCCGCCCCGGTGTGGGTAGTTCAGCGAGATGCTGTCGTTCGTGAGCGTGCTGGTAAAGCTGGTGGAAAGCGTGTTGATGTAAGTGGATGTGCAGGTGACGGGATACAAGGCGCCGCAAGGAAGGGTATCAAACCCGCGGCCGGCAGGAATCAGGTATTGAGCCTGCCCTTGGCTTCCCGGAAGAAAGTTCGCCTCTGCGCTGAAGTTCTCTTTCCAAGGTTGAAAATATTCCCACCTTCCGCCGATGGTGAAGGTCAGGTCAGGGCGATACTTCCACTCGTCCTGCAAGTAAGCCGCGTAATAGAGCCGCCAGTTGTCATTATCGATGGCGCTGATATTGGAGCCATAAACCCGGTTAGGTCCGCCGACATTATTAAGCCCGAAACGGACTGTGGAGGCTTGAGGGAGCAGAACAAACTGCGCGCCGCCTGTGGAGGGATCAAGGGAGTTGGCGATGGAAGTGAAGTTGCCCGAGAAACCAAACTCGCCGCGGGAGTAAGGCGGCTGGTTGACAGCGTTCCTGACGTTGATAACTTCAGCTCCGCCTGTGATAGTGTGGTTCCGCCGGGTCTTGGTGAAACCCTCGCTGAGTTGGTAGGTGAGGTTGTAGTCGATAGCCGGCGTATACGGGGCGCTTCCCAGGGGCGAATAAATTCCGACATCGATGGCCGGCAGGCCGCCATTGCCGGTGAACTGGGGAACTCCGGATATTCCAAGCAGGGCTGGAATATCTGAGAGGTCGTTGGCGTAGGCTTGCACCCGTTGCAATTGCACATAACTGGCCGCCAGCCGGATGTTGTGGATCAGCGTTGTGGAAGAGGCGTGGTTGAGGCTCGCGACGGCGTTCACTGCCGTGTCGGTCTGCGTGTAACCCCCGCCGTCTGCATAGCCCGAGAAGGGGCCCAACTGTAACTCGGGATTATTGAGATAGCTGACACGCACAAACGACTGATTGCGATCGTTCAAGTGATGGTCGACGCGCACATCGAACTGATTGGAATCGCCGCGGCTAAACCTGTTGGTGGTGTAGTTGTTGTAGATCGTCGGAATGGTGGGGGTAGGATACAGGTTAAGGAGCCCCGCTGCCACCGGGTCCACGCGATTCGCGCAGACCGTGTTGGCCACGCTCTTGCACTGAACGGGATCCCGCACGTAGCCTGTGGTGCTGGCGGTTAATCCCGTAATCGGGTCAGCTTCGCCGGTTGCCAGCAGGCGTGTCGTGGCAGGGTCGAAAACTGTTCCACAGGGCACAGAGCGCCCCAGCACATCCGGACCGGTAGTGCATTTCGGCTGGCCGCTGGTCAAATCCGTGAAGTCCGTATACCCACTGCTTCGCTCAGCATCCGTCGGCACCGTCCCCACAAAAGGGATCCCCTGTCGATACTTCGTTCCTTGATAATCCGCAAAGAAGAAAGTCCGGTTTTTGCCATTGTAGACGTTGGGGATGTTTAGAGGACCGCCCAGCGTCGCGCCGTATACGTTCTTGCGCAGTTCCGCCTTCCGCAAGGCCACAGCGTTATCAAAGTAATCCGCCGCACTCGTGTAGTCGTTGCTGAAGTAATCCCAGGCGCTCCCATGGACCTCGTTTGTTCCGGCTTTTGTAGTGGCGTTGACCACTGCTCCCGCCGCTCCGCCGAGGGCCGCGCCGAAAATGGTTTGCACGCGAAACTCGTCAATCGCGTCCATGGCGGGAAGCACTTGGTAGGCAGTGTTGGGAAGGAAATCGAGAAAGCGGTTGTTGTCATCGGCTCCGTCGAGGATATAGTTGTTCTGCGCAGACGGAACTCCGTTGGCCACGAAACTACCCGTCGCCGCCAGATTAATCGGCACCTCGGCGATGGGCCCTTTGCCCGTGAGCAACTGTGCAGGGGAAGGCGTTTCGGGAACCAACTGCGCGATGGGCCCTACGCCCGCAAACAACTGCGCCAAATCGGTGAAGTTACGGCTGAACACGGGCAGAGTATCAACGGCCAAGGGGGACAATACTTTATCCGCTGCCGCGTAAGTGTAAGACGCAGTCGATCCTGAAGAAACGGTGGCGCCGTTCGCGGCTTGAGAAGCCACAAGGCGGAAATCGACCACCGCTTGGTGCTGGATCTCGACCACCACGCCGGACTGAAAGGCAGGCACAAACCCTTGCAATTCGACGGACACGGTATAAGTGCCGATCTTGACAGGCGCGAATATGTAAGTGCCGTCTGCTCGAGCATAGGTAGATTTCGTGATGGCAGTCGCTTCGTTCTTTAGGAAGACCTTAGCGCCGTTGGCTCCGTCACCGGCAGGATTTCTAACGATACCTGTGACGGATCCAGAATCGACTTGCGCCAACGCGCCTCCGCACCCGAAGACTATACAAAGCAGGAAGCCACCCGTTTGTATCAACCTAATGAATCTTGAGATCGCTTGTGTCAAAGATTCCTCCAGTAACCCCTTGCGGCCGAGTACGCCGGACGCACGCGCAGTTCGACGCCTAATACGGTTACATTATCGTTTCCTTGGCTCTTGCCTAAGACTGAACCTGTTCTTCGTTGTGATGATTTACTCAGCCGTGGGGCGCTCACTCTCCTAGCCCTGGCGGCGCCGCTTCGACTCGAATACTCCTCTGACGCTTTAGCCCGGTGGGGCAAATTATCGATTTTAGCCCGAACCGGGACCCAGTGACAGGGATAAAATGTGCGACTGGGTCAAAATACTGGAATCAATAGTGTTGTAAACTCGTTGGAAGGCGATAAGCAGAGACTGGTTATCCCGGCTCTTGTTAGGTTTGTGTAAATATTTACTTACACTAACTTAATACCGACCCTTTGGCACCTTCCGCTTCCCCTCTCCTCTGCAACCTCCAAACATGGGGAGGAGTTTCAAGGCCCTTGTAGTTATCTTATTCGGACCTTAGGCTTTACTTGGCGACGCTCGCCACGCCGCGTGCCTCGCACCGGCTCATACATTGATGCCGTTGCGATCTCAAGCGCCCTTGAGTACGCAACGCAATCCCGCAGATGCGGGATCGAGTTGGCATCAAACTCCCTTACTACCCGCATCCCGCGGCTCTTAGCCTGGCGTGCTTTTGGAGCTCATCCGAGAAACTTGTAGCCGAGCCTTATTATAGTCTGAAAAAACTGTGGTTGGCTAGGGTCAGCCTCGAGTTTGCGCCGCAGAGTGAAGACGTGCACGTCTACGGTCCGCGTCGAAGGCGCGCCGCCGTACCCCCAAACTTCCTTCAAAAGCTCCTTTCGCGACAAGGTGGCGCCGCGGTGTTCGACGAAGTATTTGAGTAATTGAAATTCTCGCGCCGACAAAGCCACCGGGGTTCCGTGCCGAAAAACCTCGGCGCGGCGGAAATCCACGCGGATGGCGCCGAATTGATATATCGCCCCGGGCGCCGCTCCCCCGCCGGGAGCGCGGCGCAGATGAGCTTCGATCCGGGCCAGCAATTCCTGTGTATCGAAGGGCTTGGTAACGTAATCATCCGCCCCGATTTTCAGACCCAGAATCTTATCGATCGTCTGACTGCGCACGCTCAGGATTATAATGGGCGCTGTGATTGATTGCTGGCGCAGTTCCCGGCAGACTTCGAGGGCGCTTCTTCCCGGGGGCGCAAGATCCAAGATGATCAAGTCGAAGTAATCACGCGTGGCGCGTTCCAGCCCCGCTTCTCCATCCGGAGCTAATTCCGCGTTGTAGCCTTCGCCGCGCAGGCTTTCGAGCAGCGCGGGCGCGACTTCCCGATCGTCTTCAATCAGAAGGATCTTCCGCGTCCTCCGGCCGTTTCCTGCCGCCCGCCGGCCGGCTTCCACCGCTTTGGCGCGCTCTGCCGCCGCCTTATCCATATGTCCAGCAAACTAGCCTATAATCGCTCTCGCGGCGTGTCAAGGGCAAAACGCCGGAGAGTTTTTCCCGATCATTGACCACGCGGGCCACGTGCGATGAAAATGATTCCCCTCCTTAGTTAAGGAGGGGTCAGGGGTGGTTGCCGCGCTACTGACCAACCACCCACCACCCCCGGCCCCTCCTCCCGCTGAGGAGGGGGGAGTCATTTTCAGGGCAGATCGGCGGTGTTTTCGACTGTCGGCTTTAGACTCTCGACTAGGGCAGCATCGGCTTGACCGCGTTTTCGAATTCCTGGTACGTCGTCGCACCCTCCCAACTGTTCACCAGCCTCCCCTCGTGGTCGTAGAGGAACGTGGCCGGAATTCCTCCACCCCAGCGCGGATTGATCGAGTTCACCAGCGCCTCGAAATCATTGAAATGTTGCCGATAGCTTCCAAAGTCCGCGCCCTGCGACTGCAAGAAGCGCTGAACGGCAGGAACGGATTCCGGCTCGTCCATGGAGATCGCCACTAGAGACAAGCCGCGGCTGCGGTAAGCATTGTGAAGGCGGACGAGGTTGGGGAATTCTTCCCTGCAGGGATCGCACCACGTAGCCCAGAAATCGACCAGCAGAACCCGGCCATGCTGCTGGGCTCGCACCTTTTCCCAGCCGGCTTCGTCCAGATCAACAATTCCCTTGGGCGGGGGCGGTTCAGCGGGAATCACGGAGCGCGAACAGCCCGCACTAAGAAGCAGCCCAGCCAGGGCTGAAGCGAGCATCGCTAGTGTCTTTTCCCTCATAATCCCTGACGATGTCGCTCTCCCCCTTGGGGGAGAGGGTGGACCGCAGCCGGCGCTTGCTTCAGCCGGGGCGGGCCGGGTGAGGGGGTTCCGGCCAGTCGGCTTGTTCTCAGCCATAAACTGAGACGGGACACTAACCCGATTCCCCTCTTTGGAAGGGAGGGGGCGGGGGGTGGTTGGCCCTGGGGTTTGCTTTGTGCCCACAACCCCCTTCCCCCTGCTCCTGCGAGGAGGGAAATCAAGGCTATAGATCGCGGCATCCCGTTAGCTCACCTTGACGCGTTTGATCGAACAGCCGAACGCCTTTGTTTCGGTCACCTCAGCGGGCTTGCCGTTGAGGACGTCTTCGAGCGCCGGGCGGAGTTCATCGGCATTGGTTTTGTCGGGATTATTAGTGGGCTGGTGACTGTTGCCAAGCGCCCCGTGGTACCGCAGCGTCCACGTACTGTCCGTGAGGAATACTTCAGGTGTTACGTGGGCCCCCAATTGGTCGGCAACGCGGTTCCCCTCGTCTTTGAGCACCAGGAAGTCGAGGCCATGAGCCCGCGCGTGCTCCGCCACCTCGCTCACGGAATCCGTGCTGTTGGCATTGATCCCGACAAACGCTACGCCACGGCTTTCATACTCGTGCGCTAAGCTCGCCATGACATGAGTGAAGGCATTCGAGTAAGGGCAGCGGGTGGCGATGAAAATAACCACCACAGCTTTCTTGCCCGCAATATCGTATAGCCGGTGCGGCTTGCCGTTGACATCCGGGAGCGTGAAATCCGCCATTTTCTCTCCCACCTGGATCTTCGCGGCAGGTAATTCGCCCGCATTGCAGGCGCTCCACAAGAGGAACAGCCCCAATCCAAACACGAACGCGATCTTGAATCTGCTCACGCGCACCTCCAGTTTTCCAATCTCACAAACCCTGAACCAGATAATTATAACAGGCTTCCATGTGGCGCGGGCGACCCGCCCGCTGTCGGGTAGTGTCTTGATCTGAGTCGTAGCGCCGACCTTTAGAGCCTGCCCCGAGCCGAGCGAAGGGTCGGCAGATGCTGGCCTAAAGGCCAGCGCTACGCCCAAACTTGGACACTACCGACGCTTACTTCGCCTTTCCTTCCACCTGTGCTAGGATGGCGAATGGCGCAGGTTCGAGACCCGGGTCTCAGCGCAGCGGGCAATCTTCACTTAGAATTCCGAAGGTACATCCCTTGAGCGAAGCAATCAACCAACGGAGGCGGATATTAAGCGGCATGCGCCCCACCGGCAAACTGCACCTGGGCAACCTGGTGGGAGCGCTCGAGAATTGGGTGAAGCTGCAGGATGAGTATGAAAGCTACCATTTCGTGGCCGACTGGCACATGCTGACCACGGGCTACGAAAACACACTCAACCTGCGCCAGGACACCTGGGAGATGGTAGCCGACTGGCTGGCCTGCGGGCTCGATCCTCACAAGGCCACGTTTTTCATTCAGTCGCGCCTGCCGGAACATGCGGAACTGCACCTGCTGTTTTCGATGGTGACGCCGCTGAGCTGGCTGGAGCGCATCCCGACTTACAAAGAGCAACTCGAAAACATCACGGACCGTGACCTGCACACCTACGGCTTCCTGGGTTACCCCCTGCTGCAAGCTGCGGACATTCTGATGTACAAAGCGCACGCTGTCCCCGTGGGGGAGGACCAGGTGCCGCACGTCGAATTCACTCGAGAAGTCGCCCGGCGATTCAACCTGGTGTTCGGCAAATTAGAAGTGGGGAAGCGTTCCTTGCAAGAATGGCTTGCGTGGGGAGACGCAACGAGGGAACTGACTCCGCCGCCTACCGTCGATGCGGAGCGGTTCTGGACCGACCGGTACTACATATCTTCGCTTGAACGTCGTGCTGACTTGTTGAATCGCGATCTAGGGGTATTAGAACCCATATTCCCTGAACCTGAAGCCTTGCTCACCTCCGCTCCGCGCCTGCGGGGGACTGACGGCCGCAAGATGTCGAAGAGTTACAACAACGCGATTTTCCTGACCGACGCGCCCGATGTAGTTTCGAAGAAGCTCGCCACCATGATGACCGACCCGGCCCGCAAGCGCCGCAGCGACCCCGGAGATCCCGATAAATGTCCGGTGTTTGACCTGCACAAAGTTTTCTCGGCTCACCAGACGATCGAGCGCGTGAATCGCGAGTGCCGCACGGCGGAGATCGGCTGCGTGGATTGCAAGAAGCTTGCAGCCGGGCACCTGAACGCATTTCTCTCGCCCATTCAGGAGCGCCGCAAACCGTACGAGCAGAATCCGCAGCAGGTGTGGGATATTCTCGAGGCGGGGACTGAGAAAGCCCGCGCCGTAGCCCAGGCTACGATGCAAGAAGTGCGAGCAGCGGTGAAGTTGACGTAGCTCACTCGTAGCGCCGACCTTCAGGTCGGCACTGAGGCTGCTGACCTGAAGGTCAGCGCTACTGAGCTCCGCAAGGTGTCGTTTGATGACTGACGAAGAGCCCAAAACCGCGGCCGACGACTCGCTGGCGAATGCGGTCGAGGCGAGCGCAGATCCGATCGAACCGGCGCCGGGAGAACAGCCGGCCGAGGTCGCAGCGGAAGGTGAGCCAGCGCCGACGCGAAAGCGCCTGACGCATCGCGGGGAGCCGCCGCCGCCCATCAAGGCGGGAATGTACGAGGGCCCGCTGGACTTGCTTCTCGACCTGATTCGCAAGCAGCAGATCGACATCTACGACATTCCAATCGCGAGGATCACGCAACAGTACCTCGACTACCTTCACATGCTCGAGGAGTTGAACATCGATGTGGCCGGTGAGTTCATTTTCATGGCTGCGACGCTGATCCACATCAAATCGCGGATGCTTTTGCCGCCCGATCCGAACGCCCCGCCGGAAGAGGAGGAAGACCCGCGCGAAGAACTGGTGCACCGGCTGCTCGAGCACGAGCAGTTCAAGAACGCGGCGCAGATGCTCCAGTCGAAGCGCATGGTCGAGGAGGCGATGTGGTCGGCGCCGGGCATTGGCGAGTTCGCGGAGGCCGAAGATGAGCCCGGCCTCGCGGTTTCCGCATTCGACCTGATTTCGACCTTTCGCGAGATCCTCGAGCGCGCCAAGAAGCGTCCGCAGATTCAGATCCGGCGCGAAGGGGTGACGGTGGCGCAGATGGTCGAGCACATCAAGCAAGTGCTCCACTCGAGGTCAGGCCCCGTTTCATTGGAGGAACTGATCGCGGGCTACCTTTGGAGGGAGGCCCTCATCGCGATCTTCCTGGCCTTGCTCGAGCTCGTGAGAGTCCGGGCGATCCT
This sequence comes from Terriglobia bacterium, assembly GCA_050010015.1. Taxonomy (GTDB): domain Bacteria; phylum Acidobacteriota; class Terriglobia; order UBA7540; family UBA7540; genus CAVROP01. Next base: position 7,976 of record JBEKLY010000200.1, read on the forward strand.
GCTGCGGCAAAAGGAGCTGTTCGCTCCGATCGCGATTTCCAAGGGCAAGCGGTTCGAGGAGATTCTCTCTGCCACGAATGCCGCGGCGTTGCAAACCGGCTTGGAAGAAAGTCTTGGGTAGCAATCGGTTGTCAGTTGTCCGTGGTCCGTTGTCCGTCGTAGGGTGTCAATCCGAGCCCTTCGCTGTCATTCTGAGCGAAGCGAAGAATCTCCGCAGTTCGCTCTTGCAACCGAACGCACTACAGGGCTTCTTCGCTTCGCTCAGAATGACAGTCGGGCACAACAAAAACTGAGGGCGGACGATTGGCAACGGACAACTGACAACGGACTACGGACAGAGTTCTAAATGCTCAACGACGAAACGTTAAAAGCCCTGATCGAGGCCATCATCTACGTTGCGCAGGAGCCTGTGCCGCTCGAGGCGCTCCTGAAAGCCCTGGAAGGAGAAGAGCGCGAGCGAGTGAAGTTTAAACTCGAGGAATTGATCGCGGATTTTCAGCAGGCGCAGCACGGAGTTCAAATCCGCGAAGTGGCGGGCGGCTACAAATTCTTCTCGAAGCCGGAGCATCACGACGTGCTGCGAAAATTCGTGAAGAGCCTGAAGCCGCCCGTGCGGCTCTCGAAGCCCGCCCTCGAGACGCTGGCGGTGATCGCTTACCGCCAGCCCGTGACCATGCCCGAGATTAACGAAATCCGGGGAGTGGACTGCGGCGGCGTCATCCACACTTTGCTCGAAAAGAAACTCGTGGTCACCTCGGGGCGGAAGAACGTGGTAGGACGCCCGATCCTTTATAGGACCTCGCGCGACTTCCTGGTGCACTTCGGGTTGAAAGACGTCGGGGAGCTTCCCAGCCTGAAAGAGTTTGAAGAAATGGCCAAGCAAGCCCTGGGCTCGGAATGGGCGGCGGAGGCCGGGACCCCACAGCTAGAAGCTCCGCCGGTTGTGGAAGCCGAGACTTCTGAGGCGGGTGCTCCGCCTGCCTCTGAAGCGGCACCGCAAAACGAAGCGGCGGCCGAGGCTTCCGCGGTGGCGGAGTCGCCGTCGGAGAGTGTGGCCAGTGACGGTGGAAGTCCCTCGCCACTGCCTCCAGGAGACGACGAAGAATAAAGTACGGGACTGCTGTCGAGTGCGAGTGAGAACCTCCTTCGGGCTGTCATTTTGAGCCCTTCGCTGTCATCCTGAGCGCAGCGAGGGATCTCGCTCTGCGCATTTTCAAGGCACTGCGAGATTCCCCGTCGCCTCCGGCTCGCCACGGTTCATCAAAATGCCCTCTCCCCCTTGGGGGAGAGGGTGGCCCGCGACGGCGCTGTCATCAGCTGGCGCGGGTCGGGTGAGGGGGTTCCGGTTCGCTGTTTTCATGGCGGCGAAGGATCTCCGCTCGTTGCCTGAAGGATTAACTGTCGAGATCCTTCGCTTCGCTCAGGATGACAGGGTGTGTACGTCTCCGATCGATGCACATGCAAGAACGACTTCAAAAGATTATTGCCGAGGCGGGTATAACCTCGCGGCGCAAGGCCGAAGAGATCATCGTGCAGGGCCGCGTCTCGGTGAACGGGCAGGCAGTGTCCGAATTGGGGTCCAAGGCTGACCCGGCGCGCGACCGAATCGCGGTGGACGGAAAGCCATTGAAGCGCAGCCACCGGCGGTTGTACCTTCTGCTGAATAAGCCGACCGGGTATGTCTCCACGGTTAGCGATCCGCAACACCGCCCCACCGTTATCTCGCTGGTGCGCGCCATCAAGGAGAGAGTCTATCCGGTGGGACGGCTCGACTTCAATTCCTCCGGTCTGATGCTGCTCACGAACGACGGTGAGTTGGCCAATTTTCTGATGTCCCCAAAATCCGGCGTACCCCGCACTTATCACGTCAAGCTGGAAGGCCAGGCAGCCGAAGCAGACATAAAAAAGCTGGAAGCGGGGATCGTTCTGGATGGCCGTTGCACCGCCCCGTGCCAAATCCGCCCCCTTCCCTCGAGTGAAAAACCCTGGTACGAAATCACCCTGGTCGAAGGAAGATACCACCAGGTGCGGCGGATGTTTGAGCGCATCGGGCAAGCGGTGCTAAAGTTGAAGCGCGTGCGCATTGCCTTTCTCACGGACCATGGTTTGGCCCCGGGCCAGTTTCGTGAACTGAGGGCCGAGGAAGTGGCACGCTTGAAGGAATGGAAGGGTGTACACCCGAGAACAAAGCCCTCTCCCGTGGGGAGGGGGCGGCGAGTGGAGCGGGACACCCTCTCCCCAAGGGAGAGGGCGAAAAACCTGCTTCCCTAAAATATCATGCCACGATCCATCATTTACGACATACTCCCGCCCTGGTCGAGCCGCATCCGGCCCTATCCGCCGGGCAAACCGGTGGAGGAGGTCGAACGCGAACTGGGACGCACCGCCATCAAGCTCGCATCGAACGTAAACCCGTTGGGGCCTTCCCCAAAGGCCCAGGAAGCCATTCGAAACCACCTGAATCGGATCCATTCATTTCCCGACGGAAGCGGGCATTACCTGCGCCGGAAACTGGCGGAAATCCACCAGTTGAACATCGACCAGATCATCCTGGGAGCAGGCTCGACGGATTTGATGGAACTGGTGGCCAAGACGTTTCTCGGCGGCGGTGACGAAGCGGTCACGTCCGAGTCGGCTTTCTACATGTACCGGCAGGCGATTGAGGAGATGGGAGCGGGAGTGGTGACCACGCCCATGCGCGAGTCGGCGTTCGATCTCGCCGCTATGGCGCACGCCATTACTCAGAAAACCAAGTTAGTCTACCTCGGCAATCCCAATAATCCCACGGGAACCATGTTCACCGCTGAGGTGCTCGCCCGTTTTCTCGACTCGATCCCGCCGCAGGTTTTGGTGGTGCTTGATGAGGCCTATTTCGAGTACGTGCAGCGCTCCGATTATTCCCGTTCATTGGACTGTGTGCGGGCGGGCCGGAACATCTTGGTGCTTCGGACGTTCTCGAAGGTGCATGGCCTGGCGGGCCTGCGCTTGGGTTACGGCATGGGTCACCAGGAATTGATTGAATGTCTGAACCGCATCCGTTCGCCCTTCAATGCCTCGAGCCTGGCGCAGGTTGCGGGCCTGGCGGCGCTCGACGACCTCGAGCACGTGGCACGCTCGGTGGAAATGAATGCCACGGAAATGAAGTTTCTGACCCAGGAATTGACCCTGATGGGAGCGCGCTACACGCCTTCGGTGGGTAACTTCCTGCTGATCGAGACGGGCCGCGACTGCGAAGAAGATTTCATCCGGCTGCTTCACGAGGGCGTGATTGTGCGCCCCATGAAGCTCTACGGCTTCCCCACTTCTCTGCGCGTCACCGTGGGCGTGCACGAAGAAAACCAGCGGTTCCTCGAGGCGCTCGAACGCGTAGCGGCGGCGTCAGCCAAGGCAGTGAGGTAGCGCTGATTTTCAGGTCAGCACCGCCGGTGGCGGCAAGAAAGTCGGCGCTACAAGACAAGCAGCTCATGACAGCGCAGTTTCTCAAATCCCACCTGAAAAAGCACGCTGAGAGGTTTGTGGCGGAGGGGATTTGAACCGTTTCAGGTGGGCTGGGATTCGCTGTTTGGCGAACTCTGCTTGGCCTGTTCCCTGATTTGGCGAAGCTTTTCAAGGAACTCCTTGCGCTGGCGGGTGGCTTTTTCGGCCTGGCGCGTTTTATCGGTCAGATAACGTTGCCCTTTGATTCTTGAGCTTTGCAGAGAATCGGCCCAGGCACGCAATTGACGAGAAATGCCTTCGGCAGTTGATTTCAAATTTGAAATTTCAGATTTCAAATTGGAAAAGGCCGGAAGAGTGTCCAGCAGGCACAGCATCGAACGAACTTCCCCGGCCGAACCGCGCGCGATGTAGAGGAAAGTCAGCAACTCCTGGGTGGTGCCACGCTCGAACCCTTCTGAAATGTTGTTGGATATCGACACGGTGGCGCGCTCGATCTGGTCCCGGAGGCTGAAGCGCCCCCTAAACGCCGGGCCCTCGGTCAAGCAGAACATGCGGCTCGCAAATTCAATCGCCGCCTTCCACACCGGCAAGTCTTCAAAGCGCTCATAGGTCATTCGATTCCCCTTCTCAAATCTGAAATCTCGAATCTCAAAATTTCAGCCATAGTTCTATCGATCAATTCTACGCATCGGGCGCAATCTCAAATCTGAAATCTCCAATTTCCAATTTCACCCGCAGTCACTTCTCCGCGTCCTTCTTTTTCCACTCCGCAATCGCTGCCATCTTCTCTCTCAGTCTTTTCTCCAACCCCTGATCGGTAGGGCGGTAATAGCGGCGGCCTTTGAGGTTGTCAGGAAGGCACTGCATATCGGTGAGACGGTCAGGAGTGTCGTGAGCGTACTGGTATCCCTTGCCGTAACCCTGGTTGGCCATCAAGCCGGTTACGGCGTTGCGCAGGTGAAAGGGCACGGGCTCGGCGAGAGTTTTCTGCGCGTCTTGCGCCACTTCGCCGTAGCCCACGTAAAGCGCGTTCGACTTGGGCGCGAGCGCAAGGTAAACGGCCGCCTGGGCCAGAGCCAGGTTTCCCTCCGGCATGCCTACGAAGTGCGCCGCCTGCATGGCGGCGACGCTCACCGTCAGCGCATTAGGATCGGCCATGCCGATGTCTTCGGAAGCCATGCGAATCATGCGCCGCGCGATATAGAGCGGATCTTCGCCCGCCTCGAGCATGCGGCCCAGCCAATAAAGTGTGGCATCCGGGTCGGAATTGCGCACCGACTTGTGGAGGGCTGAAATCAGGTTGTAGTGCTCCTCGCCCGCTTTGTCGTAGAGGAGCATTTTGCGTTGCAGAGTATCTTCGAGGATAGCCTCGCTCACGATGGCGCGTCGCGCGTCGCCTTCGCCTTCGCGCGGTGCAGCGGCCACCGCCACCTCGAGCGTGTTGTAAGCCGCGCGCGCATCGCCATTGGCAAACACAGCGATCTGGCGCAGCAACTCCGGCGCAATCTCCACTTTCTCCTTGCCCAAGCCCCGCTGCTCGTCTTTCAAAGCGCGCTCCAGCAGCGTCAGCACCTCATCCGTCGAGAGCGCCGAGAGCATGTAGACTTTGGCGCGCGAGAGAAGCGCGGAGATCACTTCGAAAGAAGGGTTCTCGGTGGTGGCGCCGATCAGCACTACGTCGCCTCGCTCGACGTAGGGGAGAAAGGCGTCCTGCTGCGCTTTGTTGAAGCGATGTATTTCGTCAATAAAGAGAACCGTTCTTCGCCCGTACCGCCGCACCTTTTCCGCTGTGGCCATCACTTCCTTGATCTCTTTTATGCCGGAGAGCACGGCGCTGAAGCGCACGAACTGGCTGCGAGTTTTGCGCGCGATGATGGTCGCGAGCGTCGTCTTGCCCGAGCCCGGCGGGCCCCAGAGGATCATGGAGGCAAGCTCGTCGCGCTCAATCTGCTTGCGGAGCGGCTTGCCCGGTCCGAGGATGTGAAGTTGGCCCACGTACTCCTCGATGTTCTCCGGCCGCATGCGGTCGGCAAGCGGCGAAGGAGCGGAGGGTTGCTGGGAGGAATTGCGAGCGTCGTGCGCAGCAGGTGGTTCGAATAGGCTCATAGGGATCGGCTCATTAAAACTGATTGTCCGTGGTCAGTGGTCCGTTGTCCGTGGCCTACATCCTTCTGCCTGTCAGCACGTGCCTGTCTGTCGGTCCAACTAAACAATTCAACCATCCAGGGGCGACGGACAACTGACAACGGACCACGGACGTCGTTTCAATACTTGAATCCCCGCTGCCGGGCCGCTTCGTAGAGGAAAACACTACCCGCTGTTGCTGCGTTGACGGAATCCATTCCCGGACGGATGGGAATACTCAGGACCAGCGAGGCCTCGCGGGAAATCTCCGGCGGCAGGCCGGAAGCCTCTCTGCCCACCATGATGGCGACCGAACCCCGAAGGTCCGCCTGGTCGAGAGGCGAAGTGCTGCGGCGGTCGGCGGCGACAATGCGAACTCGAGCCGCGCGCAGCCGATACAACAGATCGTTGACCGACAGATCGTGAAGCACCGGAAGGTGGAAGATCGCGCCGGCTGAAGACCGCACGGTTTTGGGATTGTATGGGCTAACGGTTTCCGCCAGCGTGCAGAGGGCCGAGGCGCCGAACGCCGCCGCACTGCGCATCAGAGTGCCCAGGTTGCCGGGATCCTGGAGTCCGCAGGCCACCAGCAGAAGCAGATTCCGGCCCGCGAGAATCGTATCCAGATCGTGAGGTGGCAACTCCACCAGCGCGGCGATGCCCTGGGGAGTCTGGGTCTGCGCCACCTGTTCGAAGACGCGGTCAGGAACCTCGACGGCTTCAGCTTCTGCGGGCAAACGCTCCAGAAGCCGGGCAAATTTCGCACCGGCGTTCTCGGTCATCAGCACGCTGTGCGTTCGAACTGACGGTGCCGCGGCGAGAGCCTCTTTCACCAGGAAAGGGCCTTCGACAGCTAACCAACCATCGCGCGTTGTGCCTTCCGCCAAAGCCCGGCGATAGACCTTCACCAGGGAGTTGGTCGGACTGCCGATTTGGCGTGTACGCGCGTGAGGCATATGCCGTGTAGCGCTGACCTTCAGGTCAGCATCTTGGCTCTGCCCGCAGGTCTGCATGCTGGTAAGTCTGCTGACCTGAAGGTCAGCGCTACCCTGTGTCGAAAGCTTAACGCATCAGCGGAGGGGACGGCAAGCCGTCCCCCTACAAGCTGTAGGGGTAGAGTGTGTGATAGAATTGCGCGGCTCCGAGCAGCACGCCAATCAGAACATTCCGGAGGTCAAAATGCGCAAGCTCACCCTACTCTTCGCCGTTCTAGCCTTTGCCGCGCCCGCCGTTGCCCAGAATCTCAGCGGCCTGTTTCCCGATCTTACCGAGCAGCAGAGCTACGTCCTGAAGCGGGTCTCGAGTTACGATCGAACCGGC
>JBEKLY010000201.1:0-14838 GCA_050010015.1 Terriglobia bacterium
GAGTTTCTTATCGTACGGACTGGTCGTTCACCTCCTGCTGCTCCCCACCCCGCCTTGCGGCGACGCAGTTGCAGTCGGTTTCAAGTTACGTTGACTTGGAGAGGACTTCCACCTCTCCGGTCTTTGGCGCTTTCAGGCGCACAAGCCCAGGCCAACGGCCTGGGAAAGGAGGCGGATCTTCGAGTTGAGCCCTGAAGGGGCGCACCAAATCCGCGGCGTGGGATGTTTCGCCCTTTCAGGGCTTGCGTGCCCAATCGACGCGAAATCTCAGACCCAGGCCGTTGGCCTGGGCTGTGTTAGTTCGCCCCTTTGGGGCTGAGACATCATCGCAATGACCAACCCACATTCGGGACACCACCTAATTCTTAGCAGTGACTCGGGCGAACTGGCACGGCCATCTTGGGCGTGACCTAGCACGGGCAGAGCCTGTCCTGAGCGCAGCGAAGGAATGCCCGTGCCACCGGGAATCGAGTCACTGTCTGATTCTTGGTGATTGGCGCTCGGTGCGTTAAAATGCTATGGCATGTCGATTCGTCTCGTAGCCATTGATCTTGACGGCACTCTGCTCAACAGCCGCCGGGAAATCTCGGAGGGTAACCGCCGGGCGCTTTTCCAGGCTGTCGAGCGCAACGTCCAGGTAGTCATCGTCACGGGGCGCAGGTTTCACTCCGCCCTGCCGCTGGTCAGTCAAATTCCCTGCGTGGTCAATCTGATTACCTCGAATGGCGCGCTCATCGCGAATTCCTCCGGTGAGGTATTGCATCGGGACTTTCTTCCTCGGGAAGTAGCCCGGGAGGCGTTGGACGCGGTGCGCGAATTCCGTCCCTATTCTGTGGCCATCTTCCACAGCGCCGGCTACGGCCAAGTCACGATGCAGGACAACGCGGCCGCTGACGGACCTCTGAATTGGTATACCCAAAACAGCCCTCAATGCCTGCGGCTCGTCCCGGACCTGGAGGAAGCGCTGGACAGCGACCCCATCCAGGTGATGGTTGGCGGTCCGCCGTCGCGCATCGAGCCGGCAGAGTCGCTGCTCGAAGGCTCCGCGGTCCGGTCAAAGATCCACGTCACCTGGACGAAGTATCTGACCACCAATGTTTCCATCCTCGACGTACTTAACCGCGGTTGCTCGAAGGGCCGCTCACTGAAGATCTGGGCCGAGCGGTGTGGGATCCAGCCCTGCGAGATCATGGCATTGGGTGACAATTTCAACGACCTGGAGATGCTTCAATACGCAGGGTTGCCGGTCCTGATGGGAAATCACTGCCCCGAGATCCACCAGACTGGTTGGATCAAAACACTCGCCAACGACGAAGACGGTGTCGCAGCCGCGATCCAAAACTACGTCCTGCAGTGAAAAATGTTCTTCTCCCGGTTAATTTTTCACGCCCGACTAATTCGGCTTCATTCGTACGTCTATGATTCCACGCAATTTGCTTTTATTTACAAGATTTGCAACATTCTTGCACCAGCAAAGCATCGAATCAGGTAGGCAGGGCTGAAGAGTCTGTGTGAGAACTCGGTTCGCTGTCATTCCGAGGAGCACCCATGGGCCTGTGGCCCCCCGAGCGAATGAGAATCACGTACGACGTCCCCAGAACCCCGGCGATGTATTTCTTGAAGCCACCCTTTTCTAGGCGAAGGGGCCGGTGAATCTATGCGTATAAGCTTGCGCCTGATCGTTTCACTCATCCTGGGCGTCACTCTGCTTTCGGCGGTGTTTGCCATTATCCAGCAGAGAGCGGAGAAACGCGGGATGCGGAATGATCTGGCGAAACGTGCTGAGATTCTTGCCGAGAGTTTGGGAGCGAATGTGGAGCCCCTTCTCACCAAGCGCTCGCGGAGCAATCTGCAGAAGATCGTCACGCAGTTCGGAAACCGCGAGCGCGTGACGGGGATTGCGGTATTCGATACGTCGGCAAGTCTGGCGATCACCGCGGGACTACAGAGTTACATCGACGGAGAAATCGGCACCATCAAACAGGTGATGGCTCAGGATACGAGTTATGGCGGGTTCATCGCGCTTAACCAGAATCCCACTTACCTCTACGTGCTCCCACTGCACAGTGAATCGGGTGTGGCCGGGGCATTAGCGATCTTCAATGATGCCAGCTTTATCGACCACCAGACTGCGCAATTGCGGCGGGAAACCTACTTACACGTACTCATCCAGACCCTGTTTATCGTACTTACCACGCTGCTGATCATCCGCTGGAGCATTTTGCGTCCCATCGCCCGGACCGCCAAATGGATCCGCGACCTAAGGGACGGAAAGAGAGTACCTCGCCCCAGCCTGTCCGAGGGGGACCTGTTTAATCCGCTCGCGCAGGAGGTTACGCACCTTGCTAACAGTCTCGAAGCCGCGCGGGCAGCAGCCCATGAGGAAGCGCGGCTGCGCGAGAGCGCGGAATCGCTCTGGACTCCGGAGCGTTTGCGACTCCACGTGCGGAGCAAGCTGGGCGATAAACCGCTCTTCGTCGTTTCCAACCGCGAACCCTATATGCACACCACCCGAGGCAAGACGGTCGAGGTTGTGGTTCCCGCCAGCGGCGTGGTGACTGCGATCGAACCCATCCTGCGGACTTGCCAGGGAACGTGGCTGGCGCACGGGTCTGGAGACGCCGACCGCGATGCCGTGGACGAGCGCGATTGCCTGCGGGTTCCGCCCGACAACCCCCAGTACACGCTCAAACGAATTTGGCTGAGCAAAGAGGAGGAAGAAGGCTACTACTTCGGCTTCTCCAACGAAGGCCTCTGGCCGCTCTGCCACATTGCCCACACACGTCCCACCTTTCGCGAGAAGGATTGGGAGCATTACCAGGCTGTGAATCAGAAGTTCGGGAAGGCACTGCTCGAGGAAATGGCCGGGGCCGACGAACCCTTCGTGCTGCTTCAGGACTACCATTTCGCCCTGCTGCCGCGCCTGGTGAAGAAGGAACGCCCGGACGCCCGGTTGGCTATTTTTTGGCACATCCCTTGGCCTAACCCGGAAGCTTTCGGGATTTGCCCGTGGCAGCGCGAATTGCTGGATGGGTTGCTGGGTGCTGACTTGCTGGGGTTTCACACCCAGTCGCATTGCAACAACTTTCTGCAAACCGTCGACCGGGCCCTCGAGTCACGGGTGAACTGGGAGCGTTTCTCAGTTGAACGCGGCGGCCACGTAACCCAGGTGCGCCCCTACCCCATCAGTGTTGCATTCGCAGGGGCCGCCGAACAAGAGGCGCGGGAGAGCGACTCGCCCTATGTGGCCCGGGGAGCTTTGCTGCGCGAGCATGGAGTGGAAGCCACCTTCATGGGTATCGGCGTGGAACGAGTCGATTACACCAAGGGGATCATCGAACGCTTCCGCGGCCTGGAACGCTTCTTAGAAAAGTATCCGGTGTACTGCGGCCGCTTTTGCCTGGTGCAGATCGGAGAGCCCAGCCGCACGCACATCAAGCGCTATCACGACCTCTTAGGAGAAGTCGAGGCGGAAGTCGGGCGCATTAACTGGCGTTTCCAAACCAACCATTGGCGGCCGATCATTTACTTGCCCTGGCACCATACCCATCAGGAAATCCAGAAATATTACAAGGCTGCAGACCTGTGCATGGTCACCTCCCTGCATGACGGCATGAATCTGGTATCGAAGGAGTTCATTGCCGCGCGCGACGACGACCAGGGAGCTCTGATCCTGAGCCAGTTCGCCGGCGCCAGCCACCAATTGCGAGACGCTCTGATCGTCAACCCTTACGACACGGAACAATTGGCGGACGCCATGCATGTTGCTTTAGAGATGGACCCTCTGGAACGAAGCGCTCGGATGCATCGACTGCGGCAGGTAGTGAAGGAATTCAATATCTATCGCTGGGCGGCAGATCTGATTTCGGGGCTTAGCGAGATCCGCCTCGACTCTCAGGGTGACGCTGAAGCGGCACGGCACGCCCCCCCGGCTGCTCCCCGGCTTGTCCCGGATACAACCCCAAGTGAAGAGGCTTTCTTCGCCCGCCGCGAACAGGCCCGGTACTGAGGTAGGAAACGTTGGCAGAGGCAATTCTGGCCGAACAAATTGAAGAAACGGTGGAAGGGTTGGGGCCGCTCGAGCTGGTGGTGGGCATCCCCAGTTATAACAATGTCGCAACCATCGGCCGGGTCATCAAAACTGCTCAGGCGGGCCTGGCGAGCTATTTTGGGAATCGCAAAGCGCTGATTGTTAATTCCGACGGCGATTCGAACGACGGCACGTCGGAGGCTGTCGAGAAGATCCACACGGACTCCGACATGCTGCTGAGGGTGCGATACCCGCTCGAGCCCGTGCACCGCCTGACGACGCCTTACCATGGATTGCCGGGCAAAGGCAGTGCCCTCCGCACACTCTTCCAAACCGCCAAGGCCGGTCAAGCCCGGGCCCTGGTAGTGGTGGACCCGGACGTGACGAGCGTTACGCCGGAATGGTTCAAGTCTCTCTTGGAGCCGATCCTGTCGCTGGACTTCGATTTTGTGGCTCCCTATTACCAGCGCCACAAATATGACGGAACGATGACGAACAGCATCGTCTACCCGCTCACGCGCGCGCTGTACGGCCGTCGCATCCGCCAGCCGATCGGCGGGGAATTCGGGATTTCTGGGCGCTTGGCAAGCCATTTTCTAAAAGACCAGGTGTGGAACTCCGACGTGGCGCGCTATGGCATCGATATCTGGATGACCACCACGGCCGTGGCGAGCAACTTCAAGGTTTGCCAAACGCACTTGGGCGCAAAGATCCATGAGACAGAGGACCAGGAGTTGGACTTGAGTGCAGTGCTGGTTCAGGTCGTAGGCTCGGTCTTCAACCTGATGGAGACTCACGATGTGGCATGGCGCAACGTGTTGGGATCTCTGCCGGTGCCACTACTGGGATCGCCTCTCGGGGGCGAGCCCGAGCCGGCCTCGATCAACGTCCAACACACGCTGGCCTCGTTCCAGCAAGGGGTGCGCGACCTTCTGCCGGTTTACGAACGTGTGTTTTCGCCAAAAGAGATTAGCGGCCTTCAGTCCTGCGCCGCCGCCCCGCCGGATCAGTTCTCGCTCGAGGACGAGCTTTGGGTGAGTCTGATTTACGATCTGGCGCTTGCTTATCACCGGCGCGTCATGGACCGCGAACACCTGTTGAAATCACTCGCGCCGCTCTACCTGGGTTGGGTGGCCTCCTTTGCTCGCCAGACCGAGAGCGGCTCCGATGCGCTGGCGGAACACCGGATTGAGAGACTGTGCCTGGTGTATGAGCAATTTAAACCTTATCTCATTAGCCAGTGGCCGCAAGCAAGCCGGGAAAAGAGGTGAGAAGTCATGGAGGGAATGTGGACAAGAATCGTTTGGGGGCCGCTCCGCCAGCTCGGCGAACAGGCCCTAGCTAGTCTTTCCAGCCTCCTCGGCATGTTGGTTCTGGTCCTGCTGGGATTGGTTGTAGGATGGCTGGCCAAGCAAGCCGTTTACGGCGTGCTGCGCGCCTTGCGCTTCGACCGCCTTTGCGACCGGCTGGGAGTGGGAATGGTGGTGGAACGAAGTGGCTTGGCTCGGTCGTGTTCCTACCTCGCGGGTGAGATCGTGCGCGGCTTGATCGTGCTGACGGCTTTACTCGCAGGCCTGAACGCCTTGGGCACGCCCCTAACCCGCAACCTTGTGGAGAAGACATTCCTCTATCTGCCGCATTTTCTGGCCGCGGTGCTGATCTTGATTGTGGGCGTGCTGGTGAGCCGTTTTCTGGGACGCAGCGTTCTGATCGCCGCCGTGAATGAGAACCTGCGTCCGGCGCGCCTGCTGGCAGGTGTGACGCGTTTCTTTGTTATGGTGGTGACCGTCGTAGCGGCCCTCGATGAGCTGGGGATCGGCCGCACCACAATTATCGTCACCTTCGCAATTACCTTCGGAGGTCTGGTTACGGCTGCGGCTATCGCCTTTGGCCTGGGCGCGCGGGATCTGGCGCGCGATTTGCTGGTTTCCCAGTTCCGGCCTAAGCCCCACGTCGATGCCAAGGACACCATGCGGCATGTGTAGCGTCGAGATTGGAGGCCGAATTCACTTGAAGAAGGCTGAACAGCCGTTTCAATTCAAGACCGTGTCTTACCTGTCGCGGATCGCCAACGAGGTGGCAACTAACCTGACCCAACTCAAGCAGGGTCTGGAGACGTGCAGCGACGCTTCAATTTTCAACCACACTTTCCAGACCTTGAGCACCCACCACTTTCTCACCCGGGGTTTCTCCAACGATTTCGCCCAGTGGGCGTTGGCGTCGTGTAATCGACCCGAACTGGCGGAGCATCTTGCCTCCCTGGATATTCGAGACTACCTTTCACTAGCCGAATTGCGAGCCGACCTCAGACGGCTCGTGGCCGAGTACTGCGAGCAAAACCCACAGCAGGCCGAGCAGTCAGCTTTCGAGCCTTTCTACTTCTACGAGGCTCTTGGTGTCGAGGTGCCCCTGCAACTCGAGGCTTCGACGCTCCGGGAGTTTCGAGACGGCTTGAAAAAACTGAGCCATGCGGCATTTCATTTCCATTTCATTGCTTCTCGCCTGCGACTTCAGTTGCGCACCAACGACTTTTCGTATTGGCTGGAGAGTTGCCTCGATTTAGCGGCGCTCGCCCGGCGCGTCAACCGCATTGACATCTATACCAACACGCTCGAAAGCGCTCTGGAGAAAATTATCAGCCTGGTGGAGAAGGAATTGGACTCATGAGCGAGACGATGCCCATCCCGTTGTTGATCCGCTTGGACGACTACACTCCCGTCCTCGGTGAGCCGGAAGTAGCCGAATTGCGGACTTTGGCCTCCCGGCTTCAGATGCGCACGGTGCAGATGGTGAACTCCACGGCGATGGGTGGGGGCGTCGCCGAAATGCTCAACCGGCTGATTCCCATCCTGCAAGAACTGGGGCTCGCCATCCGCTGGGAAGTCATCACCGGCGGCAACGACTTCTATGAAATCACCAAGGCCTTCCATAACGCTTTGCACGGCGGGCCTTACACCATGCCGCCGGAGAGCTTTGACACCTTTCTCGCTTACAACGAGCAGAATCTCTTGCGGCTTCAAATGGAGGCCGAGTTTATCGTCATTCATGACCCTCAACCCGTGGCGCTCATTCGCGCTCGCCGGGAACATTTCGGCCACTGGATCTGGCGATGCCACATCGACCTCTCTCACCCCAATCCTACGGTCTGGGGATTTCTGGAACCGTGGGTCAACCGCTACGACGGCGCGATCTTCTCCTCGGCCGAATTCGCCCGGCACCTGCCCGTACCTCAGTATCTTTTCTACCCCAGCATTGACCCGCTCTCCGAGAAAAACCGTGAATTGGAGCCCGAGCTGGTTAGAAGCACATTGGAGCGCTTCGGCATCGACCCGCAGCGTACCATCCTCACGCAAATCTCACGGTTCGACAGGCTCAAAGACCCGTTGGGCGTTGTGCGTGCCTTTCAGATCGTAAAGCGCTATTTCGATTGCCAACTCGTCCTGGCAGGGGGAGGGGCCAGCGACGACCCGGAGGGCGAAGAAGTGCTGGCCGAAGTTCGCGAAGCCGTCGGGAATGACCCGGACGTCCACATCCTCAATTTGCCCCCCTGGAGCGCCACCGAGATCAATGCCCTACAAAGGGGTTCGACCGTCATCATTCAAAAGAGTCTGCGCGAGGGCTTCGGCCTGACGGTTACGGAGGGCCTCTGGAAAAGCAAGCCCGTCGTGGCCTCGGCGGTAGGCGGAATCCCTCTGCAGATCATCCACAAACACACTGGTCTACTTGCCCATTCTATAGAGGGGACGGCATATCAGATCCGTTTCCTGTTGTCCAACCCGGCCATCGCCGAGAGACTGGGACAGCAGGGACATGCCTATGTGCGGGAGCACTTCCTCATTACCAGCAGCGCAAGGCGTTACCTGACGCTGTTTCTGCATGTCTTGAACCGGCGCTAAAAGCGCCTTCCTCATCCCCATTCCGGAAATGGCGGTAGCCCTTCGCTGTCATCCTGATTCCTTCGCTTGTCATTCTGAGCCCTTCGCTTGTCATTCTGAGCGGAGCGGAGAATCCCGCTCTGGGTGCTCAGGGTAAACTCCGCGAAGAGCCTGTCCTGAACGAAGTGAAGGAATCTCGCTGTGCGTGCTCAGGGTAAACTCCGCGAGGAATCGCACCCTAGAGTTTCTACATTTTCATCGCCCTTGTTTGCGGCATGGCCGTTCTCGGCCACGTGAAGGCAGAAGGTCACATCTGTGTCTGTCTTAAGCCCCAAAGGGGCGATCTATCACAGCCCAGGCCAACGGCCTGGGTCAACGTCGCGCCTGCATTCTCGAAGCCCTGTAGGGGCGAAATTCGCCTCCGGCGCGTGGGTTCGCGGTGCTTGGTGCCGACGGCGAGAGCGATGTACAGTGGGGACAAAGATTGCGGCATGGGAATTATTCTATTCCGCCCTTTCAGGGCTGACCCAATCTAAACGGGCCGGAATCGCTGACCCAGGCCGTTGGCCTGGGCTGTGATAGATCGCCCCTTTGGGGCTCGGCAGCGGAGCTGAACACAACTGTCTCGACGGCGAGGCGGCACGATAAGGGAGTCAGGTCGAAAAGGCTCGCCGGAAATTTAGAAACACCCGAGCGAGGAATCTCGCTTTGAAAGCAACGGCACTGCGAGATTCCTCGTCACGTGGCTCCTCGCAATGACACACCAACAGCTTTCGCTCGCGAGAGCTCCTCTCAGGTCCGCAGAGTCTCGTTCTTCCGAGACTCTGCGGTTTTCTACGTTAACCCGGCGCTTATTATTGAGGAGTGGTTGTGGTGGGTGTCTGCTGCGATTGAGACTCGGAACCCGGGGTTTGCCCTGGTTGGAGCTCCGCTGCAGCGGAAGACTGCGGCACCAATATGCTCACATCGACACGACGATTCTGCTCTCGTCCACTGCGCGTCTTGTTAGGAGCGGCAGGATCGTCGATGCCGTAGCCGGCCTGGTAAATACGTACCAACGGGATCTGTTTGTCGAGCGTGAGGTAACGCACCACAGCGTCAGCTCGCTGTTCACTGAGCTGCAGGTTGTAGGGTTTCGGACCGCGGCTGTCCGTGAATCCTCGAACCTCAATGACGTAGTGCTTCATACCGGTCGCGGTTTGCGCGAGACTATCCAGGGTTTCGGTATCTTCCGGAGTCAGCTTGCTCTTGTTGATTCCGAACAGAATCGTGGCCTTTTTGACAGACTGAAAATTGTCCGCGTTTTCCAGTTCCTGTTTCACCGAAGCGGCGTCTGAAACTCCCTGTTGTGCGAGTCCCCGAGCGTCCACCGCCGACTGCTGGGCCTTGCTGGCGGATTGATTGGCCTCATCCGCAGAGGATTGAGCCTGGGAGATACCCTTCTCCGTTTTGCGGTCCAGGTCAGTAATCCGTTCCCCGTTTTCAGCCACCTGCTTGTTGGTATTATCGAGTTTGACTTCGAGTGGCTTGATATTGTCGTGAGTGTAGTTCTGCACGTATTTCTTGGTCGCGCACCCTGCGCTCAAGAAGACCAAGCAAAAGACCAGTGTCGCACTTGCTACCTGTCCGTACCTTCGCACGTCCATGGGTTTTGCCTCCGTTTTGACCCACTTGGAGATATATCGACGCAAAAGACCAGAGCAGCTTGATGACCAAAATATCGAGTGCTGATAACTCTCTGAAATATAATAAGTTATAGTGAACTTGGCAGTGCTGCGGAGCTTACTTTCTTATACGATCAGGAAAAAACTACTCGATGCCCATACTCTTTGCCTTGAGTGGGTTGACGATGGCCACCCCACGATATGTCGGCCGTCCGATTTTCATAGGCGGCTCCTAAACTCGGCACGTCAGTCACGCATACCACTATTTTAGGTGCTCAAACCGAGCCTCGTCAAGCAAGTACTTTCGGCTTGGCGCTCAATGCTGGTCGATCACTTCCGTCCCGGGCGGCGGAGTGAATTGGAACAAAGAGCGGCCGAGCGGCACATCCCGTTCGATGTGATCGAAGTCAAATTCCATGGTGCTCTGGTCGGGAAGGGTCACGAGCAGCCGACGGATGTCGAATTCGGGGCTTACTTCCATGAGCACCTGTCGATAATCCTCCTGGAATGCCTTTTTGGGATAGCCGCGCAGGACGCGGTCCTCAGTCGGGTGCTGGAGCGCGTCGGGCGCAAACTCGATCCGTGAAAAGACGCGCCGCAAATCGAGCCTGGAAAGCAAGAGGCGAAACGGGACTCGAATGTCGTCGCTCGCTTTGAGGGCGGTGCGGGTTAGCTGTTTCTCCTCCGGCACGTAAAGTTCGAGCGTTTTGCCATCGGAGAAGAACAGCTTCGATTGCGGCCTCTGGTAGTCCCACCGCATCAATCCGCCGCGCGCAAAATAGACCACTCCGGACTCACTCTGCGTTCTGCCCTCCGTAACGTAGGTCTGCGTGAAGTCAGCGCGAATCGTCTTGACCGCATGATAGCTCGACTCGAACTGGCGGACGAAGTCGTCAAGGGACGCATCTCCGCTGTCGACTGCCGGGCTCGGACCGACAACCCCCTCACCCGGCCCGCCCCGGCTGATGAAAGCGCCGGCTGCGGGCCACCCTCTCCCCCAAAGGGCAGAGGGACGGAGGTTGACCGGGAGGACGAGTAATAAGGCAACAATGAAACACGTGGCGCGAATCGGCCAATCGGGTGATCGGGTGATCGGGTGATCGGGTGAGCAGCTCTCAATGGGAGAGGTTTTGCCAGGACGATCATCGGACGAACTGATCAGGAGACGGTTCTTGTTCACCCGATCTCCCGATCTCCCGATCACCCGATGTTGTGCCTTCTCGATCATCGTGGCGTTTTCTTTAATCGCTCCACCGCCTCGAGGGCTGCCGGATTCCTGGGGTCCGTCTCGAGGCCGGCCGTGTATTCTTGCAGAGCTTCCCTGCCTCGGCCTTCTGCCTCCAGAGCCGCGCCCAGTCCAAAGTGCGCGTGGCTTTCAAACGCGTCCAAAGCCAACGCCTGCCGGAAGGCGTGCTCGGCATCTGGCCACCGGCGCCATCGACTATAAATGTCACCCAGCGAATTCCAGGCCCCTAAGGTGCCGCCGCTCGTCACGGAAAGGCGGTACTGCGCTTCTGCTTCTCGAAAGCGGCCGGCGGCGAAATAGAATTCCGCCAGCTCATTCCGGGCCGGAACGTAGAGAGGGGCCAGGGCCACCGCAGCTTTCAACTGCGCTTCCGCTTTGTCATCGGCGCCGGTTACGGCATATGTCCGCCCCAGGTTCATGTGGGAGTCGGCATAATTTGGCCGCAGCCGAATAGAGCGCTCGAAATCCTCAATGGCTTCCTCGTAGAGTTTTTTCCGCTCCGCGACGAGTCCCAGGTTGTTCAGGACCAGCCAGTGATCAGGGGAGCGCCGCAACGCCTCGCGCCACTCCGCCTCGGCCAGAACCGGGGACCCCGAGTTCCAGTATACCGCGCCCAAGTTGATCCGCAGCGCGATGGCGTCGGGCTCCGCGGCTAGGGTGGTTTGGTAGAACGTCGCGTCATCCCGCCAGACGCAGTTGCGAGTGACGATCCTGAGAACGCAAAGGGCGGCGATTATAACCAAGCCTGCGGCATAGGGCCTGCGAGCAGAGCGTTGTCCCGCAAGCTTCATCCAGATCGCCTGCCCTCCCCACGCCACAATCCAGCAGAAACCCAGTGAAGGAAGATAAAGGTAACGTTCGGTAAAAACGTTAGCGCCCAGCAGACGCCCATTGAGAACCGGCGCGAGGTTCAGGAAAAACCACACAAGGCCGAAGGAGATAAGGCGCTCCCTGTTCCAGGAATAAACAAACGCCCACAGGCACAGTCCCAGCACCACAAGCCCCGCGACCGCTCGAGGCTCGAACAGCGAAAGGCTCTTGTGAAATGTGTAAAAGCCGCAGAGATTTACCGGCCAGCAGATCTTCCAAACGTATTGCGCGATAAGGGCGAAGGAAGAGTAAAAGGCTTCGCGCCGGCTGATCTTCGGCAACTGTAAGACCGGCGCTAGCCCGCCAAAGATGCGAATTCTAAATAACAGATACGCGATGTCAATCAGCCACAAACTCAGATAACGGGATATCTTCTGCCCGAGAGTTGTTTCGGCCCGGTCGTCACGCAAAAAGTGTTCATAAAAGGTCGCCAGGAAAGGCAGCGTCGCCGCCGGCTCTTTGGCCAGCAGCGCCAACGCGAAGCATAAGACCATGCCCAGTTCCGCGGCACCAACCCTTGATCCCCTCCGCACGATGTAGCGCAGGCGTCCCGCCTGCTGGCGCGCGGGTATCCTGCCCGCGCCGATGGTGGAGCGAGACGCTCCACCGACCGCGGGCGAGACGCCCGCGCTACGTACTGACGAGGGGATCACCCGCAAGAAGAACCAGAATGTAAGCAGGTAGAAAAACGTGAGCTGGAGATCGGTTACCGCGGCGATCCAGTCCACGGACTCGCTATGCACCGGATGGAGGGCGAAGATGACCGCGGCCACAAATCCCAAGGTTCGGTTATGGAAAGCACGTTCAGTAACGAGGAAGACGAGACAGACCACCGCGGCGTTCAAAACCAGGTTGGCCAGATGGTACCCGTAGGCCATCGGTCCGAATAATTGGTAACACAGCAGATAACCGAGCGTCATGAGCGGGCGGTAATAATTGGTCGTGCCTTGTGCGCCCACATACGACCACACGTTGGTTGCGAAGATCTCCCGCAAGTGTGAAAAGTTGCGCAGGTAGGGATTTCCCAGGATTTGCCGGTTATCGTCCTGGACAAAGCCATTCCACAGCGAATTCACATAGGGCAGACCTGCGATCACAATCAGCAGCGCGAGCAGTTCCTGCGTGGCCAACCGGCCCAGGCCGAGCTTGGGCGTCCGATCGGAGTCGCTCTCAGGGGGCGCCGGACTTTGATGCAGAACCATGGCTTAAACTAGCCTATTCATCAACTCCAATTTGAGCCAGCCTTTCCGCCCACTTCGCCGGCAGAGGTACAGGAATTGGCGGACTTCCGAAGCGCTTGAATAACCAGTTCGCGAGGAAGAAACTCGCGGGAGCCAGCACAAGGCCGGCCACCACGTCAATCAGGTAGTGGTAGCGGAGGTAAACGGTCGAGACCCAGAGGCTCAAGACCAGCGGAGAGACCGCCCAGAAGAGGGCCCGCGAGTTGCGCCAGGCATAGAGCCACACCAGGAAGGAAATCGCCACGTGCATGCTGGGAAAAACGTCGCGATGAATTCGGGCCAGATCCATGAAAGCGAGTTGCTGGTTAAAGAAGGCAATCGGCTGACTGAGCGAGACGGTGTAAACGTCGCGCAGGCTATAAAGGGGACCGACGGCGGGAACCAGGATGTAGCCGAGAAGCCCCAGGAACGTCACCACCATCAGGCCGCTCATCATTTCCCGGAAGCGCGCCCGGGGGCGGCAGAGGTACACAAAACAGCCGACCAGGGGAATGTTCAGGACGTGGTAGAAGTAGGAGAACTCCATCCAGGCCGTCCGCCCGGGCGTTATGAAGCGCTGAATGGCCACGCTGGCCTGAAACCCAAATAACCGCTGGTCGAGAGCAATCAATTCCCCGTCGCAGTCGTGCCGCACCAGCAGGTGCGTCGTATCGCCCCAGAGCGAGTAGTACATCAACAATATGGCCAGGAACGGAAACCAGTCTCTGACGATTTCCCAGTAAGGCCGTACGAAAGTCAACGGGTCAGCCGAGGAAGCGGACGACTCCTGCTTCCCGCCCACGAAATAGTGGACCAATTCCTTTCCTATAAGCAGGGTCATGGCAGGAATGATTATCAGGACGTCGGCCGGGCTCAGGCTGGTATGCGCGGCCCCGCGAAAAATGAGCCGGAAGCACAAAATGAGCAGGAAAAAAGCCAGCGCCACCAGATCTTCCAGGCGCGGATGAATTATCAGCCGGCGGTTATTGGCCATAGAGGCCTTTCAGCGCCTCGAACCTCTGTCGCGCTTCCACGGGAAACGGGAACCTGGACGTGTCCTCGAGAACCTTGAGAGCCTGTCGGCGGTTCCCTTCCAGAAAGTAGGCGTGCGCCAGGCCTTCCACAGCAAGCTGGTCAGTGGGAAGTACGTTAAGCACAGATCCGAAGAGGCGCTCGGCTTCGCCATACTGTTTTTGGGCTATCAGGATATGTCCCTGGAGAATCAGAGGTGGCAGATACAGCCGATTCTGACGGATCAGACGTTCGGTGATGCGCAGGCCCTCATCGTATCGCCCCAGATAATACAGGCTGACTGCGATTCGATACGAATCCACTTCGTCCAACTCACGGCCCGCCACCCGCTCCATGGCAGACGCGTCATCTACCACCGAAGCCCATTGGCCAAGAGCGAATTTGGTCGACTCGAGCGCTTGCCAATAACGCAATGCCCCCGGCCGCAACTGGACCGCCTGAAGCGCGTTGAGGTAGTTTTTTGCCGCGCTCGTGTGCTGAGTATCGCTCAAGCTGGACCGGTAATAGACTTCCGCAGCGATATCGTAGCCGAAATTCCAGGCGCCGAAAACCGCCATAGCCAGCACGAGGGCATACAGGAGCACTTTGGCTCGAGCCAGCCGGCTCACCAGCACGTGGTTCTCCGATACCTTCAGGCTCGCCACTCCTTTCACAGCCAGCAGGCTGAGAAACGACACCCCGAGGATCTTCAATAATTCCCAGAAAATGAAACGAACCTGCTCCAAGTCGTTGCTCCTGGCCGGCGGCATGCCGACGATCAGCCCCGCAGGGGCTAAACGTGAGATAGGGGTAGGGAGAAACGATTGAATTCGAATCCCCCTCCCTCCGAACCGGACTGGCGGATCTCCCGCATCCGGCTCTCCAGTCGGTGGTTTTACCTCGAAGAGGAATGATGAACGAT
>JBEKLY010000202.1:0-14811 GCA_050010015.1 Terriglobia bacterium
GACTTGGACAAGTTCGTCGCGCTGAGAGAGTGTCAGACGAAGAGCGGGTGCGGCAGGCAACGGCATAGTGAATCCAGTATGCAGCAACCCTGTCGATTAGTAAAGACATTTATGATACAGGACACTAGACCGGTAAATCAGTCTTCCCTGCTGGCCGTCTTCCCTTTCCTTCCATATCAGCCTGTGAGGGTGTCCGGGGTCCATTCGGCGGTAAACTTCGCGTCGCGAGATGCGCTCGGCGTCCTTTGTCTCTTCGGGTGTCACCCATTCCGCTTCACTCATCGTTTTGACCGCCTAGCCTCGTTGTGCAAGATCACCTTTTCGGCGCTCTCTCCAAGGCAGAGGAGCTCTCGGAGGCGCTCACTGAGCAGGTGCCTCTGCAATCGGCTATCGTTTGTGATCTCGCAGAGGGCCTGTATGTAACAGGCTGGCAATTTAGCCCGCTTCTTAGACTCAGCCGTCCAATCGTCAAGCATCCGCTTTGAAATTGGCTGCCCGACACGTAGAGTCAGCTCTTCTGCGATTTCTGTCCGGCTGATGCCGGAGTCCTTTATAATCCGGGTAACGAGGTTTCTAAGAGCCTCATCGGGAAATGACGCTGTACCGATTTTTTGCTTCATCTTCGGTATATACATAGAACTAATGTAGCAGTATAAGGAATGTAGATAATGAGTGTCAAGAGAAAAGTGAGAGAGAGGAAAATGAAGAGGGATGCCGAGGTCGCAAGGCGAATCAGAGCACTGCGAGGGGAACAAACTCAGGCTGAGTTTGCGAAACAGCTTGAGGTGACTCAGCCCATGGTTTCGTCCTGGGAGGCGGGTCGCGACCTTCCCTCACCCGAGATGTATCTTCGCCTCATAAACACACCTGGCCTCACTCGCAGCTCTGATGATTTCCGTTTTTTCTTTGAGCAAGCCGGGCTAACCGAGGAGGCGATTCTCTCTGCTGCTGCAAAGATCATGGGTGGACGGACCGGTCCGGCGGCGGAAGGCGAAATCATTCAGGTTCCTCGATTCCGCCAGACCGAACAAGGGAGAGAAAACATGGAGCGTCCAGTTCCTCTTCCTGCGGAGTTCATTCCAAACCCTTCCACCGCGATATGTCTGTCGGTCGAGAAGAGCTCGCCAGGAGTTGCCAGTTGTCCCAGCGGCCTTATCATCCTTGATGCATCGGTCGAGGGTTCGGATTGGCGGGAGGAATTCAAAGGCCACGTAATGCTGCTCGACTACTCGCCGAAAGAGGTGGGTCCATGGTCTGCCGGCTTGTATATGGGCAGGTTGTTGCGCTACGACCCGTTGGTTCAGGCCCCTGTCTCTGCCTGGATTGGTATCGTTCTTGAGATTCTAACGGCAGAAGCGACAGCGGCAAGGGGGAGCGGCCTCTGGATGCCTGTCGGCAATTATGCAGAGCCCTACGCAGGGCTTGGTGCGTCACGGGATGACAAGGAGAAGTGGGAAGCAGCCATCGAAGCATTTCGCAAACGAGCGCTGGCAAATCTTCATTTCTATGCGGGTGTTAGCATTCTCGGGAAAGTTCTTGGTCGCCTGACGGGTCATTTGGAGGAATCCTCAGAGAGCGCGAATGGATGAAATGCATTTGCCCATGCCAACAGGAATTCCAGCCGAAACGCTCAACCCAAATCTATTTCAGCGCCGAACATCGCCAGAGAGACAAGAATCGGAGATGGCCGCGCAAGCGTCAATCGGTTTTCCCGGTGGCTTCGAGGGATGGCCCTACAGAGCGCCAGGAGGCGAAAACAAGCGGTGTCCCACCGCTTCCAGGTACTGAGGAGTCCACCTGAAGGAAAGGATGCAGTGAGGCGGGAAGTCGAAGTACGGCTGGCAAAACTCGGAATCCTGGCAAAAATCCAGTTTGGTGACTTCGAGCTGCCTGAACCGGACTTACTCACGAACCGTGAGATCGCGCGATTTTTGCGAGTCTCGCTCGACACCCTACGCGAGTGGAGGAAAGCTGGGGGCGGGCCTCCCTTCTTGTGGCTGTCCGGCAATAACCATCGCCGCCACCTTCGCTATTTGCGGCGCTCGTTGGGACGCTGGTTGAATCGCCGAATCGAAGGAGCGGCTAAGGAAACGGAGAGGGTGTGAGACTGTCACTGTCGATAACCCTGCCGAGGCCGCTTAGAGAAATCGAAGAGCAGATCATGTGCGAGGCTGTGCGGCTGTTCGGCACACAGAAGTTGGCAGCAAAGAATCTTGGGATTTCGGAGGCCACGTTATCGCGGCGGTTGAATCGGCGGCGCTGCCCGGGCCTGACAAGGGCGAAGGGGAGATAGAGGGCGAATGAACACGCTCGAGTTGAGTTTCACGGTGCCGGGGAACAAAATGCGGACATCTGTGCAGGCTGGTACGAGGATGGACGCGCTTGAATTGATTTTCACGGTGGCCGTGCAGCGCTACGCGGAAGAGGCAAGGCTTCCCCCGAGCCAGGCGCTTCAAAAATTCTGCGAGGCCAACCCGGACTTGTGGAAGGAGTACTGCGAGCAGGTTAGGGAGTTGTCGCGGCGGACGCCCTCGGGAGTGAGACTGGCTGCGCCCGCGATGGAGGATAAAATGGCACGAAAAGTTTGGACCGGCAGCAACAGGACGGAGATCCTCAAGCGCATATTCACCGTTGGAGTCGCAGAGTATGCGAAAGAAAACGGGCTCCCGATGGGCGAGGCGCTTTCCGGGATGATTGAAAAGAACCGTTCGCTATGGGACGAATACTGGTCTGACACTATGCCAGTGCAGGGCGAGCTGCCAGAGCCGCGCGCCTCAGCGGCCCTGGCCTCCGAAATGAACGCCTACGCGAGACTGAATCACGTCTCCCTCGCTGTGGCTCTCAGTGAGGTCTGTAAGTCCAACCCCGATCTGCTCCGGAGATACCGCGAGGAGATTTCAATTGTTGTTTAACTTTCGTACCACGCGGCCGAGGAGGGAAACCGTGACGAAAACTGACGCGGCATACAGCACGCGAAGCCGAGCCTCGCTGGTGAGAGAGGCCCAACTGTGGGTTGAGATTCGGCGAATCGAGGGAATGAAAGCGGCGGAAGAAAGGACGCTGGCGCGGTTGGAGGCCGACGCAACCCGGCTGCAAGACACCGACATCTCTACCGCTGGCAGTTCGATTATCCACGAAAATCTCATTCAAAAACGAATAGAGATCGGGGCTCACCGGGAAACCCTAAAAGGTTACGAGGAAGCGGCCAGGGCGCGAGAGCAAGCTGTCCTTCAACTGACTCCAAGCACTGCCGAGTTAGAGGCGCGGGCCGAGTGCCAAAGGAAAGTGCAAACGATTGCGCGTGCGCGGAGTCAGACGGACCTAAAGATAGACGCAGCGGTTACGCAACTCCGCCAACTTTTGAAGGGGCGGGAGCAACAGACAGCCGACCTGACGGAGGCCGTGAAGCCGCTTGAGCTTGCGCTTCCCTCAGACGGCCTTGACTCGGTAAGGTTCGATGCCCTGCTCGCTTCACTGCCTGAAGATGTTGGAGCGTTAAGCGAGCGGTGGGTAGGGCATTTTTTGGGAAAGCCGAAAGGCGGGAAACCGTATATCGTGCGAGCCGAGCATTTGGCTGTCGCCGAGACCCTGGCACATAACGGCATTTACGGATTCGGAGAGGTGATTTGCTTGGCTGACGATGAAGCTCAAGAGTTGCTCGCAGACGACTATGCTGCACCCACGTCGCGAGCGCCCTGGCGTCGGTTGTGGCCTCGCATTATGACGCTGGAGGCTTTTGAGCGAGTGAAGGCGGCCGCCGAACAGAAGAAGCTGGCTCCAATTGAGATCGTGTTTGGCGAAGACCTCACACAGGATCGTGCGGACCATCGCTTTTGGCTGGACAATGACCGACACTCTCAGGCCGGCAGGCGCCAGAGCGCTGCACCTCAGAACACTGTCAAGTTTGAAAGTGGACTGCGGGTTAAGGTAAGGGTGACTGGGAACATCAGCGGCCCGCTGGTGGGAGAATTTCACCAGCCCGGCGATTTGATGGAGTTTACTGTGGAGGGAGCGTGGGAAATGGCGGATGAAGGGGTCATCACTGCGCCCTAGCAGTTGGTTAAGGCGACCCGGCAGGCTTTCCTCCTCCGCCCTGCTCAGAACAGGGTCAAATGGTGAGCCTGCCTCTACGTGCACTGAGTCCCTCCCATTTCGGGGACTCAGCGGGTCGGTTGCAGGAGGCTAGCGCCACCTAGCCTCCTGCGTTTTTTCGAGTGAATAGAGAAGGGATACTCAAATGGGGATGAAAATGCGTGACATGATTAGCGGAAAGTCTTCGACGGCGCTCGGGGCACTTCTCCTCGTTTGTGGTTTGGCACTATGCCTGGTGCTGCCTTTGGTTGGAGCTGCGCCCGCGCCGCAGTCGGCGAACGTGCAGCCGAGACCTGTAGGGGTGATAGTGGATACTCCTGCGATTGCGATTGCAGGGCAGAGTGCGCAGAGCACAGCGACGCCTTCCACATCGGCGCATGAGGCGCAAGTCATTTGGACCTTTGGAACTGTGTCGGGGAGTTGCGGCACTTGCACTGTTCAGGCTCAGACCACTTATGACGGCGCGACCTGGCTAACGCTGGGTTCAGCCGCTTCTGTCACCGTGAGCAGTGGGGCGGTGAATGCTTGGACGATTATCGCGCAGGCTCCAACCTCGTCCGGGGTTACAGCCGGAGATGTGAGCGCAACGGCGGCTCTAGGCTTCGGGCTCTACACTCAGTTCGCGTTCGCGTGTTCGAGCTACGGTGCAAATGCACCTGTTTCTATCTCGGTTATCTATCGCTGAGACCTTTCTGGCCTAGGAGGTACGATGGGTTCCTCAAATGTAATCGGCCTGCTGTTCGAAATAAACGCCGACCCTTCCAAGGGCAGCGCGGGCGTCGAGCGGTTTGCCAAAGAGACCGGGCAGAGCGTGGGCGCGGTGCAGGCGCAAATCCGCGACTACAACAAGGCCATGAGCTCGGCTTATGACGAGGGAATAAACCGCTCGAAAGCCGCTGCGGGCCTGATGAACGAAAGCCTGCTCTCGAACCGCGAAAGCGTCAAACTGCTTTCTGAAGAGATGGGCATCCATCTGCCGCGCGCCGTCACGGGCGCGGTGGCGGAGATGATTCCCGCGATCTCCTCGCTTGGCCCACTGATGCTTGGGGCCTTTGCCCTGATGGAAATCCCAAAACTGATTGGCGGCCTCAAGGAGGCAGCCTACTGGATGGAAGGCTTCGGCAAAGAGGCTCGCGAGGCATTCGCCGATGTGGTGAAGGCCAGCGACGAGGCCTTTATCCACTTCAAGACCATCAAGGAGGGCGTCTCTCTCCGGAAGGAAATCAATCAGAACATCGCGGCGCTGACGGTCCAGCGCGACGTGCTCGACAGTATGGGCGGCAGCATGGTCAATTACGCCAAGGCCACCGCGGCAATGCTTAGCGGGAATACTACCCAGACTATAGCCTACATCGCCCTGGCACAGGCCCAGCAGGCGGATACAGCGGAACTCACCCGGCTTGAAGAGGTGCGCTTCGAGCAATTGAACCACGAGAAGGAACTCGAAAAAGAGGCCAATAAGGAGAAGCAAAGGACGTCCACGGAGGCCTCCAGGGAGGCGGCTGAAGCGGCGCGCAAAGCGGCCGAAGAGGCGCGCAAGGCTCTCGAAGTTGAGCATCGCTGGCACGAAGAGATGATTAAGGGCGGCCAGGAAGCGGGCAAGGTGGCGGCGGAGATCGCGAAGCACAACGACGAAGTGGCTGCGTCCGCCGTCCGCGCGGACCAGGCCGAATTGAAGTTTGCGCTGCGTCTCGAGCAGTTTGGCATTGTCGACCAGAAGAACACGCGCGCGCTCGCCCAATACAACGAGCAGATGTACAGCTCGGTGACGGTAACCCAACACCTTAGCGTGTCGCGCAAGGCGCTTGCTGGCATTACCCAGGACCTGCAGCAGATCGAAGACGCTTTTAGAAAGGCGCTCCAGGGCGATCGCCAGGCCATGGACACCATGGCCGAAGGCGCGGAGGGCGCGGCGGAAGCGATTGCTTCTATGACGCGTAGCACGAAGGCCGTGGCTTACGTGCGCGGCACTTACGACGCTGCCAAGGCGATCGAGTGCATGGCGGCTTACATTGAGAGCTACGGCACCGACGTTCCCCAACTACTCGCCTCGATCCAGTGGGCGGCAGCCGCTGACCAGCAATTCTCTGTGGCAGGCCACGGCAGTCGACACGGCGGATCCGGAGGCGGCGGAGGCGGGTACGGCGGCGCTGCCAGCGCGCGCGCCAATAGTTACGGCGGCCGAGGCGCTTACGGCGGATCGAGCAAGAAGCAGAACAGCGGCGGAGGCGGCAGTTCGGGCGCTGGGCCGGGCGCGACGGTTCATATAAACAACTATGGGCCTGTCGTCACCGACGCAAATTCGAACCAGCAGCTCTTCGATCAGTGGAGCCAAGCGGTGCAAAACAGCACGCTGTCGCTGACTGCGAGCAATGCCATGGTGCAGGGGCCGACAGCCACGGGACGTGGCTGAGCAGTTGGGCAGGTAAGCAGACTGCCCCTTGTTGTGCATCGAAATAGCGAACGTTGACTGGCGGCTGCTAGGCCGTCTTTGTGTGTTTCGCCGCACGCTGTGACACGATCCCTGAACATTTCCACAGGTTGCGACACGATCCCTGAGCAACTTGCGACACGATCCCTGAGCGGACACAAACGTGGCAGGCGTGGAGGGACTCGAACCCCCGACCCACGGATTAGAAATCCGTTGCTCTATCCGCCTGAGCTACACGCCCGCAAACGTCTATGGTTGGATGATATCGACGAGCCCGGTTCAAGTCAAATGGACTGGTGGTTCGGCGATGTCCTGATCTGGTTTGTCGAGCTAGTCTTCGGGCGGCGTCTGCGGGCCCAAGGGGTGGGCGCTACAATCAGTTCGGGACACCATCGACGGTTCTAGATGCATCTCCTCAGATGGGCAGGGATTCGGGGCCGTGGTCGCCGGGGAAGCGACAAAGGCGTTACACTCGAGAGTGGGGCGGCATTCTGCTGAGAACCGGGGGACGGTGTGGTTCACCACTTGACCCTCGCCTCCGGTGTGCTCGGTTCGGAAGCGCGGCCGGCAGGATAAGGAGAGCGGGCTAGGCGCCTACAACGTCGTGACCGGACCGGGCGAGAAGTTGGGGGCGCAACTCGTGAGCGATCCGCGAGTGGCGATGATCACCTTTACAGGCAGCGTTCCGGTGGGAGAAGAGATCCGCGCCCGGACCGGCCTGCGCCGAGTGACGCTCGAGTTGGGCTCGAATTCTTCGGTGATCCTCGAGCCCGATTGCGATCTCGACACCATGATTCCGCGCTGCGTCACGGGCAGCTTCTCGCATTCCGGGCAGGTGTGTATTTCGGTGCAGAACATTTACATCCACGAAGACATTGAAAAGACTTTCACCGAGCGATTTATCGCAGCCACGCAAAAACTAAAGATCGGACATCCCCTCGAGGAGAGCACGGATGTTTCCTCTTTGATTACGGTGGGAGAAGCCGAGCGGGTGGAAGCATGGATCGAGCGCGCTCGACGCCGAGGAGCGCGTGTGCTTACTGGCGGCAGGCGGCAAAGCGCCACGCTTGAGCCGACCGTTCTCGCCAATGTTTCACCCGAACTCAAGGTATGTTGCAAGGAGGTTTTTGGCCCGGTGGTCGTCTTGCACGCTTACCGGCATTTGCGGGATGCCATCGCAGCCGTGAATGCGGGCGAGTACGGTTTGCAGGCCGGCATCTGCACGCGCGACATCGGCAAGGCGTTCGAAGCCGCGCGTCAACTGCGCGTGGGAGGTGTGATTGTGAATGATGTTCCCGCCTATCGCGCCGACCACATGCCTTATGGCGGAGTCAAGAAGAGTGGAATCGGGCGCGAGGGCCCGCATTTCTCCGTTGAGGAGATGACGGAGTTGAAACTGATTTGTTGGCGTGGTTGAAGCGGCGATGTCGTTCTCGAGTCCCGACCGAAGGGTGGCGCATACACAGACTTCAATGTCTGCGCCACCCCGAGCTCCCCGAACACAACTTTAATTCCCCAGAGCACGCGCGTACTCAGGTCCGAATTTCACAATCGCGGCGCGAAGGTCCTGCGGCGTGGGGCTCACTTTATCGAAGACGACCACGCCGCCGGAATCGATGATGATGGTCCGCGGAACGGCCCCCATTCCCAAAGATTTGTTAAGGTCGCCGGGATCGTGGAAGTTCTGCCAGGGGTAGCGCAGCTTCTTCAGATACTCCTGAGCTACCGCCGCGTCGTCAGACTGGTCGATGGAAAGAATAACCAGGCCCGTTGAACGAGTCTGCTCGTAAAGCCGGGCCAGTTCGGGAAACGCTTCTACGCATGGTCCGCACCAGGTAGCCCACAGATCGATTAACACCGGGTGCCCGAGCAACGATTGCAGGCGTACTTGTGAGCCATCCAAGGCCTTGAAAACGACATCGGGCAGCGTTCGTCCGTTGGTCTGAGTTTCAGGGATCGATTCGGGGCGGTCCTGAAACTCGACCACCAGCTGCGCCGCTGGTGGTGGCGTGAACTTAAACTCGGCATCCGGGACGGGTTCATTAAGGACCACTTGCGGGTAAACCGAAATCCTTGTCGCTGGATAGGTGACGGGGGCCGAGTGTGGGGTGTGGAACGTGGTGATATAGTCCTCGGCGATTTTGCGAATCTTGAGTGATCCCTTCTCAATCCAAATCCTGTCCGTAAAAGGGTAAGGCAAAGGGATTTTTCGGTCGTCATTGGTCACCTGGATCACATGGCAGTCGAACGATTGCCCGGGGAGGATCAAGTGCTCTTCAGGAAGTTCTTTCGCGGAGTGGAAGACCCCAACCAGCCATGTCATGTCAAGCAGGCCAGCGGCTGCGTCGATATCTATGTCGTCAACGGCAAGAGCCTCCGGGAGATCGGGTTTCTTGCCCGCGGCCGGGCGGCGCGTGTAGGCGTTCTGCGTGGGCCGGTAATACCAAACCCAATGACCATCGGAGACCTGAATGGCTTTGCCCCAGTTGCTCTCGCCCTCAAACCGAAAGCGGCCGCCCGGCGCCTCAATCGCGGTCGTCTCGGTGGGCGAGGGATCGGGAGGATGCTTACTCGCGAAGGTTTCCTGCCGTGTGATCTTGTAGCTCTTGAGATCGGAATACTGGCGCGCGGCGCGCTCCAACAAGGCCAGCGGATCCGGTGCAGTTTCGCGGGTCGATTGGCCCAAGCCAAATGCCAAAGGCGCAAGGAAGGCGAGAGAGACAAATCCGGCAAGTTGCTGTGAAACGCGAATTCTGTCAGGTCGTTTCACCTGCCACCTCCCATCTTCGCAATTATAGGACGGTTTAGACCACGCGAGTTGGGGATTTCCTGTATGCCTTGCGGCGATGCTTGATGACTGCCGACTCTGACTCTGACGACCGGCAGCCATGGCCCAACACTGCAAGGTTGCAGATGCGGCGAGCTTTGGGCGCCGCAACAGAGCGGTTATTCATTGCTTCTGGGTTTTCTCTTTTTCTTTTGACTTGCCGTCGAGCTTCTTGAATTCCCCGCCGAGCCCCTTGCCTATTTTGCCGACTCCTTTGGTTGTGCCGACCGCCGTGTTCTTGCCGAATCCGACAGCCCCCTTTCCGAGCGAGGCTCCGGCGCCCGCCACGTTCCCGTGCGCCAGGTTCCCGACGCTGCCCGCAGTGCCTTTGGCCAAATCTCCCGTCCCCTTGCCTACACCCTTTCCGATGTCCGCGCTGCCTTTTCCCATTTCCTTTCCTGGTCCCGTAGTCTTTTTCGCGGAATGAGAAGCTTTGTGCTTCTCCGCCGGTTTCTGATCCGGGCTCGACTGGCTCCAACCGCAAACTGCGAAGGCCAGGGCCACGGCGATCAAGCAATATGCTCGGAATCCGCGTTTCATGGACTCACTCCTTTGCCAGAAGGCTGCTCGAGTCGTGCCCCATACACTCGTAGTGTTAGATGCACCCGCAGTGCTCCGGGTTATGTTTCCTGGGTCTGTGCCACCGAGATTGTAGGGGCGGTTCGCGAACCGCCCCCAGGCGCCAAGCGCGCGGCTGGCGTGCACGTCCCCCCTCTTTTTCACAACCATCTGTCCGTTGGGGTTATGATAATAGTGAGGGCTCAAAACTTATGCGCTGGGCATGGAAAATCGGCAGGCTGGCTGGGATCGACGTCTACATGCACGCAACTTTCCTGCTGCTGGTGGGATTCATTGTAGTGGTCAACTGGACGCAAGGCCACAACCTGCAGCAAACCATGTTCGGGGTCTGCTTCGTTCTGGTGATCTTCGCCTGCATCGTGCTGCACGAACTTGGGCACGCGCTCACGGCGCGGCGATACGGCATTCGCACGCGCGACATCATGCTGCTGCCCATCGGCGGGGTGGCCCGGCTCGAGCGCATGCCGGACGACCCGAACCAGGAACTGCTGGTGGCGGTGGCAGGGCCGGCGGTGAACGTGGTGATTGCCGCGGCGCTGCTTCTGGCACTCGGTCTGGCCGGGCGGCTGCCCAGCCTGCGCCAGGCTGAGACGATCAGTTGGACAGGTCACGATTTTCTTGTCAGTCTGATCTCGGTCAACGTGTGGCTGGTGCTTTTCAACTTGATTCCGGCCTTTCCGATGGACGGCGGCCGAGTCTTGCGCGCCCTGCTGGCCAAGCGGATGGACTACACGGACGCCACGCAGATGGCGGCGCACATCGGCCAGGGAATAGCTTTTGTTTTTGGGTTCCTGGGTCTGTTTTTCGACCCCTTCCTGCTTTTCATCGCCCTCTTCGTGTGGATGGGCGCGAGCGGCGAGGCGGGAATGGTGCAGATGCGCACTTCGTTGGGCGGAATTCCAGTGCAGCGAGTGATGTTGACAGACTTCCAAACTCTGCAGCCCGATGACACGTTGGAGCAGGCTGTGGAACATATTCTTTCGGGCTGGCAACAGGACTTCCCCGTGGTGTTCGGCACGCACGTGCTGGGTGTACTGACGCGCGAAGACCTGATGCGCGCCATTGCCGAAGGCGGAACCGGAAAGCTTGTGCGCGATGCCATGCGACGGGATCTCGAATCGGTCGACTCGCACGACATGCTCGAGCAGGCGGTCCAGGTGTTGCAGCGCTGCCGTTGCCGCTCGCTGCCCGTCGAGCACAACGGGGAATTGGTCGGCATGCTGGCGCTCGAAAACGTGGGCGAATTCATGATGATCCGCTCTGCGATGAGAAGGGCGCTTCGCGGAAAGGGTGCGGCTGTCGCTCAACCGGAATTGGGAGCGAGTCCACTCCAGGACCATCGCAAAACGCCGTAAAAAGTTTAAAGGGTAAGGATTAAAGGATAAAGTAGAACTTGAGAAACCGCTGGAAACACATTAATCCCTGAGCCCTTAATATCAGGGACATTTTGCCCTTCACTTTGCCCTCTACCTTTACCGTTCACACTTTTACCTTTACCGCCCTCCCACTTTGTTGCCAACTCCGATTCGCAAACCGTTGCGATTTTGAATATAATGACCACGCTGTAAACCGGCGGTGCCGAGCCGGGGCATAGCGCACTCATAAGGCGCGGAGGGCCTGCCCTCAGGGATAAGTCACTCGTGAGTGGCAGGCGACCAGCGATGGGACGTGCACGGGTTCTCTTAGGGGATGATCACCTCATGTTTGGCGAAGGGTTGCGGCGCCTCCTTGAGCCGCATTTTGAGGTGGTGGGACTTATCGGCAACGGCCGGGAGCTGATTGACGCGGTCGACCGATTGCAGCCCGACGTCGTTGTTGCCGACATCTCGATGCCGTCGCTCAACGGCATCGAGGCTGCGCGGCGGATCCGAAAAATGCCGCACGCTCCGAAGATCGTGTTCCTCACCATGCACGACGACGCGACCTTTGCCACCGCTGCGTTTCAGGCCGGCGCTTCCGGTTACGTTTTAAAGCGGTCCGCGCCCTCGGAAATCATAACCGCCATTCAAGAGGCGACCCGTGGGCGCACCTATATTTCCCCTCTCGTCGCGGGCGATGTCTTGAACGCCCTCATGGCAAAGGGTGACCGTCCGGAGGACCTTAAGCCAGAACTCACTTCGCGGCAGAGGGAGATCCTGCAGCTATTCGCAGAAGGAAAATCACCCAAGGAAATCGGGGCCACGTTGGATATCTCAACTCGCACGGTCGAATTCCACAAATACCGCATCATGGAGGCCACCGGTGTTCGAACGATCGCCGAGTTGACCACCTATGCAATAACCCACGGTATCATCCAGCCGACGTAGGCTGGACTTTCTGGCCCCTAGTATTCTCTCCCCTCAAAACTAGGAAGTTTCCCAGTAGCTTTGGCGCAAGAGCGGCATTATGCTTTTGGAAAATGCCAGGTAGTCGTTAGACAAGCGGCCGCACTTGAAAAGGTTTTCTCCGTGCTCCTCTTACTTGGGAGTTGGCTGAAAGGGGAGCACGGGGATTCTTAATAACCCACGTAAACGTCTCCCGAGAAACTCGAAACTCTCCGAGTTGGCAGGACAGCAAGCGGCAATTAATCTACTCCCTCGGAAGTAAGATCTTTTCAGGATCGGAATGGATCACATTGCGGGATATTACTCGAAGGCTTGCTCTCTGGGCGTGACCAGACAATGGCAGGAGTTAGCTCTGGCACCAACTGGCAGGTAGGGGATGGGAAGTGCGCCCGGCTTCCCAGCCGGGCGCACCTCCTATACAGCCAGTAGCGTCCGACGGCGCGCGTCATGGGGCAAGCAGTAAGGATGCTGTCGAAGGTCAGCACAGCAGGATTACCAGGACAGAGGTGGGGTAAATGGCAGACGAAGGTGGTTGGATGCAGTCTGACTACGTCGGCACAAGTATTTCGCGGAGCGCCTATCGCTACTCAGTTCCGCGCGCCATGAGCGAAAGCCGTTCGAACGTTTCACCGGGCGTCGCAGTATCCATTGAGGAGAAAGTCGCAGACTTGATCGAAAGTTATCCGCATCTGAAGGCCTTACTGAAGTTCCACTCGAATGATGGAAACGCCCGGCTCAGGGACTTGGCGATTTCCAGTCAGGAGCGCGACCAACTGCTCCTTCAGATTATTGCTGCGCGCCGCCAGCAACAGCTCGCCTCTGGTGCGAGTGGGCCGGCGTCGCGAATGGCCCGCGGCGCGCAGCTACGCGCCCGCCTGAACCAAGCTCGGCGCAGGAAGCCCGCGCAGACATGGGTAAAGGGTTCGTCTCAATTCAGTATGGTGACTGGAAAATGGCATAAGCGGCTTTGGGGGTGATCGTTCGCTGGGGTGACCCTTGTGGTTTAGCAGGGCGGCCACAAGGGCCGCCCCTAGGTCGCGCTTGCTGTTACGGTAGCAGGCTTGCCACTGACCGTAACCTTTTGGATCGTCAATTCAAGAACAAACAAACCGGTTTCACGCAAAGGCTTAAAGTGCGCAAAGGAATTCGTGGACTGCCCCTCGGCGTGTCTTCGCGACTTCACGACTTTGCGTGAGCTGTTTTGGTTTCACACCTTCTCTTCCTCACCGGAAGAAGATGTTGGTTCACTTTTCACTCCTCGACTCCTCGACTCCTCGACTCCTCGACTTGCCAAGCTGCGTATTACCACGTCAGGTGTAATCCAAACTGCATATTCCGCATGGGAGATTGCACGTCTGAGGACGGGGCGGCGCCGGCGCAACATCGAGAATCCGCGCCGTCAACAATTGGACAAGCCCTGCTAAACTTCCCCCACAGACATAATTTATAGGCGCCGAGGCGACTGGAAAAGTTGCCACGCAGTCGCAGTACGTCGATTGCGAAAAGCCGATGGTAGGATGAACATAACTTCGCAGACGGCCGGAGGTGGCAGGCAGTAGATCCTTCGACACAAACATCTATGCATCATCCATCCCGTCGCGAAATCAGGTAGTGGCCTTAATGTGGGTTGGTCATTGCCTGTCATCTCTCAGCCCCAAAGGGGCGGCCCAGCAAAGCCCAGGCCAACGGCCCATAAGCGTTAGCCTAAAGACGCGAGGGCTACGAGAGCCGCGGAGCGGCGCCAGAAAGTAGCCCACGGCGTAAGAAGGTGTGAAAAAATCGTCTGTCATGCTGAGCGAAGCGAAGCATCTGCATTTCATCTCTTTGAAAACGAACAAATGCAGATTCCTCGCTGCGTTCGGAATGACAGGTCCTGGCGATTATTTCACAGCTTCTAAGCCGTGGGACCTCATACGGCATTCGTAATCCGCAGCCCCGGAGGGGCGGCAGAGATAGTGCCTGGGGGATCTGTCAACCCTCCGGGGCTTATCTAACCCGGGGCCGCTCCTCGACCCCACGGCTTGGAAGGTGTGAAAAAATCGGCGAAAGGCAAAAATATCCACGCGCTGTCATTCTGAGCGAAGCGAAGAATCTCGCTTTGAGTTCCTTCGCAATCAGCCAGTTCCATCGGCAGAGCGAGATCCTTCGCTTCGCTCAGGATGACAGCGAAGGACTCAGGATGACAGGCCTCGATTTATTCACAGCTTCTTACGCCATGGGCTACTCTCTGCCGGCCCGCCGGGCCTCTGGAAGCGGTCAGTAAGTGCCGCGTAGCGCGAGCTGAGCCATTAGGTTAACACCTATGGGCCAACGGCCTGGGTGGAAGCTCAAGCCCTGAAGGGGCGTGATAGCTGCGAATTCCGTAGGTTGCCCTCTCAGGGCTCGAGCCGGAAAACCACCTCCGTTCCCAGACCGCCGGCCTGGGCTCTGCTAGGCCGCCCCTTCGGGGGTGTGCCAGGATAAGCCTGGCTGATCTTGTAAGCTGAAAGGAGCTTACCCTGTAATTGCCCATTCAACAGGTAGCCGAGCGAGCGTGGGACGAAGCAATTCGTCCGGCG
>JBEKLY010000203.1:0-14720 GCA_050010015.1 Terriglobia bacterium
GCCACTGTCAAGCATAATATTTGCAATTACATGGGAACATAATAAAAATCACGATCCTGCCAAGCCGTGCGTAATCAAGGGTTGACCCGGAGGTTCGGCCTAATTGTCAGGGGAACTTCGGGTTAGATGAAAGGCCACGACGAGCAAAACGGTCAGAAGGAAAAGCATCTTCCAATGGTTGGAAACCCAACGCATCATGTAACACCTGGCGGCGTACTGCGTCGACTCTTCCCTCCCGAAGTGGCGAGGGCTGAGCTTCACGGCACTGGGTCAGAAGCGTGGCTATTGCAGGAAGAAGAAGTTTCAGTCCTGCGCGCCGTCCCCAAACGCCGGCGGGAGTTCGCCGCAGGCCGTTGCTGCGCGCATGCCGCGCTAAGGCAGTTGGAAGTCAAGCATTCCCCATTGCCGTCACGGAGCGACCGAACCCCTGCCTGGCCTCCATTGGTGGTAGGGAGTATCACTCATACTTCGGGCTACACCGCTGCGGCCGCGGCATTGAAATATCACATTCTTGGCATTGGGATTGATGCAGAGTGGGTTGGCGCTGTCGGACCAGACCTATATGAAACGATCTGTACACGCCGTGAGCTCGATTGGTTAGCATCGCTCGGTCCTGACCAAGCCTTTTCAAGTAGAGCAGGCCTCATCCTTTGTTTTGATAGACATTCTCGCTTTGTTCCCCCGATTCTGGTGTAGCGCGGACCGCCGAATTTGCGGTCCGCGGCCTGCCCCAGCGGACCATGGAAGAGCCGCAGACCGCAGAACCGGCGGTCTGCGCTACCAGGCTTTTTGTACTCATCCTTTGTTTTCATAGACATTCTCGCTTTGTTCCCTTGATTTTGCAGTCGAGAAGTCGAGGAGTCGAGACGTTGGTGGGCCCTCCGCCAACTTCCGGCCTCTGGCCCGCGCGCGACGGTGGCGGTCGGCTCTGGGTCTCCCGCTCCTCGACTTTTCGACACCTCGACTTCTCGACTGTACTTGGAGGCAGAAACCACAGGCAGGAACTACGGACGAGTACAAAAGAGGACTTCCTGGCATAACCTAACTTGCAGGGCCTGACACCCTGCCTAACCCCACCTCACAATTCTAGCCTATGCTTTCCAATTTGTCAAGAGAAAAGTGCGCAGAGACACAAAGTCCCCTTCGTCCGCCATGTGGCAGGCGTCTGCACGCCGCGGGAAGTGAACCTGGGGGAAAGCCGTAGGGTCTCTGGAATGCGACGGTCTGCGCAACTTGCTGCCTGCTCGGCAATGCCGAGCGTCCAGTTGCTCGCCACCAAGCATCAGTCCCCTCTTGGTCGGGGGATCCGCTTCAACTCTGAAATCTCCGATCTCAAATCCAGTCCCGGTGGCGCTTCAGGCCCCTCTTGGTCGGGGAACGGGCTTCAACAATACCCTAAAAACACCCTCTAATTGGACCCAAGCGTTTCAGTCCCCTCTTGGTCGGGGAATCCGCTTCAACCTCGGGCAGCACCACCGGCAACGCAGCCACGGCCACATTTCAGTCCCCTATTGGTCGGGGAATAAGCTTCTACCACTTGCCATCATCATGCCGATCGAGCGCGTGGTCATTTCAGTCCCCTCTTGGTCGGGGAATACGCTTCAACGCCCGCCGACGTGCAGGAGCGTGTCTTTCAGATGCAGTTTCAGTCCCCTCTTGGTCGGGGAATCCGCTTCAACCTGCAATCGGTCTGTTGTTTGTCAGTTCGTTCGCCGCGTTTCAGTCCCCTCTTGGTCGGGGAATCCGCTTCAACATGTAGTCCGGTGTAGGCCAGTTGAACTGAATGAGGTTTCAGTCCCCTCTTGGTCGGGGAATCCGCTTCAACATCACCGGCCCTATCTATCCTGGCGCGGGGAATACGTTTCAGTCCCCTCTTGGTCGGGGAATCCGCTTCAACCAGCAAGTGACGACAATCCAACCTTGGAGGGATCTAGTTTCAGTCCCCTCTTGGTCGGGGAATCCGCTTCAACGGCTGGCCGGCTTCAGTCCAGTGGCCTGGCCGTGAGTTTCAGTCCCCTCTTGGTCGGGGAATCCGCTTCAACTCGGCCAGGGCGTGGTGTGGCTTGCCCGTAACGTTATGTTTCAGTCCCCTCTTGGTCGGGGAATCCGCTTCAACCGTGCCCATGAAACCAATGGCAAGCTAGTAGTAACTGTTTCAGTCCCCTCTTGGTCGGGGAATACGCTTCAACTAAGTTTCCAAGATGTTATTACCTCTGTCGTGGATGTTTCAGTCCCCTCTTGGTCGGGGAATACGCTTCAACCTGCAGGAACGTCTGCGCCACGGTTTCTTTTACTGGGTTTCAGTCCCCTCTTGGTCGGGGAATACGCTTCAACTCTATTACACCTTCTGCACCACGACCGGGTGCACGCGTTTCAGTCCCCTCTTGGTCGGGGAATACGCTTCAACGTCACTACGCGCTTTATCTGCGGGGACGATCACGAGTTTCAGTCCCCTCTTGGTCGGGGAATACGCTTCAACAGCTCAACTCTACGCCTGTTTTCTGTGGGATACAAGCCAACCATCGTGAAGAGTTTCGCAAACCCCCAGTCTGCGAGAAATCCCGGCCGGTTTGCGAGATTCCAGATCACGCAATCCCTCAATGACTCAATGGGCCAATGCGCGTGAGGTCCCCTCTTCATCGAGGAACTTCCTCTCACGTTTCTTTTGTGGCCTTCGTCGCCTCATTCGCGCCGGACCTTTGGTCCCCTCTTCATCGGGGAGGTCTTTCCGACACGATTACAACAACGGTGTAACTGCTCTGGTCAGCGAGTCTCAGTCCCCTCTTGGTCGGGGCGGTCTCTTCAACCCTAAGTGGGTCCACATCGTGGCGCGGCATCCGGAGTTTCGGTCCCCTCTTTGTCGGGGCCGTCTCTTCAACGCGATGCGAACGGCAACATCCAACAGTGCATCCTCCCGTTTCAGTCCCCTCTTGGTCGGGGAATCCGCTTCAACTACGCCGTCTGCGATCACATGGCAAGTCTGAAAGAGTTTCAGTCCCCTCTTTGTCGGGGCGGTCCGTTCAACCATACTTCTTCGTCCACGGGGAGTTTAACACGTGGAAGCCTCAGTCCCCTCTTCGTCGGGAAACTTCCTCTGACCCAGCACTACGGCAGGGCGCTGATCGCCGTGAAACCAACCAAAACTTGGTCCCCTCTTCATCGGGGAAGCGCTTTGTACTTTGTCTGTACGCCAATCTGCCGTTAAGCTGAACTTCCCTTCGGTCCCCTCTTGGTCGGGGCGGCCTCTTCAACCACGGCACCGGTGGTTTCAAGCTGGACGGCAGAGTTGTTTCAGTCCCCTCTTTGTCGGGGCGGTATCTTCAACCATGAAGCAAGCGATCCTGCAGTACCTGCTGGCCCAGTTTCAGTCCCCTCTTCATCGGGGAAATTCCTCTGACAGCACCTTCGACCTCCACGCGGTTCCAAAGATCATGTAACTTTGGTCCCCTCTTCATCGGGGAACTTCCTCGGGTCAAAACGGGTCATGATCGAAGATCGCCACGTCGCCGGTTACGGGCGAGCGATAAATGAGCTTGCGAGCCTTCCCATGCAATGCATGAGCAATCTTCAAATAGAGCCAAATCGGCCCCTGGCCGGTCAGCACCACCACCTTCCCTTCGCCCGCAATTCTCTCCGCGGCGCGAACGTAGGTTAGGAGTTCCTGTAGCTTCGCATTGTCGGCATACAAGGTTCGAATGTCGAGCACCACCTCGCCGGCGCTGCTGGGAGAACTGGGGCTCGCGACATTGTTTGTCACGTCCATCGGCATTTCATCCCGGGAATTGGAGCTTAATGGGGATCGCTTGTGCGTCGCTAGTGGCCTTCGCGGTGCCGATCGCCGAGAGGTCGGCAGCCCTCATGTATTCTGCATCGCGACCGGGAACGGCGCTACACGCCAACGCCATGCCCGCGGTCATGGATTTCGTACCGCCGGTGTAGTCAGCTATCACATTACTTTCGGTCAAACCAAGAGAACGCGCCTTGTAGTAGATCGATTGTACTGTGAGAAACACCATCTCTGGATTATGCTCGTCATCGACGGACTCGATAAAGAATTTGGCGCCGGGCTTAATTCCTTCGTATAGCTTCTTGATTCTTTCAGCATTTTCAAGCGAAGTGGGCGTTGCCGGTCCGGACCCCGGCCCCGTAATGATCCAGCACTTCTCCAGCTTCTGCAAGTGCGCCTTAATAGCGTTTTCGGCCGGTGTGACTCGCGAGCCGGGACTGCTCAAAACGATGAGGCCCTTGCGCGGGGCCTCCTCAGGAAGTTGCTCCACGCGAATCTGCGAGCGCATGGCCCGAATGGTCCTGATTTTGAGCCAGCGGAATACCACCCACACGATCGTGAATATGAGCAGGAGACCCAGGGCGATGATGGCACGCAAGCGTGCGGCGTTCTCCGACAAGTCCGACAGGGCTACCCCGATGACCAGATTGGGGAGCAAGCCGCCAACAAGTAATCCACCAGCTCTGTCTTCCCACCGCTGCCAGTCGATCATGATGAATACCTCGACGCGAACGTTAGGCCTGCTCCTGCGTCAGGGGCCAACGCATCGGCACGGCAAAGGCTAGAGCGTAGTGGATTGCCTCGGTGAATTCCGCGCTGATTCCCTCAATAATGCGTCCATAAAACGGCTTGATGGCGGCAGCGCTTTGGAAAGTCGAGCCTGGCCTTATCATGATCATGCGCCCCTTAAAAACATGTGGCACGCGGGCCTCCGGCGAGAACTTGGGGTATTTCGCAATCAGACTATAGCGACCACTCTTTGGATCGTCGGAGGCGGGAATGAATGGGCTAAGCGACACAAAACCATTGGCGCCCTCCAACGTGTCCATCCATTCACAGGGCGTGGGCTCTCCAGTGAGC
This sequence comes from Terriglobia bacterium, assembly GCA_050010015.1. Taxonomy (GTDB): domain Bacteria; phylum Acidobacteriota; class Terriglobia; order UBA7540; family UBA7540; genus CAVROP01. The sequence goes on from JBEKLY010000203.1 coordinate 4,868, forward strand.
TCAAAAGCCCCTCTGCCGGTTGAGCGCTTCTTGCCGAGGCCCTCTTTGGAGAGCGAGTCAAGAAGCCCCATCACCTGGAACGGTCCGTTTTCAGTCTTGATGAACAGCGCGAGATTCTTGCAAACCGATTCGTTCAGGCACCACTCCTCAACCTCGAAGAGGTTGCCGGCTCCCCCGGTGGTCCCGGACACGCGATCGATGGCGGCATGCAGGCGCGCATGCGAGCGTATCGGGTCAGGAGGCGGCGTGCTGGAAGGGATGATCTCCCCTTGCCCTGTGATCAGCGCGCGAAATTGCTCCTCGGGAACCAACGCTGGGCGCTTCCGCTTGACGTTGGAATCGTTGAGTTCTTTTACGCGGGCGGAGAGCGGGCAGGGGAGCCACCCCTCAGGAAAGGCGCTAGACAGAACGAAAGGAGGGGAGCCCTCTCGGTAAGCGTGCAGAAACTTCGTGAGCTCCGCGGCACCCGCCAAACGCAACACCTGCCAGCACAGGGCGGCAAAGACCGTGTCCGCATCCCAAGGCGTACTCCACGGTCCAAGCGGTTTGAGTGTGAAGCGATAGGTCTTCATACTGTGAGGGTGCTCACCTCGAGCGTTTTTTCACTGACGTTCTCGAACCGCACCTTTCCATAGCCTCGGCTTCCGCTGGCGCCGATGGAGCTTGCGTCCTGAACGATGCCCAAACCATGGCGCACGAAATCGGCGAAATTCCGTGCATTGTCACCTTCGTAGACGTGCAGAAGTATTTCTCCATTAAAGGTCGTCTCGGGGAGCACCCGCTCTCCCGTTCGGGGGTGTTCTGCCGCGCCGAAGGTGCGGTTGATGATGTTCTCAGTCTTCTCCTCGACCGTCGGCTTGCCTGTCTTCTGGTCTTCAAGAAACCGCTTCCTTGACTCCTCCGTCATCGGGGAATCGCGGACGACAATTCTCGTGGGTGCACACTCAGGCTTGGGCTTGAGATGCGCTCCGAAGACCGTGCACACCATGCAATCCTTGCTACCACAGGTGCAGGGGCTGCCGCCTTCGTACTTACCGAGTTCGCGCTCCAAAACGCAGCGAAGTTTCCCTTTTAAGGAAGAACCGGGAATGTAGAATTCCCCGTTGGCGGGGTTTCGGATGGCCATGAGATTGGGCTCGACAATCTCTCCGATGTCCAATCCGCCGCCGCTGCCACCGATGCGGGTTCCCTCAGCCAACCTGATCTGAAAGGTCAGCCGAATTACCTGATGCCACTTATTCATATCCTCACCTCTCTCGAATAGTTCCGGCACAATAGGCCACGACGGCCTGGAAATGCTCGACGAAGCCTCTTACGAACGCCTTCTCGTCCTTGCACTTGTCAACATTGCGCTCAATGAAGTCCTTGAAGGCGGTCGGAATCTTATCTTTGCTTGCTCTTTCGTGCGCGATGGGTTTCAGCTTGCTGATTTCGGGCAAGACTTCCCGGTATGGCCGACCATTGGTGATCGCTTTCTCCTGGCGCTTGACGTGACCGTAGAACGCACGCACTTGGTGCATCGTCATCTTGGGTCGTTCGTCGCCTAACTCCTCCGCGATCTTTTGCGCCAGCGAAGTGAGGTACTCCGTCCGAAGTACGCCATAGCTGTCGAAGTAGTCGGGGTAACCCGGCGGAAATAGGTCGCCGGAGGCACGCCGACCGGGTGACGCTCCCTGCGGGCGCCCTTTCGAGGAACACTCGGGGCAAAGCCGGTGCCATGGCTCTTTGGGCGTAAAGGCCTTTCCGCAGTTTTTGCACTTTGCCTGGTTTGAGCCACCAAATCCGGCTTTCTTGACGGCATCATTCATGTCGGGCATAGCTATCCTCCCTCGCCCTTCTCGGCTTCTCTCGCGAGCATGGCGTAACGTGCGATGAAATCAGCCCACGGCCATTGCGAGCTTGCCGACAACAGGGTTTGCGCCCAGTCTCTGGCGTCTCCTCGTTTAATGTTCCTCTGGATTTGGTAGTACAACAGCGGGCGATAACGGTCGGCATTACGCCGCCTCTTCTCCGGCGGCAACGCCATTGTACCTTTCCATCCATGATGCAGTTCAAGAATCCGATGGAGAATGCTGGAAGGAATTTCTCGCTCCTGGATCCATTTCGTGAGCTTTTTCCCAGTCTCCAATAGCCCTTGGAAAGTTTCCCAATCGGCAATGTTGCCAAGCGCGTTGATCTGGTTACGCCCGCACCCGCGCCCGTACGATAACTTGTTCTTTGCTTCATCAAGAAGCGCGTGAGCGAATTCCGCCTGGGTCAAAATGTGGTCGCGCGGTTTTGCCAGGGCCATGCCAGCAGAGAACGCGAGCGACGTCCCGGCCACTTCGACCAACGATTTTCGCAAATCGGCCGCGAAATCCAGAGTATCGGGCCAGGGGCCGATTACGAACAGGTCGTCCCCGCCGCCGTAGACTGCGTAGATGTTCTTGTATCGTGGGTCGCTGAGCTTGTCATTCGCGTTCTTTGCGAAGAACAGGTGTAGAAGTCGGCTGAGAGCCCAGGTGCGCACGGGGTCGCCATTCAAGTTCCGGAAATGCCGCCCCGCGCCGTCAACATCAATACGCAGATATCCAAGCCATTTGCGCGAGCCGGGACAAAAGTTGGCGATCTCTTCGAAGTCCAAAGGCCGCCCCGTGTTGTCGACTGGCAGATGGCGAAGAAGGTGCCAAGGCTCCGCTCCCTTTCGATGGTCCCCTAAGGATAACCACGTTCCACTGGCCTCGCCGGTCCACCCCTCGTGGACGGACATCGACAGCCCCGGTGCCCTTAAGTCACCCTCGCCGCCCTCAGAGATGTGTGCGAAGTTTGCATGAGCCAACCGCAGGCCGCGCCGCTCATCGTCGTCGCAGGATTTGCAAATTTCCTCTCCGTCCGAGGTTGTGATGACTTTATCCGTCACACCACAGGCTTGGCATTTGCGTTCCCCTGGGCCTGCCGCGCGGAAGAAGGCCGTCGAGTCCCAGGCCCGATCGCCGGCCAGAACCTCGGCCCGCGGTTGGGACCGCCGCTCCTCCAACGCCGACATGAGCGCCGACACCGGAATCTTCCCCGAGTTGAATTCGGCTCCAACGAGATGGAACGCGAGCTCACCCTGGAACCTGCTCCACGCCCATAGGTCGATCTCCTTTTGCATTTGCCTTACGACGTTTTGCCAGTCCGCTAATCGCTCCGCTCCGATGAGAAAGCGTCCACCTGCCGAGTAGAGAAGGCGCGCTCGTGCCGAGGACAGCCGCTCCACGCACCAACGCCATATCAACTCCGTGTACGCGCTCACTCTGAAAGACCGGCTGCGAAGACGCTTCGCCGCGCCACCCGCACCGGGGACAGGGCGCAGCACAAATGACTGAATCCCCGCAAAGTCCCCCAATAGCGCAACACCAGATTCTGGCCACCCGGGATAATCGGACGGAAGCTGTGGGCTGGCGTCCTCCCCCTTTTCCCAGAATTCTCGGTAGACTTGCAACGAGGTCCTCAAGTCACGCCTCCGCTATTTGCCACGTACCACCCATTCCCCCAAGCGGTGTGGCGGCCGGCGTGGAGGAGTTCGCCGCAGATTATCCACCTTAATAATTCCAAATTACAAGATTCACTTTCGGTGGGTGGAAGCTCGTAAGTACACTCGCCGATGAAGCCGGAGAGTTCGTGGCGCTGGCCGGTTTTGGAGGAGCGGCGGGAGCGTTCGAGCCAGTGCACGTCGGAGTTGACAGTTCGAACCTGTTCGGCGCGCTCGCCAAGAGCCTTGAAGTCGGCGTCGATGGGGCCGGGGCCAAAGAAGGTGCAGACCGCGTTGAGGCGGTCGCGCACGCGCTTGAAGAGGTGGTGGAAGTCCGGCTTGAGCACGGCCTGCTCATTGAACTTGAGGTAGGTGGGCGTGAGGAAGGAGACTCGAAAGCGGCGATTAGCGTTTGTCCACTCGAGCAAGCGTGGCCGAACCCAGTCTGCCAGGGTCAGGGAGGCGGGCTGCCGGAAGAGGTCCTCTTGACGGTTGTAAATGACCTGCGGGTCAAGCGGTAGCAACCCCCTCACCCGGCCCGCCCCGGCCGATGACAACGCCGGCTGCGGGTCACCCTCTCCCCCAAGAGGGAGAGGGCAAACTTCTTCGTTTGCGGGCTCAAGGGCGGTGCTTTCGGGTGCGAGGGACTCGACCTGTTCGAGCTCGCAGGGGGCGCGATTGAGGCCGATGCCTTCGCGGGCGACTTCGCGGAAAGCCAGTACGAAATAGGGCAGATAATGCACCGCCTTCCCCAGCAGGGTGAGAGAAAAGTCAAAGGCCTCGCCGGCGTTGTAGGTCGCCTGGGAGCCCAGGGGAGGTTGAAAAACAAAGGGCCGCGGCGTGTCCTGGTTTTTCGAGAGACGATCCGCACCAGGGGGCGGAGAGGGCTCGAAAATGAGCCGGTAAGGACAGACGCCGTCAAGGGGGCACTGGCGCGCGTCACGCCACTGTGGAATGCAAACTAACCTCCGCAGCGCGCCGCCGAATGCGCCGCGAAGAGTGTTCCCTTTGTTTGCTGCCGGAAGCTTCAGGACCTGTTTCGGTGTAATCCGTAGGCGCAATACCAAGAGCGGAAGGTTTGCGGAGGCTTGAGTCACGTCCATGCCGGAACCCGCGGCAGACCCGCAACTGAATGGCTGTTTGGACGCGGCGGTGAGGTCTATCGCTGGAGCTGCCGGATTGGAAGCTCGCCCTTCAGGACCGCGCGCCGTATCAAACCAGCTTGCATTAGGCGATGACAATTACCACAAGGGCGGCTATAAGGCAAGAGATTTTGGGGGTTACAGGTTTGAGAAACGGAGGGCTCGCGACTGACCCAAGTAGGTTCGATCCCGAGGCGATCGCGCGCCGGCAGGAGATCGTTTCCGGACGAACCCAAATGCTGCTGGCCCGGCTGGGGCTGGTTTGGCCGCCAATTGCGGCGGCGGGCCAGATGGAAATGCTGCACCAGGCGGCGGAGCTTTTCTCCCAAACGACAGGATTGAAATCGACCGCTGCCTGTGCGTCCTCATATTGAAAGACGCTCTGAAAAAGAAGGCGGTCTACGCAGTAACCCAAAGGGCTTGTAAGTCTTGTAATTCAAAAGAAAAGGAGTCTGAATATGGATAGTACTAAGTCTCTAACCACCGTCGTTGACCCTGTAATCTCATTGGTCCCTACCCCGGAGCTCCGCGACACCTTGCGCCAGTCATTCGCCGAGGAGCAAGCCGCGGTGAAAAGCATCGAGGAGTTCTTCCGCACTCTCCCCGCTGCGGCATGGTCAAAGGAACTGCTGAGTACATTTGCTTGTTCCTGGAAGGCCACTCACCTGAAGATGCTGGCGATTTATGGGCTTTCCTGCCGCCTGCAAAGAGCTGCTGACGGGGCGGGAGATCGCGAGCGCGCCGACCTGTATCTTGCTGCGGCAAGGAACGCCTCAACCAGCTACGAGGATCTCGGCCTGGATTTCGATGGCCACACCCACGCGGAACTCTATGAAGATTTTGCCGAGGCGCTGACGGGCGGCGACTTGTGGCAGTTGCGAGAATACCGTCTCCCGGAAGCCCAGCAGTTCAGCAAGTGGATTTACCGCAACATGGTTGTAGAACCCATCGCTGATGGCCTGCTGACCAATATGTTCTCGGAGATCTACAACCACGGCGAATACACCATTGCTCTGCCGGAGGCGACTGCCTATTTCCAGCAACAAACTCCCCTCAAGGAATATGACCGCCGCAAGGCCATCACCTACATCGCCGCCCATGTGGAAGACGAGGTCGAAGCCGCGCACTTTCTGGTGGTAGTGGAGGCTCTCGATCGCTACCTGGCGGCCAGCAAAACGCAGTTCGATTCACAACGCGCGAGTTGCGTTTTCCGCACGTATTTGCGGAGCCTCGGGGCGGTCATGCAAAAGCTGACGGGGATGATGCGGACCGAACTGGCCGGCCGGCCGGCAAGATCCAAGGCTAAGGCCGCGACTGGAGGCGCGTGATGGCCACGTCTCTATCCGCCCTCGTTCCCTCGGTGGATGCGGCCCCTGCCCGGCGATTCCAGCATTATGAAGCCGCTCTCGAGGCCATAGCGGACTACCAGGCGGAAATGTGCGAAAGCGCCTCGCGGAGGCCCAACCACGGCTTGACCGTCACCGACCAGGATCACCGGGAAGAGGTGTTCTGCCTCTTCCCGCCTCATGCGCACGACCCGCCGCTCGCGATCATCGGCGGCATGGGCCCCCTGGCCGGAGCTTTGGCTTTCCGCCAGGCTTGCACACGCTTCCAGGATTCCCGTGCCGTGGTGCTCTATCAGGCCTGCTCGGTGCCGGACCGCTCCACGGTTATTTTGGGTGAGGGTCGGCCGGACACTCCCCTGTGCCGCGAAGTGGCCAGGACGCTGGCCGACGCCGTGCGCCGGGCGGTGGATTTTGCCTCCCCGTCCGGTCGGCCGGCTGCTTGCATCATTGCCTGCAATTCCGCCCACTACTTCTGGCGCCTGCTGACGGATGACCTTCGCCTCGCCGGCGAGGCTCCGTGCAAAGTACGTATGATCTCGTTAGTGACGTCATCTGTTGTGGCGCTTCTACGCCGCTCCTCCCGGCGAGCGCTGCTGTTGGCCACTGAGGGTGCCCGCGCCGGAAGGGTGTTTTCCAGGCCTTGCCGCGACGCCGGCATCGTTTTTGACGAGCCGCCGCCCAATCTGAGCTGCCTCCTGATGAGGGCCATATTTGAAGGCATCAAGTCGCTCGACGAGCGCCGTGCGGTAGAACTCGGCGACGAGTTTTTTGAACGCATAAAAAAAATCGGGCAAGACTACGATTGCCTTCTGGCAGGCTGCACGGAACTCCCCCTCACGATCGACCTCCTCAAGCGCCGCGGCAGTCCGGCGGTGGCCGCCTTCCTTTCCCGTGTGAAGATCGTCGACCCCCTGGAGGAAGCCCTTAGCCATGCCTGACGTGCTGCAATCTGGTGTGACAATCATCTCCGCGACGCCGGCCGCAGACACGAGTGACGCCGCCCGCTTCTCGCCAGAGGATTCACTGCCATCGATCGCTTCCGAGTTCGAACGTCAGGTGCGCCTGTATGCGGAGAGGGTTGGCGTTGCGGACGCCGAATCCGCACTCACCTACCGCAACCTGAACGCCGTGGCTAATCGCATCGCCCACGCCGTGCTGGCCAGGAGGGGAGCCGGGCCGGAGCCAGTGGCGCTCATGGTGGGTAATGGCGTCCAGGTTGCTGCAGCGATGCTGGGCGTGCTGAAAGCGGGGAAGTTTTACGTCTCTTTGGATGTGTCGCAACCCCAGGCGAGGACGGCAACGATTCTCGCGGATTGCCGGCCGGCCCTGCTTATTGTAGATAACGAACGCCTGGAGCAAGCCGAGAGGATGTGCGACGGCCTTGATCCTCCGGTCATACCGTTGCTCAATCTGGACACGCTCGAGGCCGGACTCTCCGAAGAGAACCCCGGTTTGCCCATCGCCAGCGACGCGCTGGCGTATGTGGTTTACACCTCCGGCTCCACGGGAAAACCTGAGGGAGCAGTGCAGGACCATCGTTACGTGCTGCATCTGACCAACCCCCGTAGTGAAGTTGCCGTTGGATCGCCCGCGCCTCGTCTCATGCCTTGACCGCCTCCGCCGCCGGTCCTTTGTTTTCTATAACATTCTGGCTTTGTTCCGGCGATTTTGGTGTTTCTTCGCCGTTCTCCTCTGCCGGACTTTCTGTCCCATGATTCGTAGCGCTGACTGGCTGGCGCAGACCCCCGCCGTTTGGGGTCTGCGTTTCCCGAAGGGAAGGTGGCGCTTCAATACCCTGCCCTGAATCGCAGACACTGGACGGCGTGTCTGCGCTGGCCTCGAGACCTACGAGCTTACTGAGTTCCTGCGCCTCCCGGTCGTTCGGCTGATCCTCGGGTGGGATTGCTGACGGTTCCGTAGGGGCGGTTCGCGAACCGCCCCTACACTCGCGGGCGTGTTCTTTCCGCATGGTCAGCAGAATCCTCACCTTGCGGTCGATCGCCCGGTCGAGCGCCATTTCCAGGCGCAGCACCATGTTCGCCGTCTCGTCCTCCGGAGCGAGGCACGAGTCCCGCGCAATTGCGTCTTTCTCCTCCTGCGCCTGCATCTCGTCCGCAAACGCCGCCTCGACCGCCGCCATCTGTTCCTCCAGCAGGCGCAGCAGTTCCTGGTAGCGGGCCTCCACACCCGCCTCGCCTCCGAAGCTCTCCTTCACATACTTGTCTAGCTCTGCCTGGTCCTGCTTCTCGCGCAGGTGCGCCCAGTTCGTGAAGAGCCCAAGCAGGTGGCCGATCTGCCGGGGCCGCCACCCCAACTCTCCCTGGTAATAACGGTCGATCTGGTTCTGCTGGGCGAGCGTAAAGACCTGCCGCCCGACCTGCTCGCGAATCACCCCCCAAAGCGAAATCAGCATGCGCAGCCGCACCAAGGGGTGGTTGGGCTTGGGCAGGTCGAGCGCCACCGCCTCGCACTGCGAGGCTTCGAACGTCACCTCAGCGAGGGCCCGGGCGAGCCCGCGCCGCCGCTCCTCGACCGCCTCGAGAGCCTCCCGCATCAGGCCCGTCTCCATGCGCTCGATCCGCTGGCGCCGCCAGTAGAGCCTCGACAAGTCATCGATCTGCCGATCCCACAGCGCATCACCCGGGCCGTAAGCGGTCGAGAGTTCCGCCTTCAGGGCGGCGAACCGCTCGGGATCTTCGCCCAGCGCCCGCATAACGGCAGCCTCGTTCTCGGGCGCCGCATCACAGCCGTGCTTCACAGCATTCATTCTCGTGCGCTGCTTTCCGGCCTCGCTGCGAGGTCCGGTCGAGCGCTCGGAATTGTGCCGGGCGGCGTCGACACGCCGGGGAGTAAGACAAGTAGCTTTGCGTAAAGACATAGTATTCTCCATCATCAGGAAAGCTCGGGGGCAGGGGCGGCAGGCAAACCGTCCCCACAAAAGGTGAGACAGACATCCACAGCCCTTACAGGTTAGCAGAACCAGGGCTAGGTTGTCAAGCCCAGAATGATACGCTAGCCAGCGACGGGATGAGACAGCCCTCTCCCTTGGGGAGACGGCTGTTGACACGGGTTTGGCTGGCGCACAGCGAGGCGGCGCGTGTTGCCCGGCTTTGACACATGAAGAACGCAGAGCTTCGCTCTGCGCCAGCCCGCGTTGATTGCTTGACTCAGACATTCAGCGGAGGTCTAATGGATTAACTGGACGTTCCTGGAGGACCGTCATGAACTATATTCCTTACATCGTGGTTTGGGTCGTTCTGGGGATCGTTGTGATCGTGCTGGCGATTTCCCGAATGAGGCTTGCCAAGCGGGAAGACAAAACTCTGGATATATTGGAAAGCGAGAGCGAGGCCGGACAGCAGATAGAGATGACGAAGAAGATCGCGAAGATCGACCGGTGGGGTCAAGTCCTCACGATCGTCCTTGTGCTCTACGGCATCATCCTAGCGGGGATCTATATTTACCAGGCTTGGCAACAAAGTAGTAAGATTCAACCTTAGGAGGAGAAGGCTGAATACAAATGATGGGGACCGAAGTCTGGAAGTGCCCCCACCGACCGCGGGTGCCGGCGACGCTACAGGCTCGATGCTCGTGCCTTTTGTTTCTGCCCCTCCCAGCCATTCGGCCTGACCGCTGCAGGGCCGAGCAACACGATGCGGAGTCTTTCGCTTGGTCAGCCGTTGGTGTCTCGGTAGGGCATAAGCGGACAAAGAAGGTTTGAAGGCATTGGCGTGGTTGATGTAAAAGGATAAACTGCGATTCAGACAGTAAGAAACCAGGCTGGGCAGCTGACCCGCGGTCGGTGTGTCAACCGGTCTGCCCGATCCGTCAACAGCGCTTTTGACGGCCTTTCCGACGCCCAGTTGTCCTCC
>JBEKLY010000204.1:0-14538 GCA_050010015.1 Terriglobia bacterium
CGGGGCTGTGAATATTAACGCCACGTTCCGTCCCACGGCTCACGCCGTGGGCTACTTTCTGGCGCCGCTCCGCGGCTTTCGAAGTCCCGGCGCCTTAAGTAAACGCTTATGGGGCGTTGCCCTCGGCTACTCATGTCCAGCCCCTGCGGGGCTGATGGCTCGAGCAATGGCCGGGGATCCTGAGCGGTATTCGGTAATCCCACCTCTGCCGGCAGTTTTGAAACAGCCTCTAGACGCTGCGAGTCTTTGGCCAATTCGCGACAACCAGCCGGTTGACGGCGTATATTGCTGATATGCGATTGCGACTCGTGATTTTTCTAGTTCTGGGCCTGCTTGCTTACGCAACACGTCCATCGAGCGCCTCTGACTTGGCTCTGATCGGCGCGAAGATCTATCCCTCCCCCACCGAACCTCCAATCGAAAATGGCTCGGTGGTTATACACGACCGCGTTATCGTTGCCGTCGGCTTGAGGTCCTCGGTGAAGATCCCGCGTGGCGCGACGGTGATCGATTGCAAGGGATTGGTAGTAACTTCGGGTTTTTGGAACAGCCATGTCCACATCTTGACTCCAGCTCTGCTGCATGTTCACGAGGCCCGAGCTCGAGATTTGAACGAGCAGTTGGACACGATGTTCAACCGGTGGGGCTTCACCACCGTCTTCGACATCTCCTCAATACTGGACAACACTCTCGAGTTGCGCCGCCGCATCGAAAGCGGCGAACTTCGCGGCCCACACGTTCTTACCGTTGGCGAGCCAATCTGGACGATCGAGCCGGTGTACGTCCGCGATTTTCTGGGCGCCAACCACATCTCGATACTGCCAACCGAAACACCCGATCAGGCCATCGCGCTGGTACGCGATCATGCTGCGAAAGGCGCGAATGGCATCAAGTTGTTTGCAGGTTCTTACCAGGGTGACGGCAAGGTCGCAGTTCTGCCCTTGGCTATCGCCAAGGCGGCTGTCGCGGAGGCGCATCGCCACTCAATGCCGGTCTTCGCGCATCCCCAGAATGCGGAGGGCGTGGACGTCTCGATCGAGAGCGGTGTCGATGTTTTGGCGCACACAGTCCCACAATCGCCGCCCTGGACGCCGGAATTCGTGGCACGGCTGAAGCGGGCGAACATGGCGCTCATACCCACTCTGACGCTGTTTGACTTCGAGGCGCGCAAGGGAGGGCTTTCTGAACAGAATCGCGAGGGCTGGCTCGCCCAGATGGTTGCCGAACTGCGCGCTTACACACAGGCGGGGGGTGAGATCCTGTTCGGTACCGATATCGGCTACACCGATCATTACGATACTGCGCTCGAGTACACCTTGATGTCGCGGGCGGGGATGGATTTCCGGCACATCCTCGCCTCGCTCACCACGAACCCGGCGCGCCGCTTCGGATACGCGGGCCGCGACGGCCGCATCGCAAAAGGGATGGACGCCGATCTCGCGGTCCTGGGCGCGGACCCGGCAAGGGACGTCACGGCGTTTTCGAACGTGCGCTATACGATTCGCGGTGGAAAGGTCATCTTCTCGAAGAGGTGAGAGGCTCAGCTGAATCTGCTCTCAAAACTGCAGCGCGGGCATTCCTTCGCTCCTCTCAGGACAGGCTCTGCCCGCGCGCGGGAGCGGGACGCTCCCGCCACAGCGGGCGGGACGCCCGCTCTACATCCGTCCACCGTCGGGCAATTTTCATGGTTTCTGGGTGCCCGTCTGCCGGCGGGCATCAGCGATTGCTTAACGTATCCCAATATAGATGTCCACCTGGGCGTGGTTCGGATCGGCGGCTCGCGGTCCGTACACTTCAAAATCAGCCCGGTAAGTGCGGTCGCCTCCCGGCGCGGATTTCGGCAAGGAATTGATGTGTTGCCAGGATTCCGGGGCTACCTTTGCCGCCGGGCCTTGTCGAGAGGTAAATACAGCGTATTTTCCGAGCGGAACTTCTTTCGTCACCATCCCCGGAGGCGCGTTCTTTGCTGAGCTCACTCTTGCGCCTAATATGAAAGTGTAGGCGCCGCTGTGGTCGCTTTCATAATCGGTGTAGAGGGCGAGGATGTTGGTGTCGACGCGGTTTGGAATTTTCGCTAACAGTCCGTCCTTCATAAAGCGATTCCACTCGTTCCCGATTACTCCTCGGCCCGACATTTCGATGGCGTTCGTTGTGCGAGCCGAGATTCCGACGACCGAGAATCCCGGTTCTTCAACAATTCGAGCCGTTGCCAGATCTTGGGATGCCACCAACTGAGCTGCAACGCCGCAACCGGCGGCGATAAATACTGTGGCAAGGACGGGATGAGAAGGCCAGATTCTATGGGCCAAACCAAATTGCCAAAGGGCGACCGCGGCGACCGTCGAAACCGCCAGCGTTACGAGAAAGATGCGCATGCCTCAACCTCCACATGTGCGTACGCGCATGGAATCAACAAAGTTCCCGCTCCCAGCGGTTCTGTGTTGAATGAGTGACAGCCTGAACTTCTCTTTGCTAGGATGATCGTGAGGGTTGTTCGTTTCAGGACAATTGCATATGAACCAAGACATAAAAGGCAAAGTGGTCGTTATCACCGGTGCGACGTCGGGCATAGGAAAAGTCGCAGCGGAGAATCTTGCAAGAATGGGCGCGCGCATCGTCCAGGTCGCGCGCGACCGGCAGCGCGGTGAAGCCGCTCTGAAGAGCCTCCAAGCGATTGCGCCTGGAGTAAATCACACCATCCACTATGCCGATCTCTCGCGGCTCAGTGAAATGAAGCGCGTGGCATCGGAGATCGCCGGCATTGAAACCAGGATCGATGTGCTCGTCAATAACGCCGGCGCTCTCTTCGGCTCTCGTCATGTTACCGAAGATGGTTTGGAACTCACCTTCGCCCTGAATCACCTCTCTTATTTCGTTGTGACGCAGGGGTTGCTCGAGCGGCTCAAGGCCTCCGCGCCGGCAAGGATCGTGAATACGGCCTCGGATGCGCACGAACCTGCTACTCTCGACTTCGACGACTTGCAATCCGAGAAAGCCTATCGCGGCGGCTTTTGGCAATCGCTGCGGTACGGCGGGCCTGGCTTCAAAGTGTACGGACGCTCCAAGCTCTCGAACATCCTCTTTACGCGAGAACTTGCCCGGCGGCTTCAAGGTACCGGCGTGACGGCCAATTGCCTGCATCCTGGATTCGTAGCTACTCGCTTCGGCGACCAGAGCGGCGGATTCATGTCTTTCGGAATTGGGATCGGCAAGCACTTCGCCCTGACTCCCGAACAGGGCGCGGAAACACTCGTGTACCTGGCATCGTCCCCCGAGGTCGCCGGCGTGACCGGCAAGTACTTCCATAAGTGCAGACCTGTTTCACCCTCCAAAGCAGCCCAAGACGACGCCGCGGCGCGACGTCTTTGGGATGAAACCGCCAAGATCGCTGGCATGACAGGCTGATCAATTAGTTCGAAGGTGTGAAAACATCGCCCTGTCATGCTGAGCGAAGCGAAGCATCTGCATTCATCTCTCACAAAACAAACAACTGCAGATTCCTCGCTCCGCTCGGAATGACTCCCAAGCGTTGACAACGGCCCCGCCGTAGGGGGACGGCTTGCCGTCCCCGCATTCCTGCTGACCCCGACGTGGGTAGGGCAAGCCCTACCCCTACACCGCCCGGGTCCCAGGCAACCTTTGCTGCGTCTTTTCGAGGACGTCTCTCGTATACAACGGTAGAATGGGATTCGCGACCAGCTGGTTTATGAACGCCGTTGAACAGGAAGCCGGAGAGTTGGCGGCAGGGCTGCGGCGGCGCGATCCCGCCCTGATCGATTATCTCATCGAGCAATATCGGTACCGCTTGTTCCGCTACCTGCTCATGCTGACCGGCCAGCGCCACGAGGCTGAAGACCTGTTTCAGGAAACCTGGATCCGAGTGCTCGAGAAGGGGCATCAGTACAAAGAGCGCTGGAAGTTTGAGACCTGGCTCTTCACCATCGCCCGCCACCTTGCCATCGACTACCGCCGGCGCCGCCACCTCGAAAGTCTGGATGCGTTGCTCCAACCAGCCGACACCGGCCGGCCTCTCGAAGTCGAAGATACGGCCTCAGCATCGGCTTTCGAGCAGGCGTTTCAGGGCGAAGAGGCCGCGCGCGTGGCGACGGCGCTGGGGCATCTGCCCACTTCCTACCGGGAAGTACTGACCCTGCGCTTCCACGAGGACCTGGAGCTTGAAGAGATTGCTCGCGTCGTCGATTCGCCTTTGTCGACTGTGAAGTCGAGGCTCTACCGAGGCCTGGCAATGCTCCGGGAATGGTTGAAGGACATCTACGCATGAGGGAAGAGAACCACGAACGAGCCCTGCAGCTCATCGATAAGATGCATCTGGAAGGCCTCACCACTGCGGAGCGCGAAGAGTTGCAGGCGCACCTGGAAAGCTGTGCGCGTTGCCAGGAGCAGGAACGTCAGACCGAATTGGCGTTGCGGGCGTTTCGCGCTGCAGCGCCGCGCTTCGACGGCTCGCTGGTGATCAGAACGCAGATGCAGGTTCGGGTTCGAGCCCTCGAAATCACCGAAAACGCCGCGCGCCTGCGGGCTCTGTGGATCTCCTGCGCGCTGTCCTGGGTCCTGGGAGTGGTCTCAGCGCCTCTGATGTGGCGGGGCTTCGAGTGGATCGGACATCGCCTGGCGCTTTCGCGCGTGGTGTGGATCACCGGCTTCGCGCTAGCCTGGGTAGCGCCAGCCGTCGTGACCGCTGCGATTATCGTGTGGCGGCAGGCGGAGAGGGCGGTGGGCAGCAGGCAGTAGGCAGTTGGGGATGAGTCGAATGCGGGAGGAGCGGCAGTTACCAGTGTTGAGCGTCGTATGGGTGCTCGTCACTTGTCACTCGCCACTCGTCACTGCTCTTAGGGAGAATGACCATGGCGGAAGCAAAACCCGACATCGTTGAAGAAGTAAAGGTAATCCCCTGGTGGGCCATCGGCCTAGCCGTGATACTCTTCGCGGGCTTACAACTCCTCTTGCACGCGGTCCTGTTCCCTCGCGATCCCCACTCGCCCCCGCTGGCTTGGCGGATTTTCATTGGCATGGTGGGTGGGATCGTCCTCGCTTTCTTCGTGCTGCTGGTCGGTTACGTGAGTCGCGACGCAAAGCGACGAGGAATGAGCGTAACGCTTTGGACGTTGGTAGTGATCTTCGTCCCCGACGCTATTGGGTTCATTATCTACTTCCTCATGCGGCAGCCCCTGAGGGTCACGTGCCCCAGTTGCGGAACCGTGGCGGACTCCGCCTTCAACTTCTGCCCGAAGTGCAAATTCAACCTTCACCCCGCCTGCCCCGCGTGCCATCACGCTGTCCGGGCCGGAGATCTCTACTGCCCGTTCTGTGCGAAAGAACTGGTGGGCACGACCTCCCGGCCCAGCCCGGTTTCTTAAGAGGTCGTTCAAGCTCGTCGGCTGACGGGCGCTCGGAAACCGTGGAAACAGCACACCGACCCACGGACGTAGCGCGGGCGTCCCGCCCGCGGTCGCGGGAGCGTCCTGCTCCCGCGCACGGGCAGAGCCTGTCCTGAGTGAAGCGAAGGAATGCCCGTGCCACGGCGGGCGAGACGCCCGCCCTACGATTTTCAAAGCGGGCAATGTCGCTCGTCAGGGTCCAATTCCATTTTGGGGTTGAAGCAATCGCGCCAGTAATTCGCGGAGGGCGTCTGAAGCAAGCACGGCAGCATGTCTCGAAGCGGCGGGCAGCCCGCCCAGGCCCTCTTCGATCTGGTCGGAGGCTATCGATGTAAGCTCAACAAGAGCCGACCCCTTAATGCGCTCCGTCAGCCACGACCCGCAGGCCACGGCCGGAACGCATCCCGCCACCTTAAACTTGACATCCACGAGCTTTCCGTCCTCAACCCGCGCCCACAATTTCATCAGGTCACCGCAGGCCGGGTTTACGCTCTCCACCACGATGGTCGGGTGCTCAATTTCGCCGACGTTGCGCGGGTGATGGAAATGGTCGAGCACTTGGTCTGAGTACATTGCGTTCACGGAATGACCGACCCCAAGAAAAAGAACCGCAGCAAGAGAACCAGCGCCACGCCCGCCCCCACCGTCAAGGCGACGCGCGGGCCGGGCAGTTTGTTGACCTCCGGGATAAGGTCCGAAGCGGCCACGTAGAGGGTGACCCCCGCCGAAAGCGCCAGGCCGTAGTTAACCCATTGCTTGGCGACCGCCATGGCCAGGATGCCCAGGAGCCTCGATATTCCCAGGCCGGCCACTGCCCACGTGCCCGCAGCGCGGCTTTTCTTGGCTGCCGCCATGACGGAGGCCATGGTGAATCCCTCCGGAATATTGTGGAGGATCACGGCGCCGAAGATCACAAAGCCCAACCAGTTGGAAATCAGGAAGCCGCAGGCGATGCACACCCCGTCGAAGAACGTGTGGATCAAAAGGCCGCCAAGCGCCGCGTAAGCCACTCTGGAATGTATAAACTCCTCGGCGTGGGTCTCCTCGCCGAAGTGGAAATGCGCCGGCAAAGAATGTTCGAAAACGTGCACGATGAAATACCCCACCAGAATCCAGGGAGCGGCGCGAGCCCCGCGCATACGCTCGAAGCTCTCGGGAATCATCACCGTAATCGTGGTCGCCAGCATAAAGCCGGAGCCGAACGCGATGAAAGAGGCCAGAACGCTCCGGCGCCATGGCCATGCGGCGACAACGCCGCCGCCCAGCAGATTGGCCAACCCGGCGGCCGTTCCTAGCCCGAGACTGATCCAGAGGTAGGACATAAAAGTGACGAGTGACGAGTGACAAGTGACGAGCCAGAATCAAGCTGTCAGCCGTCAGTTATCAGCTTTCAGCAAACTTCTGGCGGGAAGGCGCCCGCTGATAGCTGAGAGCTGAAAGCTTATGGCTTCATCCCGAATGTCGAATGTGCACGATTTCACCGTCGCGCACGATATAGTCTTTGCCTTCGAGCCTGAGTTGGGCGCGAGCGCGCGCTTCGGCAAGGCCGCCAGCGGCCAGCAGGTCGTCATACTTCACCACTTCGGCGCGAATAAACCCGCGTTCGAGGTCGGTGTGAATTTCCCCCGCGGCTTCGAGAGCGGAGGTCCCCGCGCGGATGGTCCAGGCCCGGCATTCGTCCTCCCCGACGGTGAAAAAGGAGATCAGCCCCAACAGTTGATAGCTGGCGCGGATCAACCTGAAGATAGCGGACTCCTCAAGCCCGTAGCTGGCCAGGAATTCCGCCGCCTCGGAATCGTCGAGTTCCGCCAACTCCGCTTCGACCTTGCCGCAGATCGCCGCCACCGCGGTGTGCGGCCGCTGTTTTAGCCCCGCTTGCTGCGCGAACTGTTCGGCGGCGTTGGCGCGGCCTGCGTCCTTCTCACCCAGGTTGAGAACATAGAGCATGGGTTTCAAACTCAGGAACGTAAAACCACGGATAACCCGCTCGTCGTCGGCAGTCAGCGCGGCGTCTCGCAAGGGAACCTGTTTCTCGAGGCTCGACTTCGAAACTTTCAATACCTGCAACTCCTTTTCGAGCGCGGGGTTCTTCTGTTTCTTCACGTCTTTTTCGAGCCGTTCCACGCGTTTTTCCACCACCGCAAGGTCTGAGAGAATGAGCTCCAGCTCGACGTTTTCGATGTCGCCCGCCGGGTTTACGGCGCCGACCGCAGCCGTCGCCGGGTCCTCAAACGCCCGCACCACGTGCGCCAGGGCATTCAGTTCCCGCAGGCTCTGCGATTGAACTCCCGCCCGCGTTAAATCAATGATGCTGCCGGGCGTATCGAGGTATTCAACCGTGGCGTGGATGGTTTTTTGCGGGTGAAACAGCTCCGCGAGGCGGTCGAGGCGCGCATCCGGCACGCGCACCACGCCCACGTGCGCCTCAGCCTTGCCCCCGCCGTGCGCGGCCGCGTGCGCCCGGGTGAGAATATCGAATAGCGTCGACTTACCTGTTTGGGCCAAGCCCACAATGCCGATTCTTAACAAGGTTCCCTCGAGATGGACGCCACCAGAGTCGTAAGGGCGGTTCGCGAACCGCTCCTACCTAAAGGCGCGGCGGCCATTAAATTCTAATAAATTCCTTCTTTCGATACATCCAAAAGAGTATTAACCAGATGATAGCGAAGGCGGCGGTTGCCTCCGCCAGGCTGTCCCAGCGGCCCAGGCGCGGCAATAGCTGTCCCACGAAGACGTTGCCCACGCGCCGGAAATCAAAAATCTCGGTAGCAATGTAAACCGCGATGGAATTCATGCCAATCACGATAAAACCGAAGGCCCACTTCTTGTATCCGCGCACATCAACGATCCAATAGAAGAGCGCCAGGACCAGAAAACTGAACCCGCCCGAGATTAGAACGTAAGAACTGGTCCACATCAGCTTGATGACGGGAAACCACAAACTCCAGACGAGGCCCGCCGCGAGACTAAGCGTCCCCATGCCCAGCAACCGGAAAATCTTGCTGCGCTCGGAACGGCCGGACATCAGCAGTTGTCCGGCCAGCACGCCCAGCAGGACCGAGGCCCCGAAACCCGGATAGCTCAGGAACCAGGTGTTCTCGCCGTAGTGCAGATGGCCGAGGACCAGCTTATCCACGTAGGTCGGCAGGTTGCCCTGAGGGGTCAGAACTCCCGCGCCTACTCCCGGCACCGGCACGAGCATCACTACGGCCCAATAGGCAAGCAGGAACGCGGCGATAGTGGCAACATGCCACTTCGGTTTGACCTTTACCGCCACCAGAGTGGCAATCAGGTACCCCACGGCGAGTCCGTGCAGCACGCTGTAGCAGGGGCGGAACTTCTGCCAATCAAACAGCAGGAGATTGCCCTGCGTCACCGTCCCCAGGCAGAACATGACAATCGCTCGCCATAGCGCGTGCAGCAGAAGCGTGCGGTCCGTTTCGCCTTTGCCTCGCCGCTTGGCGATCGCAAGGGGTATGGCCGCCCCCATGATGAACATGAAGAGGGGCCAGATCAGGTCGTAGAAGTGCAGCCCCCGCCAGGGCACATGGTCGAATTGCTCGAGGAACTTGTCAAACCAGGGGCGATCGACGACCTTTCCCAAGCCCATCAGGATTGCCGTGCCGCCGGTGATCCAGAACATGTCGAAGCCGCGCAGGGCATCGAGGGATGTCAGCCGGGGATTAGGTATCGGTAGGTTGGCGACCGAAGCAGGCAGGGGTTGTGACATTCTGTCGTGGTCGATCTCTAAGGCCTTCATGCCGTGCCGCCCTTCTCGCGAGCGATCCTTTGTTTTCATAGACATTCTCGCTTTGTTCCCTGATTTTTCGATGCTACCAATCCGGTTTCACGCCAAGCCGCAAAGCACGCAAAGGCCGCAAAGCCGCACCACCCCCCAACCCCTCCTCATCTGAGGAGGGGAGCCCGCAATTCCCCTCCTTGGGTAAGGAGGGGCCAGGGGTGGTTGATTTCTGCACCGGTCCTTTGTTTTCATAGACATTCTCGCTTTGTTCCCCTAATTATTGTAGCGCCGACCTTCAGGTTGGCACCCTTCGCTCATCAGTTCCGAGGGTGCTGACCTAAAGGTCAGCGCTACGTCCAGGGGTGGTCGGTTTTTATACCGACCCTTTGTTTTCATAGACATTCTCGCTTTGTTCCCTAATTCTGGAGAAATGCGAAGTCGACAATCGACAACCGGGGACGCTGCCCGTACCCACCGTGCGGCCCTTGTTTTCCGCATACAATTCTCGACTGATAAGCTTCTCAACTCCCGCTCTACAAAAATGCGAAAGACCGCAGACTTCAAAAAGCAGGTCGGTGCCTCGTTATTTCTTTTGTCCGATTTCAGGCACTGAAAGGTTGCGGCAGATTTTGCGTGCCAGCAGATTGGGGATCTCGGTATGCCGCGGCACCGCTTCGATGGCGCCCGATTCCGACTTGCACCACAATGAGTGGCTGCCCCCCTCACGTTTGAGATAGCAGCCGTGCTTGCGAAGGTGCTGGAGCAAGGTGCTTCTTTTCACTTGATGGTTACGGTGTCGAGTTCGGCTTCGGGTGGGATTCCACGTAGCGCGTCCTGCCGCCTGTCCTCCAGAATGAGGGCGATTGCATCCGCTAGGCTCGCTCGAGCTTCATCCTTAGTTTTGCCCTGTCCATTCGCTCCCGGAATCTCGGGGCAGTAAGCTATATACCATTCGCCATCGCGCTCGAACACGGCAGTGAATTCATTCGCCATCGATCCTCCGGGTCCTTCCCTCGCGCATTAAGATTATATCCCAGTTTGCTCCGATTCAATTAAGCGTGAGCGGCCAACTTCGCCGAGCGCTGCCCGACCGCCGGTTCAGTCCGGATTATTCCAGCCATCGCTTCAACCGCTGCTTTGCTTCGCCGTGAGTCAGAGTTCGCCCTTTTTGGATTGCTCCTTCCCCGCGTGCGATTGCCGTCAGAAGGCGCAGTCGATTCTCGAGATCCTCAGATATGAAGTTGTTCAATGCTCTTGAGAGTGGGCAACGACTTGATCGATTTGCCATTGGTCTGTTCGGCGAGGCGGATTTCATATAGGCTCTTCAAATTCAGCCAGAATTCAGCGGTGGTCCCGAAGAAATGGGCCAAGCGCAGGGCGGTGTCACCGGTGATGCCACGCTGTCTATTCAAGATTTGAGTGACGCGGTTGGTAGGGACATCGAGTTGTCGAGCCAACTCGGCGGCACTCATGCCTAGCTCTTTAAGCTCTGCGGCTAGATGTTCCCCGGGATGAATGGCTGGAATGGCCATACCCGATCCCCCACGGTACCGCGATTAAGGCCGGGTCCCTACGACCTGGGCGGCCTGCCAACGTCTCGCGCGCTCTGCGAGCGCCGTTCCAAGCAACTGCCAATCGTGCAGAGTGGCCGGATCAAAATCTGCCCCGTTTGGCCAGACCAGCGTATGCACCTCAGGGTCAATGCTGACTTGATTGAAAAGGCTCAGATCAGTCAGTGGCGCGTACAACTCACCTGCCAAAATGGGTTGGAAGTTGATCGTCTGGCGCGTAGCGTCGTCGAAATCAAGGCGCAGGGTATACGGGGCCACGACCTCGAAATTGACCACACGATAAATTGGATGAGTCATAACTTTACTTTAGCGGCTCGATCGGCCTCGGGAGCTTACCTTGTTGCAAAGTGTCCCAATCTGCCATCAATTCGTTCTGATGCAATTCGGCCCACTTCGACCAGGCGCTTCTGCCGCCTCGGCAGGGAACCAGCGATCATCTCCACCGGATCGATGCTGTATATCCCCACTTCCTCCTGATAGTATGCGTGAAAATGTGGAACATGATGTTCCGCACCCACCTCCGCGAACATGCGAATGACAATGCCAAAGAATCGACTTAATTCAGGCACCAATACATTTTACACTCCCGGCACGAGAACAAACAATCCAGCTCCGTCACCCGGAGTGAGATCCCGCGCGCAACTCCGAAACAAGGATTTGACGAGCGAATCCCGGCTTCCCACTACAGCGTGGCCACCCACTGTTTTTGCGGCAGTAGTTGCACGGGGCCGAGAAGGCCGGAGGGGGGCATGTACGCGGGCTTGACCTCGCCATACGTGCCCCAGCGGATGCCGAACGTCTCAGCCAGCGCTTTCCGGTCCGGTTTGGGGAGTGACTGAACATGATGGATCCAGAGATTCCCTACTTCGATCTTCAAATGGTTTATTCCCACCTTCAGCGCGTCGCGGCAAGGGAGGATTCGCGCACCCTTCCAGGCGGCTCCCAGATTAATTCCGTTCAGAACCACTTCGGCGGTCTCATGGACAACGCCCAAGTCCAGCGACCACTCGACCTCTTCGCCCAGCGCGTTCACCTCAAAATCCGTCTCGTAAACTCCCCAACCACTGTAATCTTTCCCCTCCGGCAGGTCGTTCCAGGATTGCAATTGAGCGAGCGCCGGCACAGTCTTCTCGCCGAGCGTCAATCGCCATGGGCCGTTCAGAGGAGTTGGCTGCGGCACGTCCTTTACGTTGAAGCGGTGAGTTTTTCCCCCGCCGTCCACGAGAAAATACTCTCCGTTTTTCGGCATAAGCCCCCTCACTCGAACCCTCTCTCCGGCTTTTTCGATCCCCAGCGGGCCTCGCCAGTCGCTGTGCGTGATGATCGGGCCATTGTCGCCGGGACTGAACACAACAAAACAAGATTCATAAGGTGCGAGACGGAGTTGAATCTCGGTGGCCGGCAAATTCGAACTGGCCAGCTCGGAATGGCTGAAGACCAGTGTTTCGTCGAGTTCGCCGCTTTCGGGGTTCCAGCGCTGGGGCTGCTTGTGCCCGAGGGGAAACCTCACGCTCAGATCCTGAAGAAACGCGGAGATGTTGCTGATGAAATACAAATCCGTGTCGTCCACTTGCCGGTGAAGGAAGCCGACGTTCTCCCGCGCGCGTTGCATCGACTGGTCACCCGAATCGCCCGCTTGGAGGATTTCAAAGTCCGGCGGGATCACCGCCGGCAAAGCTGCCAGTACCGCCAAAGCGTGATCGGAGACGAAGACCTTGCCCTTACCGCAGGTCGCGAATCGATCGAGCGCAGGCGCCGTTCCCCGGAGGGTAGTGAGAATCGATTTCACTCGCGCGCTCCGGGCGCTGTTATCTTTGAGCCCCGGCGCCGCGACAGTAGAGTGCCCTCCGGCGAACATAAGACAGCCACCATTTTGAACGAATCTGAGCAGCACCTCGATCGATTCGGGCGGGATGAACTGGACATCCGGGACGATCACGACGCGGTAGGCCCCGGTACCGGCGCGCAGCACGCCCGCCTCGACCGAGGCAACGCGCGCCAGGGCATCGTCATTCAAGAAGTCGAAGTCGTATCCCGAGCGCCTCAACTCGAGCAACCACTCGGTCCCGAGTTGGCGTTCGATCTCGACGTCCATGTTGAGGCCGCCGATGCCGAACTTAGCGTAGACATCGGCGAGCGGAACGTACACGCCCACCGGATTCACCGCGGCTCCCTGCTGAAGCAAGGCGCAGACTCGTTGAATGTACTGAGTCAAGTAGTGATAGTGGCGCCACCAGATATTATTGCGATTGACGACCGTCGAGGCATAGAACGTCCAGCCCGGTTGCCCTGCCTGGGGCGGCGAGTAGGAATAACCCTGGTTCACGATCTGATTGATGCCGTCCAGGAATTGCGCGTCGGAAGCTGCCTTCATTATCTCGAGCGTGACCATGAAAAGTGGAAAACGCAGCCACGAGTAGCTCTCCGCCGAAATTACAGGCTTCCGAAAGATATGGCCGGCGGAGGATGCGAGGCGGCGATGCTGAATATCGACTGCGTACCGGTCGCCTCCCTCGATGTGCTCGCCTTCCGGGATGTGCGCGAGAGCGTATCCCTGCATCACGTCGCCCATCGCGCCGTGAGCCTGGATGCGGGCCGTCATGCCACGCTTCTCGGCCCAATCCGCTAAAGGCGCGAAGAAGTTTTCGAGGATGAGTTCCGAGAGAGTGAGGTGATAGTCGTAACGGATGTGCGGGGTGAGCGGACCGGCCTCCTGCCACAAGGCGGGGAGATAAGGCGTCAGAGCATAACCGCGCCGTCTTTCGAATTCTCGCATGAGGTTCGAAGTCCAGTCCGCACCGTAAACTTCCAGGCTGTCGCAGAAAACCGAATGAAAGGGAGGGTCGGCGGTCGCCTTGAGTTCGTTCAAGACCTGGTCGCCCGCCGCAGCGAGGAAGAGGTCCATGGCCTGGCGATTGAAATGGTCGAGGACGTAGCCTTCCATGCCCAGCGTGGGCCGCTTCACCTGCTGCCCCGTGGCACAATCAATGACCACCATCAATCTCCACATGCCAGGTGGAACATCCCAGTTGTCGAAGCCCATGGTGCCGAACCCCGCGGAGGCACCGGGACGGCGCGTTTCGTCCCAGACCACTCGCGAGTGTTGGAGATCCGCCTCGCCCGAAGGCAGAACAGGAACGGCCACGGCGGCAACCACGTTTTCATCTTCGGTGAGTTCAGGCGCAAGACGCCACGAGAAGCGCCCTGGCCCTGCGGTTTCCTGAGTCAGGACGCGGGCCTGGCGCGCAGCCAACTCGATGGGGATGAATGGCCCGCCGTAAGGCCATCCGCTTCCCAAGGTGAGATCAAACTGCATGCCCAGCCGGCGAGATTCTTTCACGGTGTGGCGCAGCAGGTCATACCATTCGGAAGAGAAATAACGGATGTTTCGAATGCCACGCTTCGGGTCGTCCACCTCCAGCGGATAAACAGGTTGAAGCTCTACGCCGCGCAGGCCGCTCTCCGACATCAAGGTGAGTTCACGCGTAATCTCTTCCGGCGTGGCCGCGCCGCCAAACCACCACCAACGCGTCATGGGCTGCGCAGTGCGCGGCGGATGGAGAAATACGTCTTTCAATTTGGCCGCCTCTCCGGCGGATGCAGCGCCTTGAGGCGAGGTCGGCTCAAAAGCGCCGCGCGCCGCTCCCGGGGCGGACCACAGCGTGGCCAACGCCATACCCGCTCGTCCTGATTGACGGATAAACTGTCGTCGCGTGAAGGAGATCGGCTTCATTGAAGTGACCTCGAAGTTTAGGTAGAATGTACGCGGTGGAATGTGCTCAGCCGAAATGGTGGGCGGTAGAGGATTTGAACCTCTGACTTCTAC
>JBEKLY010000205.1:0-14470 GCA_050010015.1 Terriglobia bacterium
CCCTTCCACCGGCAACCCGCGCGAGACCGTCGCCCACTGAACACCGGGGAGCGCGCGCACCCGCTCCAGGAGCGCAGTTAGGAATTCCGCTTGGGCGCGTTGATCCGGGTATCGAGGTCCGAGCAACGAGACCCGCATGGTCAGGACGTTATGGGGATTGAATCCGAGGTCAACACGGCCGAGAAGAACTAGAGTCCTGATCATGAGCCCGGCGCCGGCAAGCAGAATGAGCGCCAGGGCAAATTCGGAAACTACCAGCACGCCGCGCAGGCGATGGCGATGCGCCGCTTCACCCGCACCTCGACTGCCCTCTTTCAGTGATCGGTTCAAATCAGGGGTGGCGACGCCCAGAGCCGGCGCAAGCCCAGCGAGGATACCTGTGGCGACTGCAACCGCTACGGCAAAAACGAGCACCGTGCCGTTTACGCTGACGTCGGCCAGACTAGCGCCACCCCAGAAGCCCAGGGCCCATTGGCCGGAAACAGCGACCAAGACTTTGATAGCCCACGACGCCACGAGCAAGCCCAGCAAACTGCCAGCCAGCGCCAGCAGCAGGCTTTCTGTCAAGAACTGGCGTACCAGCCGTCCACGAGCCGCACCGAGCGCCGTACGAATGGCGACTTCCCGCTCGCGCCCCGCCGACCGGGCCAGCATCAGATTGGCAACGTTGGCACAAGCGATCAGCAGAACGAAGCCCACAGCGCCGAACAGCACCAGAAGGGGCCGGCGCGTTTCGCCAACCGCTTGCTCGCGGAATTGAACCAATTGGACGTTCCATCCCTTGTCGTCCGGCGATTGCTGCACAATGCGACGGGAAATCGTGTCTAACTCGGTCTGCGCGCGCTCGAGTGTCACGCTGGGCTTCAATCGGGCAACCGCGACATACGCATGGGCGGTGCGCTCCGGATTCGAGAGGTCGAGGCCGGGAACCCACAACTCTCCAGCCGCCCAATCCCGCCAGAAAGGAGGAAAATAGAAGTTGGCAGGCATGATGCCCACCACCGTGTAACTCTCATTATTCAGTGAAATCTGTTTGCCCACCAGGGCGGGGTCGTGGCCGTAACGCCGCTGCCACAAACCGTAACTCAAGATCACTACCCGCGGCCCGCCTACTTTGTCTTCCTCCGGCAGGAAGCCGCGGCCCAGGAATGGCTCGACACCCAGAAGCGTGAAGAGGTTTCGAGTGACCACTTCGCCCAGGACCTCCTCAGGCTTGCCCGTGCCTGTGAGGTTGAATCCCTTTTGAGGGTAGACCGCCGCCATTTGGGTGAAAACATCGTTCTGCCCGCGCCAATCGCGGAAGTTGGCGGCGGAGACAATGTTGCGGTACCAGCCCCGCTCCGGATTCTGTTCCCATGCAATGACCAGTTGGCCAGGGTTCTTGTACGGCAGTGGTTTCAAAAGCACGGCATTGACCACACTGAAGATCGCGGTGTTCGCTCCGATGCCCAGAGCGAGCGTCAGCACCGCGACCGCACTGAATCCCGGATTCCGCAAGAGCATACGGAGGCCATAACGCAAATCCTGGAGCATGATCACCATCATTCACCTCGACAATTCTGGAGCCATCCGCCTTCAGCTCTCAGCAAACAGAAGGTGTCAGGCGCCTGGTGCAAGGAGAACCAGCATCTGGCACCTATTCTTGCTGGTACCTGACGGCTGAAAGCTGACTGCTGAGAGCTTCTTTCCCCGACACCCGGCAACTGACACCTATTCGCGCCGTAGCGCGACTATGGGATCGACCTTGGCGGCGCGGCGGGCGGGCAAGTAAGCGGCCAACAAACCGGTGAAGGCGACCAGTAGGACTGACAAGCCCAAAACCCCCAGGTCGAGCGGCGCAGCGCCAAACAACAGGCTCTCAAGTAGGCGGTCTGTGGCGAGCGAAGCGGCGAACCCCAGGGCCAGCCCCGCCGCCAGCAGCACGGCCGCCTCCTTAATCACCATCGAGAGCACCGCGGGACGGCTGGCGCCCAGCGCGATTCGAACTCCGATTTCCCTAGTGCGCCGCGTCACGGAATAGGCCATGACGCCATAGAGCCCCACCATGGTCAGGAGCAGCGCGACGCCGGCGAAGCAGACCAGCAGGAGCGTGTGGAAGCGTTCCTCGGTGAGTTGCGTCGCCAGCAGTTCCTCCATAGTGCTCACCTGAAATACTGGAACGGCCGGGTCGAGCGCCGCCACTTGCGCGCGAACCGCGGATTCGAGCGTCTGCGGCGGGACCGCGGAGCGGACCACTACCGTCGGAGGTCGCCAGGGCAGTTGTTTATAAGGAAAGTAATACATGGGCTCCGGCTCGGCATCGAGGGCGAACAACTTGGCGCTGCCGACTACGCCCACGATTTCTTCGGGCGACGGCGGCCGGCCGGGAGCACCGGCGCCTGAAGTAATGCGTTTGCCGAGCACGTCTTCACCCGGAAAGTATTTATCTGCGAATGCCTTGTTGACAATCAATATGCGCGGCGCCTCGGCGTCGTCGCGTTCGGTGAAGAATCGGCCTCTGAGCAAGGGAATGCCGGCCGTGGAAAAGTACCCCGGAGTAGCAAATGCCATGCGCGCGTGGGGGCGGTTGGGTTGAGCTGCCGGACGTTCTTCAATATTGAACGCGACGGTGGCATTGGCGCCACCCAGCGGTAGCGGCCACACGCCTGCCGCCGATTCCACCCCTGGCAGGGCGCGCACCCGCTCGAGCAAGTCATCGTAAAAGGCTTCTTGCCGGGCCGTGTTGTATTGCGATTCCGGCAAGCTGAACCAAAAGGTCAGCAGGTGGTCGGCCCGGAAGCCGAGGTCGCTCGTTTCGAGGTGCAGAAAGGTCGCCATCAACAGCCCCGCTGCGCTGACCAGGACCAAACCCAGAGTCACTTGCGCAATTACCAGTGCGCCGCGGATTCGGTCGTGCCCTTTAGTGCCGCCGCGGCCAGGCGCCTGAAGTGAACCGGTGAGATCAGCTTTGGAAGCCTGTAGAGCCGGGGCCAGTCCGAACAGAATGCTGGTCAGCAGCGCAAGGAAGAAAGAAAAGGCGAGCGCCCAGCCGTCAATCCGGGTTGCGGTGAGACGCGGAATGCTCTGGCCGCCGAGCGGCAGCACCGCCCGCAAGGCGTAATCCGCCAGGAGAACTCCGGCCGCTCCGCCCAACATGGCCAGCAGCAGGCTTTCGGTAAGGAGCTGGCGGATCACCCTCGGGCGGCCCGCGCCCAGGGCGGCCCGAACCGCCATCTCGTGCGAGCGGTTGGCGGTGCGGACCAGCAGCAGATTGGCAATATTCGCGCAGGCGATCAGCAGCACCAAACCGACCGCACCCAGCAAGATCAGCAGCGGCGCGCGCGACTCACCGACCAGCGTATCGAGTTCCGGGCGAACCGAGGCCTGGCTGTAGTTTGCATTGTAATCATGATATTGCTTGGCCAGAGCTGCCGCGATGACATTGAGGTCGGCGCGCGCCTGCTCGATGCTGACTCCGGGCTTGAGACGCCCGAGTCCAGTCAACATACGCGCGCCGCGCTGGTCGAACATCTCGCGGTCATCCGCAATGGTTGTCCAGAGCTGGATATTGGGCGCATCGACCGGAAAGACGAAATCGCTCCGGGCAACGCCCACCACCGTGTAAGGGGTTTGATTGAGCGTGATCGTACGACCCACGATGCCACGGTCACCCCCGAGTTGCGCCATCCAGAGCTTGTGACTAAGCACCACGACGTGCGTCCCCGGCGTCTCTTCGGATGGCAAGAAGCCACGGCCAAGCCGGGGCTGAATGCCAAGCGCGGAGAACGCATCCCATGTTACCGCCCCGGCATCGAGCTGTACCGGCGCGCCGAATCCCGTAAGCGTCAGGCTCGAGGCGTGGCCTGTCACGAGATGCTCGAAGACGTGGTTGCGGGCGCGCAGGTCGAAGAAATTTGGAAACGACAGGCTGCCGGCGGTCAGGGCGCCGTGGGAGTTCGTCAACTCGACTGCCACCAGGCGGTCAGGATGTGAGTAGGGAAGCGGCTTCAGCAAGACAGTGTTGACGACGCTGAAAATCGCCGTGTTGGCGCCAATTCCGAGCGCCAGCGTCAGCACTGCCACGGCGGTGAATCCCGAATTCCGCGCGAACATGCGCAAGCCGTAACGCAAGTCTTGAAAGAGTGTGTTCACCTGCGTTGCCCTCAATCGATCAGTGGCTCGCAGCTATACAGTCTGCGGAAAAACCTTTTTCCCTGTCATTCCGATCGCAGCGAGGAATCTCGCCCTGGTTTGTTTTCCAGGCAGTGCGAGAATCCTCGTCGCCAACGGCTTCTCGGCATGACACGCCAGAAGGATTTTCTCCGGAGCTGTTTAGCCGCAGACTTCTGCTTGGGGCAATTCAGACGCCATTTTGAATCTTCGATAAGTGCTTTATTGGCTGCCTGATACAGGCGCGGTGCGGGCTTGATTAAGGGTAGACTGTCCGGTTTTGGGATTAGCCTGTCCGCAATTGGGACACACCTTCACGAGGGACGCCTCTGTCGTCGCCCCCGTGGCAGCAACGGGCCCCCTACAACCTTGATAAGTGGGAAGACGGACCGGGGGGCTACACACCTACCTTGATGTCGCCCCCTTCAACTTGCACGGGGTAGGTATTCAGTTTAAGGGATGCGTCACCGACGTTCTCGCCGGTGCGGACGTTGTATTCCCACTGGTGCCAGGGACAAACCACAACCTCGCCCATGAGTTCACCTTCGCCGAGCGGTCCGCCCTGGTGCAAGCAGGTATTGTCGGTGGCGTAGATCGTGCCGCCCACGTTGAAAAGTGCTATCGTCTTCCCCGCCACTTCGACGACCTTGGCCGAACCGGGAGAAAGTTCGGAAAGGCTTGCAGCTTTGACAAACTCAGCCATGCGTACTCCTCCTTTTTAGCAGCGTTTCGCACTGCCCTTGGTCATGAAAATACCCTCTCCCCCTTGGGGGAGAGGCTGGCTCGCGACGGCGCTTTCACCAGCCGGCGCGAGTCGGGTGAGGGGGTCCGGTTTCGCTATTCTCATGGCAGTCGCTCATGGCCATCTGCTGACGGGCACCCAGAAAGCACGAAACGACTCCCCTCCTTAGCTAAGGAGGAGGTAGGGGGTTGTTGAGCCCGTCGTGGTGCTGGCACCCACCACCCCCGCCCCTCCTCCCGCTGAGGAGGGGAGTCATTTTCAAAGCAGCGAGGAAACTCGCTCTGCCATGCGCCCAAACCAGAGCCGGATTCCTCGCTTCGCTCGGAATGACACGGGGTGCCTGAAGTGGGTTTGAAGGCCTTCGCCCCGAACGCCGCCTAACCAATCTGGACCATTTCCGGTGTCCCGGGCTTGCCGATGCGGACGGATTTCTTGAACTCTTCGAGCATGCTCTCTTCCAGGCGGACATCCGTGGGCCGCTTGCCCAGGCTCATGCTGTCAATCTTCTCCTGAAGCTTCAGGAGAGCATAGAAGAGGTTTTCGGGACGCGGCGGGCAGCCCACCACGTAGACATCTACGGGCACGATTTTATCAACGCCCTGAAGCACCGCATAGGTATTGAACGGGCCACCGACGCTCGAGCAGGCGCCCATCGAGATGCACCATTTCGGGGCAGGCATCTGCTCCCAGATCCGCTTGATGGCAGGGGCCATTTTCAGCGTCACCGTGCCGGACACAATCATGAGGTCGGCTTGGCGCGGGCTGGGGCGAAACACTTCCGCCCCGAAACGCGCCATGTCGAAGCGCGATGTGGTGGAAGCGATCATCTCAATAGCGCAGCAGGCTAAACCAAAGGTGAGCGGCCAAAGGGAAGACTTGCGCGCCCAGTTGAAAATCTGGTCCACCGTGGTGACAATAAAGTTCTGTTCAAAGCGATTTTCAATCCAACCCATTTGCCCGCCTCAGAGCTGCTCTCGGAAAACCCCCAGGATTCAATCGCAAGCCCCTTACACCGTTTATTATACCTCTAAAGGCAACTGGATTACTGCGATGGTTCATTTCGAGCGTGGTTTTGAAGCGCCATCATTGGTTTGTTGGGCGGGGTTGGCGGTGTCTCGCGCTTGGTACATCTCTGCCAGTTGTTCCGAGCGCGCGAAGTCGTGCGGGGTCAGTTCCACCGCTTGTTTCTGAAACTCAATGGCGCGATCGATATCGCCTCGGCTCAGCCAGACCCGCGCCCGCCCCGCCGCCACGCGAGCCAGGAACGAACTTCCCCACGGGGTATTGCTGGAATAGGGACTGAGTCGCACTGCGCGTGCAAAAGCCTTCAGAGCGTCCTTGGGTCGCTGCATTTCGATGTAGAGCTCACCGAGTTCGAGGTAACGGTCGCAGGCGTCATAGGAGAAGTCCGCGGCTTGGACGAACGCGCGCGCGGCATCTTGGTAGCGCCGTTCCTCGACGTCCAACCGGCCCAACAGGTACCAGCCCATGTCGTTCGGCCGAAGCTCGACGCACGTCCAATACTCTCGCCGGGCCAAATCGCGCCGGCCGTAGGCCTGAAACAGCTGCCCGAGAGTCAAATGCAGATTGCTGTCATCCGGGAAGATCAAGTTGGCGGATTGCAAGTACCGCAGCGCTTCTTCTCCCCGCCCGAGTACGTAAAGGAGCGACCCGGCGTTGGCATAGAAATTAAAGAGTTCCGCGTTTTGACGCGCCCGCGAGCCCATCACTACGGTGGCCCGTGGACGGATCTGAACCGTCTTGCAATCGATCTGGAGGCGACTAATCCACGCCGCATTCTCAGGCCGGTTCCGCACGAAGATGGCGGCCACCTCATCGAGGTAGACGGGGCGCCAGGCTTCACTTGCGCAGAACTGTTGCAGCGGGAAATTCCCCAGGCCGCCGTAGCGTGCAACTGAGACCAGGATTGTGTTGATGTTGCGAAGATCCGCTTCACGCTGCCACGCGGAGGAATCCGGCGGCTCCTGCATCAGTTCCCGCTGAGCCGTAAGGAAACCGGCCCCATAGGGGATCAACCTGCCGTCCACATAAACCGGGTATTCGGGGCCAATGCGCCAAGTGAGGTAGCCACCCAGATTAAAGTCGTTGAAGATATTGCGCGGCAGACGCTCGCGGAGCAGGAACGCGGCAGCCCGTTCCGGATACCACCAGGAGACCCCAGGGCCAAAAAGGGAAACCTGTCCGGCGAATAAGTAGTAGCGATTCCATGCAAGGTCTGCGCACCGGGTCACCACCAGCAAGAGCGTTCCCGCCACGAGGACCAGGCGTGCCAGCCCCGAGGAACCCAAAGAGCTCCAGCCAAGCTTCGTATCGATGAGGCGCGTCGCGCGCGTGCCCCATTCCGGCAGCGACATCCCCGAGAGGACGGATCCGCCCACGGTCACCGCCACGCAGGCAAACAATCCCTCGTTACGCAGATGAGCGAAGGAAAGGTAGGTGGCGCCGGCAAGCAGCGCGGCCGCGCCCAACTGCCCTCGCCAGAGTGCAACGAAGGCCGCGACGATCACCGCTGCGATCAGCCACCAGTAGCTGCTTTCGGGGTTTTTCCAGGTAACGGCTTGTCGCAAGGCGGCTAGCGAAACGACGGGGCGCAGCCAGAAGCTGATGAAACCGCCCAGCTCTTTCATGCTTCGCTCCTGGCGGGCAATGGCCACATAAATGCGCGGCCCCCAGGGATTCAACAAGGTCACCAGGGCCGTCGCGAAGAGCCAAGGCAGGGACCTCCGCAGTCGCGCCACTGCCGCGCTCCGGCGGCTCGCGAAGGGCATCTCCAGTAATTCGAGCGCCACGTATGCCCCCAACAGCGCCAAGCCCGCAATGAAGCCGAGGTGCAGGTTAACCCACGCCAGCATGAGCGGAGGGAGCAGCCATAGCCAGGCGCGTTCACCATGAAAATACCGCCACAAAATGGCCAGAAAGGCGGCAAACAGGACAGTGGTGAACAGCTCGGCGCGCGTCGTCGTGGCGTAACTGATCGCCGGGACCGACACCACCGCCATGGCCGCGGTGATGGCGCTATCCCGTCGCAAGAGCAGGGCAATAGCGGCCACGCATGCCGCTGCGCTCAGCCAGGAAAGCGCGGCGAAACCTCCCAGAGCATAAAGTGCATAGAACAGAACGCCGGAAAAGGGAGGATAAATCCACTCTTTCCCTTGCGCGGTGTAGGAGAAAACATCGGTGAAAGGAACCTGATGATGCTCGATGACATATCGCCCGGTGGCAAGCTGCCAGCCGAGATCGAAGTCACACACGGTCCGCAACCCGGCGATGATGGCATAAAAAAGCGCCATGGCCACGAGCGACCGAACTACGTAACGGTGCAGCTTGGCAGTGGACGGCTCCATAGCTGTTATCACCAGACCGCCTGCTCGTCCTCAAGCGGCAAATCGACGGGAGCGTCTTGCTTGGCCGATTGATACATCGCGAGCGCCCACTCGAGGGTTGGACGCACACTTTCGAGGGTGATCATGGGCTCGCGGCCGTGTTCAATTGCGGATGCCATGTCCTGAATCACGGCTTGGTGGTCCTCGAAGCCAAGAGCGGCCGCGCCCGTAGCGCCGGTGGCCACGCCGGCGCTTCCGTGATGGCGGATTTCCTCATCCTCCGGCCGCTCGTCCTTGAACTTCCAGGTGTCCATGCGTTCGCCCACGATAATCGCCGTGCCGAATTCGCCGTTCACTTCGACGCGAACATCCGTGCCCGGCCAGAGCGCCGTCGACGCCTGCACTATGCCTTGCGCCCCGTTCTGATAAGTTACGAAGGCCAGCGTTGTATCTTCGACGGGGATACCGGGGTGCGCAAGGTTGGTCATTTGCGCCTGCACTCGCTTCACCGGGCCGGCGAGATATTGCAGCAGATCGATATAATGGAAGGCCTGCTGAATGGTGACACCGGCCCCGGAACGCCGCTCGGTGCGCCAAGCGTCCGAAGCGTAGTAGTCGGCCGGACGGAACCACTTCATGTAGGTATCGGCGTGGAGGATTCTCCCGAAGCGGCCCTCCAGAATCGCTTTGCGGATGGCCTGCACGGCGCGTCGCGTCCGGCACTGCAGCACCACGCCAATCTTCACGTCGGCGGCTACGCACGCTTCTTGCATTTTATCCACTTCCCGCAATGACATGGCGGGCGGTTTCTCCACCAGCACGTGCTTCCCCGCGCGCGCGGCCTTGAGCACGGCGTCGACGTGCAAATGGTTGGGAGTGAGAATGCAAACCACTTGAACCTCGGGATCGAGGAGCATCTGGTCGAGGCTGGCGTATGCCTTGCACTCGAACTCGCTCGTAAACTTAGCCAGGCGATCGGCGTACAAGTCGGAAGCGCCCACCAGGCGGCCTACTTTCGATGCCCGAATCGCCTTAGCGTGGAAGGGGGCAATTAACCCTGTCCCGAGAAGTCCAAAACCTAGCCGTGAATCTGTCGCCATCAGTTCCTCGCTCCCACCACCCCCGCCCCTCCTCAGAGAGGAGGGGAGTCGACGGGCTGTCCCCTCCTCTCTGAGGAGGGGGTAGGGAGTGGTGGTTTCAATCTGGAACCAGCAGCACTTTCAGCGCCTGCTTCGCCTCGATATCCTCGAAAGCGCTCCTCCATTCGAGCAGCGGCGCCCGGCGAGTGATGATCTCGCCTGCCGGCAACTGGCCGCTAGCGATCAGGTGAATCGTTCTATCCCAGCTTGTGTAGCTGGTCGAGAGGTTGAAGAGCACGTCGCACACCTTGAAGGCCGCCTTGTCCCACGGAAACGGGATCGAGTCCTTGCCGGTCAATCCGATCACGCAGATGCGCCCCTTCTTACGGATCAGTTCGACGGTCGACGCAATTGCCGGAGCCGCGCCGCTGCATTCGATGACGAGATCCGCGCCCAGGCCTCCCGTGAGTTCCTGCACGACTTTGAGAGGGTCTTGTTGGGCCACATTAAGCACCGTTCCGAATCCAAGCTCCCTCGCCTTCTTCAGACGCAAGGCCTCATCCGCCGGCGTTCCCACAATTACCACATGCCGCGCGCCGGAAGCCCGCGCCGTCAGCGCCGCAAGCAAGCCGATGGGTCCCGGCCCCAGAACCACCACAAAGTCGCCCGCATCGACTCTGGCCCGCTCTACGACGTCGTGCACGGCGTTGGCAGTCGGCTCCACCACGGCAGCCAATTCGTAGCTCATGGAGTCCGGAATGCGGTGCAGCAATCGCTCGGGCATCTTCAGGTACTTTGCGAACGCGCCGTCGATGCCCCAGCCCGGCGAGCGCTTCAGAGGGCAGATCTGGATGTTTCCGGTTCGGCACAAGTAACAGTGGCCGCAGGCGCGAGTGTGCGGCTCTCCCACTACTCGCTCGCCGGTCTTGAAGAGTCCGGTCTCCGGACCGACCTCAATGATGCGGCCTGAGAACTCGTGCCCTAGAATTACCGGCGGCCAATACGGAAATTCATCGTGCCAGACGTGCACGTCCGTGCCGCAGATTCCGCAAGCCTGAACTTCGATAAGCACTTCGCCAGGGCCAGGCGTCGGCTCAGGGACATCACGAATCTCGAGAAAGCCGTCGCCCTTTTGAGTTTTGACTAGAGCTTTCATCGGTTAGCGCCTCCACACCATTCCGCCAGAAATCGCACCAGGATAACGGCCGCTTCGCTGATTTCATCCAGTCCGATCTGCTCTTCGTTCGAGTGAGCAAAACGCAGGCTGCCCGGTCCGAAAACCACAGTGGGTATGCGCAGTTGATTGTTATAGAACCAGGAGTCGCACGAGGCTGTCATGGCGCTGACTTCACCGCTCGCTCCGGCTTCCCGGCAGCACTCTGCAAGCCCCTTGACCAGCGGGTGGCCCGGATCCAGCACATGGCAGTCGTGGCGGTACATGAATTCCAGCTTGAAGTGATCGCGCAGCCACTCGTCCCCGCCGTCGTGGATAGCCTCGCGCATTTCCTCCGTCACGATCTCGCGAGTCTTGTTAGGCAGCAAGCCCAGAACGCCTTCGACTGAGGCGCTTGCGGGCGTGGTGGCCGGCCAGACGCCCGCCGTCAGTTTGCCGAACGTAATCGGCATAGGGTTGGCAAACTGGTCGAACAAAGGGATGCCACGCGAGGCGGCCAACAGGCGGGCATGGTACTGCTCGAGAATATCCATCGTTCGGATGGCCATCTTCAGAGCGCTGATCGTCTGGCCGGCGCTGCCGCTGTGACCCGCCCTGCCCGTGCAAGTGATGCGAAACCACACCGCGCCGCGCACCGAGGAGAGGATCCGCAGTTCGGTCGGTTCCATCACCATGCAGCCATCGGCCTGCTCGCCCCGGCGCACCATTGCCAATGTGCCGTTGCCGCCCACTTCCTCCTCGACTACGAGATGCGCCAGGACATCTCCGTTGAGTCTTACCCCCAACCGTTGCGCGGCCAGCAAGGCAGTGAACAGCGCCGCCACCTGGCCTTTGGCATCACAAGCGCCGCGGCCATACACGCGATCGGCGCTCACGCGGGGCTCGAACGCGTGGTCTTGTCCTGGGGAGGGCGGTACGACGTCGAGATGCGTATTGAAGAGCAGCGACCGCCCTCCACCGGTTCCAGGCACGCGCACGCGAAGGTTCGAGCGGCCTTCATACTCGATACCCTGCACCGGGTCGGAGTAGTCCACGTCCTCGCGCAGCGCATTCAGGAGCGGTATCCGTTCTACCTCGCCCACCTCGGCAAAGCGCTGCGCGGCGAAGTCCGCAGCTTGCTGTTCTTTGCCGGGAAGCGAAGGAAAACGAATCAAGTCACAGAGAAACTGTTCCGTGATGCCGCGCAGGGTTCCGACCGCAGCGCGGATTTCGGGCAGCATTATCCGATTCATAGGCGCAACAGCGCTTTCTCAAAGATATCGAGGCTTTCGTTGGCTTCATTCTCTGAAATGACCAGGGGCGGCGCCACACGGATCACGTTGCCGAAGACTCCCACGGAACCAATCAACAGGCCGACTTCAGCCGCCTGGTCAATCAGTTTTCGTGTGAGGTCCGGGGCGGGTTCCTTGGTTTTCTTGTCTTTGACGAGTTCAACTCCCATCACCAACCCCATGCCGCGCACCTCGCCTACGTAGGGCGATTTCTCTTGCATCTCGAGCAGGCGCGATTTCATGAGCGCTCCAATGCGCAACGCATTTTCTTCCAACTTCTCGCGCCGCATGATGTCGACAACGGCGCTCACGGCGGAGCTCGCGAGAGGGTTCCCTCCAAAGGTGCTGCTCAGTTCCCCGGAACCCAACACTCCGATTACCTCGCCTTTCGCCGCGACCGCTGAGACCGGAACGCCGCTTCCAATCCCTTTGGCGATCGAGACCAGGTCGGGCGTTAGCCCTTCCCATTCCATCGCCCAGAACTTGCCTGTCCGCCCGAAGCCGGACTGCACCTCATCGAGTGTGAAGAGAAGGCCGCGCCCCCGCAGCCACTGCTCGAGGCGCGTGAGCCACCCCTGGGGAGGAAAGATAAACCCAGCCGCGCCCTGGTAGGGCTCCACAATCAGGCCTGCCAGGCTTCCGGTGCTGTTGGCGCGCACTGCATCTTCGAGGTAGTCCAGGCAGAGCATGTCGCACGTGGCGGGCTCCGCGCGGAACGGACAACGGTAACAATACGGGAACGGAACTCGAATTGAGCCGGGAATTGTCGGGCCATATCCCTTCTTCGGGCCGGGCAAGCCACCGGCGCTCGAAGCGGCAGAGGTGCGGCCGTGAAAACCTCCATAAAAACTGATGATTTCGAACTTGCCGGTCTTCCGCTTCATGATCCGCAGAGCGGCCTCGATGGTCTCACTTCCTGTGGTTAGGAAAAAACACTTATCAAGAAAGCTGGGAAGTACGGAAACAAGCTTCTCCGCCGCGATCACGCGCGATTCGTGCAGGCACTCGTAGTTGTTCAAGAGCTTGCCGGCGGCCGCCTGCACGGCCTTGACCAGGTCGGGATGGCAGTGCCCCACATTGGTGACCAGCACGCCGGAGGTCCAGTCGATAAATGTGTTGCCGTCGGCGTCGGTCACGACCACGCCCGAAGCGTGGTCCCAGGCAACCTGCGCCTGGTAGCCCGTGCATTGCGCCTCGACGCGCGCCCAGCGCGTGAAAAACTCCTTCGATCTTGGGCCCGGCAGCGGGCCTTTTACGGATGTAATCCTCTGACTCATCGCACACCTCTCGCTTTAGCGGCCCTAGCCGAATGTAACCGATGCAACTCACGAAGCCGCTGTCATCCTGAGCGAAGCGAAGGATCTGTAGTTCCGTTCCGAGAGGAACCAATGCAGATTCTTCGCTTCGCTCAGAATGACAGAGTTTCGAGAGCGCAGCAGGCGAGGCTCTGCCGCTCAGCCACCTGACTTCGCCACAAACCGCGGCGGCTGGCCAGCCAGGAATCTGTCAATCTCCAGAACGATCAGTTCCCGGATGCGCCGTCCGGAATCCTCCGAGTACCAGGACAAATGCGGTGTCAGAATAGTGTTCGGCAACCGGAAAAGAGGAGAATCCGGCGGCGGAGGCTCGACATCGAAAACGTCGATGCCTGCCCCGGCGATTACGCCACTTTCGAGGGCCTTGGCAAGCGCCTGCAAATCCACCATCAGCCCGCGTGAAGTATTCACGAGGTAGGCCGTGGGCTTCATCATGGCGAGGGTCTGGTCGTTCACCAGGTGCCGTGTCTCAGCGGTCAGCGGAGTGTGGATGGTGATGAAGTCCGCGTTGCGGAAAACTGTCTCCTTGTCGACCACTTCAATCCCCAGTTCTGCTTTCCGTTCTTCCGAAAGATAGGGATCCGAGATCAGGAACTTGAAGCCGAAGCTTTTCAACTTGCGGTAGACGAGCGAGCCGATGCGGCCGCAGCCGATGATTCCCAAGGTCTGGCCCGCCATCAGGAAAATGGGTATCGCCTCTTTGAAATCCCAAGCGCCGCGCGCCGACGAAATATCGAGCGCTCGACGGCTGGCGGTAAGCCGCCGGCCGCAAGCGAACAGAAGCGCTATCGCCTGCTCGGCGACCTCTTCGGCGCAATAATCCGGAATGTAGCAAAGTGGAATGCCGGCTTTTTCAAGCGCCGCCACATCGACGTTGTCGTAGCCGACGCCGTGGCGGATCACCAACCTGCACTTCTCCCACCCCGAGATGACGTCGGGCGTAATGGGCACCATGTTGACGACCACCACGTCGGCATCCCGTGTCGCCGAGATAACCTCCGAGTTCGGCGCAAATTTGAGCTGATAAGTCAGGAATTCCACGCCCCGCTGGGCCATCTCCTGGCGTTCCCAGTCGAGATCTGGCTCGATGTAATCAGTAACCACTACCTTTCGCGATTTCATAATTGTGTGTTCCAGCCACCTCCGGCCCGAATTCTAGACTTACCTATAGTAGCCCCGTCGATAATTGCGGAGGAGAGATTCTACCGCCGTGTCGGCTGTTCTGCCAAGGGTGAGTTGGCGGCGACACATCGCCGTTTGGAGGGTTTACATTCTAGTACATCGTTCGGTAAATTCCTTGTAGTATTCTCGGCTCTGTGTTACTGTAACCGGCATGCCGAGAGTCGCACCTGCAATGGCTTTGAATGCCGTGACGGAGTCCACTTTGCAACATTT
>JBEKLY010000206.1:0-19762 GCA_050010015.1 Terriglobia bacterium
CTGGTGCCAGAGGACAAACGCGCTCGCGTGATGAGCTATTACACCATGGCTTTTTTCGGCTCGGCGCCGTTCGGCAGCCTGCTGGCCGGCACGCTGGCTAACCGGATGGGAGCGCCCCACACGGTCATCGTTACTGGTTCGTTCTGCGTCGCCGGTTCGCTATGGTTCACGCTCGAGCTGCCAAAAATCAGAGCGATCATGCGGCCGATCTACCAGCAGATGGGGCTGCTGCCAGCGCACGACATGAATCTGATTTCCGACGAGCCCGAGTCGGCAATATGGCTTTCTAATGACTTCAGCCGAAAGGAAAAACCACAATGAAATGGTATGACTACATCGCTTGTTTCTTCGCCGGAATGCTTCTCGCTAATGTCGTGCCTCATTTCGTTCATGGCATTTCTGGTGACCGTTTCCCGACGCCATTCGCTCACCCTCCCGGAAAAGGATTGTCATCACCAACGGTGAACGTTGTCTGGGCACTAGCACATGTTATTTTCTTCGCAGGCATCGCTGCAATAAGCACAATGTCAAGCGTGCACTTTGCAAAGAAACAAGCGAGGTAACCGCTTGAGTGAAGGCCAGCGCGATGTGCCCCCAACCGAAAGGAAGAAGCCATGCCTCTTACGAAACTCGATACCACTGCTGCCTTGATCGTGATTGACCTGCAAGAGGGCATTGTCGGTCTGCCGACCGTGCACTCTGCTGGCGAGATCGTCGATCGCTCTGCCCAGCTTGCGCGCGCTTTCCGCGACCGCGGCCTGCCGGTCGTCCTCGTCAACGTGTCAGGCAGGGCTCCAGGCCGCACCGATGCCGGAGCTTCCAAGTTTTCGCTTCCGCCGGATTGGACCGAGCTTGTTCCCGAGCTGGAGCAGCAACCCAGCGACTGCATCGTGACAAAGCAACGAGTGGGAGCGTTCATCGGCACGTCGTTGGATGAGACTTTGCGCCTGCGCGGCGTGACTCAAGTGTTCTTGACGGGTGTTGCCACGAGTCTCGGCGTGGAATCGACAGCGCGCAGCGCTTACGATTATGGCTACAATGTCGTGCTGGTCGTAGATGCGATGACGGACCGTGACGCCGACGCGCACCGTCATAGTGTTGAGAAGATCTTTCCCCGGCTGAGCGAGACGGCCACGACCGACGACGTACTGAAGCTGTTGAAGGAGAGCGTTCTCTAGCTCCAACTCCGCGACATCAACACCTTGCCGGTCGTTGGCCTGACGATCAAGCTCGGCGTTGAATCGACGGCACGGGAAGCCTACATCGATTTAGGCACCTCGATCAGCCGGAGGCGGCCCTTCGCCGTCTCCGGTCGGTCGGACAAACGGTCTTACAGTTCCTGCGACACAGGAATGTATACCACGTCAGCTTCCTGAATGAAAAAGACGAGAGAAGATTGCACTTTGACAGCCTCCTGGACTTCCATCCGTCTCGGCAATAGTAACGCGTAGTTGCCCAGTGTTTCCTGGTCGATTCGGTCCGGGCCCTTCTGAAGGCCCACCTGAAGTAGCACAACGGCGGATCACGGATAGCCGGCACGCGTGGGTCACATGCCGGCACTCCGGCGTGGGGTGGTAGTTGGGGCGGAGGCGATGAGTTCTGTGGCCGCCCGCAGCTTCGGGACATCCACTTCGTTCGTACGGCCGACGTCACCGTACCTGAATGCGCCGCCGCTCGCCCATTCCCCCACTTCGGCGATCGGTTGCTTCTTGGTTGTCGCCACGCGGCGTGCCGAAATCAGGAACTCGTTACGGAACTGGTTGAACGCGGAAGCTGTCGCTAACCCGTTACCATTGCTGTGTGGGTCACGGCGCTTATAATGATGTAAATTTTCAATGTTAAGAACGATCCCAGCGGGGCTTACGCATTTCGTGGGGTCCGGTCAAGAGGTGGAGCAGAAAAAGCGTAATGATGACGACCCCTATACTGATCCCTGTACGGACGTTGGGAGGCATGATCATTATCGTGCAGATGAACGCTGTCCACCCTAGCGCAAGCAGTGGCGTAGGCAAGGTAACATCCCACTACGCTGATCGAGGTTACGACCGAAACCGACCCACTGTAAATCAAACTCGCAAACGCCAACCCCGCGGCAAGCCAGATGGCGGCTCCCGGAGTTCTGTGTTTGGGATTCGTTTTGCTCCAGAGGGCGGCCATCGGCATGCCTTTGTCACGCGATAAGGCGTATATCACGCGCGAGACCGAGGTGAGGGTGGAAAGCCCGCAAAACCACATCGCCGCCACCGCCAGCAGCAGCACAGACCGTCCTGCCCGCTCGCCCAGCCTGGAGACTACGATAGCGAGCACCGCCGGCAGAGAATTCCCGGCCGAATCTTTGGCATTCAGCACACCCGAGACACTCGGGATTGCCCACGTCAAGCCGAGCACTAGGATATAACCAAAAATTGCGGAAACCACGACTCCCATGACAATTCCCCAGGGGGCGCGGTGGCGGGGATCCACGGTTTCTTCCGACACCTGGGCAGGACCGTCATAACCCGTATACGTCCACTGGGCCTGGAGCATCCCCAGCATAAAAAGCCAGAAATAAGGACCATGGACGGGACTGAAGGTTTGGTGGTTCAGCAAGAAACTCAAGGGGCGTTTGGGAACGAAAATAAAGAGCGCCCCTACCAGCACCACCACTCCGAGAATATGCACCGCTACACTGAGGTCGCTGAGCCGGGCCACCCACCGAATACCATAGTGATTAATGAAAGCGTGCGAAAGAAGGATAAGCCCGTACGTTATTAACAAAACCGAATGTGACGAGCCCAACCCCAGCACCGGCACCAAGTAGATTGCGCACCCGTAGTCGATGCCGGCAGTCTCTGTCACCAAGCCTACGATGTTGAACCAAGCCGTGAACCAAGCCCAGGTGGGGCCGCCCAGTTCCGCCGACCAATGGTACGTTCCCCCGGAGGTGGGGATCGCTGAACAGAGTTCCGCCATGCTCAGCCCCACGAAGAGCGTTCCCAAAGAAACCACCGGCCAGCCTAAGGTCATTTCCAGAGGCCCCCCCATCTGGAGGCCGTAATCATAAAGTGTGAAGACGCCTGTGATGATGGAAATGATGGTGAAGGAAATGGCGAAGGTGGAGAAGCCACCCATGCTGCGCAGCAATTCCTGCGCGTAGCCGAAACGCTCGAGCTCGCGGGAATCACGCTGGGCCTGCATTTCTTCGCTCTGGGCGAAGGACTTCAATTTGGTGTCCATCCCTGTCCGTGTGATACCAGTGTGAAATTAGTTGCCCTGGACGATGTGAACTGCAATGTTAATTCGATCCGGAAAAACCGTCAAGAATGAAGTAAGCTCGTGGTGAGGACATACCGATTGCCACGAGCGGAGGAACCGTAGTAAAGTCAACGTGGAAAGGGGCTTCAGGAACGCGAAAGACATATGTGGAGGTTTATCCATGAACAAACTGAATCGCCGGCAGTTCTTGCACCGAGGCGTCCCCGTATCGCTGGGTTTGGCAAGTCCTCAGCTCTATAGTGGCTTGTCCAGCTTGTATGCGTCCCCGGGCGCGCGCGGCAGCGCGGCGTCTTCGAGCGATGCCGCGCAACAGGAGAACCTGATTGCCAACGGTGACTTCAGGCAAGGGACGGTCGGGTCACTACCTGAAAACTGGTCAGTAGTGGCTGGGAATCCGGCACTCAAGCCTGCCTTCAAGTTGGTAGCGGGACAGGACGGAAAGCGCGAGTTGATGGCCCAGGGCAACGGCCGCAGGGAATGTTACGGCTATATTCGGCGTCCCCTCCGACTGGTGGGTGGCAAGACGTACCGCATGCGCGTTCAGTTTCGATTTTCTAACCTTGATGACGTTAACCGCAGTCTTGTGCACGGCGTATTCACGGACAAGTTCAACAACGGGATCTTCGAGTACCGGAAAGAAGGTGACCGCATTGTCGGCGAAGGGTATTTCACGGGTCCTCCTGAAAACCAAGATGGTGAGGTTCGTCTCTATTTCCGGTACAGTGCTCGAGGCCAGGTGTGGTGGGAGCATGTTTCACTCGAGGAGTGCGCACCCATCGCGCCGCGGCCCGTCAAGCTGGCCGTGAGTTGGGGGGCGGGTGATCTTAAGTTCTGGGAGCGATGGTTGGATGCCGCCGGGTCCAAAGGGGCGGACTTAGCCCTGATGCCCGAGATGTTCAATGGTATTGAAGACCCGATGAAAGCCGAAACCGAGGATGGTCCCTCCCGGAAGCTCATGGCTGAGAAGGCCCGCCAGTGGAAAATGCATGTGAGTGGCACCACCTATGTTTGGCGCGGTGATCTGGTGTTTAACACTGCGCCACTGTTCGACCGGCAAGGGAAGTTGCTGGGGGTCTACGACAAGAACATGGTTTACGACCCGGAGCTCGATTGGGGCGCAACCCCGGGAGAAGGATTCCCGGTGTTTGAAACGGATTTAGGAAAGGTCGGGATCATTATCTGTTACGACAGTTGGTTCCCCAAGACCGTCGAGTTGCTGGCTCTCAAAGGA
Source organism: Terriglobia bacterium (assembly GCA_050010015.1). Taxonomy (GTDB): domain Bacteria; phylum Acidobacteriota; class Terriglobia; order UBA7540; family UBA7540; genus CAVROP01. The sequence continues at coordinate 4,487 of JBEKLY010000206.1, forward strand.
GCGGAAGTAGTGTTGTTCCCCAATGCCGGCTACTATACTGAACTGATGCACGCCCGGTCAGCCGATAACTGCGTCTTCATGGCTGTTAGTAGCACGTCGAACCCCGCCGGCGTGTGGGACTCAGCGGGCCATCAAGCGGGCGAAGAGAGGGAGGATCCTACCTGCGCGGCGCCGAGTGCCATCCTCAGCTTTCAACGGGATGAGACCGCTCGCTTGTTTCTGGTAACCGTAGATCTGGCCAAGAAACAGTCTCCGGCGGATTGGGGCGGTCCTATGCGTTCCGCCCCCGGTGGCCGCCGCTGCCGCGAAACCTGCATGGTTCCACTCGAAGCGGATATTGCCCTGGAGTCGCGCCGTTGGTCGGAGGATTAGAGTGGAGCGAGCCTTTGGCCGACCTCTTCAGGGCTCGAAACGGCGTGACAGCAAGCCAGAACTGGTATTTCAAATCAGGCAACCTGTGCCTACAGACCCTCTCTCGTCCTCTCCTCTTCTACGCGCCGCAACTCGCATGAACCGGTGACAGCGAGGTCTGCACCACGCGTGAATCGCTAGTCATTCCCACGAAGGCCGGAATCAACTCCGCCCTCGTCGCAGTTCCAATGGCTGGCACAGTGGACTCCCGCCTTCGCTGGAATGACGGCTCCGCGGTGCGCCCATGTTCCGCAAACGACAACACTATCAAACTTTGAGTTGACGGAGGTGCTCGCCTGATGTATCAATAGCTGTATTGACGGGTGGAAACGTACAAGCGGAGGTGATCGATGGCAATCAGCAGGAGAGGATTCTTGGACCAGAGTATCAAAGGTGGAGTCAGTGCTGCCTTAGGATTGGCCGCAGTGCGAACAACATCGCAGCCGGTTGCGGCCAGTGACAAAGTGGTAGTTGGGGTGATGGGCGTAGGTGGGCGAGGGACTCAGCTAACCACGTTTTTTGCCTCGAGGCCGGACGTGGAAATTGCCTATGTCTGCGACGTCAATGCCAAGAGGCTTCCCGTAGCCGTGAAGGCGGTCCAGGACACGAATGGGAAAACACCGAAGGCGGTTGGCAATTTCCAGCGGATTCTGGAAGACAAAGACGTCGACGCCATTGTTTGTGCCACCCCAGACCATTGGCACTCCCTAGCTACACTGTTGGCCTGCCAGGCAGGCAAGGATGTCTACGTGGAAAAACCGGCTTCGCATGACATTTGGGAGGGCCGGAAGATGGTCGAGGCCGCCCGCAAGTACAACCGGGTGGTGCAAGTGGGCATGCAGAACCGCAGCAGTTCATATGGCGCGACAGCGCGCGAACTGATAAAGTCCGGCAAAATCGGTAGTGTTCATCTGGTTCGTGTTTACAATATGATGGCCCGCACGCCCGTGGAGAACACGCCGGATTCCACGCCGCCGGAAGGGTTCGATTGGGATATGTGGCTTGGTCCTGGGCCGGCGGTGCCTTACAACCCTAAGTATTTCCGAAGGGTTTTCTGGGACTTCAACGGGGGGAACATTACCGATGACGGAATTCACCAGTTGGACCTGGCTCGCTATGTCATGGACTTGCCCTGCCCCAAATCAGTTCAGCACACGGGCGGAGAGTTCTTCTTCAAGGATATCGCGCAGACTCCTGACACCTCAATAGTCAGTTACGCGTACGACGGGCTGACGCTGATTTTCGAGCAAACTTGGTGGACACCTTACATGATCAAAATACCTGGCAAAATCAGAGAAAGCACTACTGAGTTCCCCGACTGGTATCCCTTTATTGGCACGCGATGTGAAATCTATGGCAGCGATGGCACCATGATTCTGGGCCGTCACGGAGGTGGATGGCAACTCTTTGACAAAGAGGGGCACAAGGTGGCCAGCGAGAAGCAACCGTTTGCGGCCATGCAGGCGGCCCATGTCGGCAACTTCATCAGTTGTATTCACGACCGGAAGCGCCCCAACGCCGATGCGGAGCACGGGCACGTCTCCGCCGCGCTGTGTCACATGGCGAACATCTCGTACCGGCTAGGGGACCGAAAGCTGGTGTTCGACACTGTGAAAGAGTGTTTCGTCGGTGACGACGAAGCCAACCGATACCTGAAGCGGACTTGTCGGAAACCTTGGGTCGTGCCCGAAAACGTGTGAGACGGCGGGGAAAAATGTGAAAACGGCCTGATTCCCCTCCTTAGTTAAGGAGGGGCTAGGGTGGTTGGCCGGCGCGCGAACGCTGCCACTCACCACCCCCTGCCCCTCCTCCCGCTGAGGAGAAGAGTCATTTTCATGGCAATGAGGAGTCTTGTTCTGTATTCAGGAGGCCGTAACCTTGCGGGAATTTGAGGTGAACTCATGATGGCAACGCGACTTGATCCATCTCGGCGGCAATTTCTTACCAGTGTAGCAGGAGCGGGAGCAATGACTGGCTTGGCAGGCCTTTGGTCAAGTGAGGCCGGAGCCGCAAATCCTGCCGGCCCCCTTCAAATCGTTTATTTTTCCAAACATTTGCAGTGGCTTAATTGGGAGCAGATGGCGGAGACGGCAAAGGAGTTGGGATTTGACGGCCTGGATGTGACGGTGCGCCAGGGCGGCCACGTGGAACCGGCGCGCGTGCAAGAAGACCTGCCCAAAGTGGCGGAAATCGTGCGTCAGGCAGGCCTGAGCATTCCCATGATCACCGCCGGAATCGTTGACGTCGATTCTCCGGATGCGGAAGCCATCATTCGCACCGCGAGTGAAGCAGGGATCACTCGCTACCGGTGGGGTTGGTTCTCCTGGTCCGATGATAAGAAAGTGCCCGATTTATCCAACTACCGTGCAACTATCGAGCGGCCTTCGGGTCTGCTGATCGACATTCCTGATCGGCTTGCCCAGTTGAAGAAGCGGGTCGCGAAGCTCGCGGCGTTGAACGAGAAGTACAAGGTCTGTGCGATGTACCATAACCATTCCGGCAATATGGTAGGGGCGTCGGTGTGGGATCTGTGGGTGTTGATCAAGGACCATGACCCGCGCTGGGTGAGTTCAAATTTCGACGTCGGCCATGCCACGGTGGAGGGGGGATTGGGCGGATGGGTGAACAGCACACGTTTGATGACGCCGTCTATGAGGGGAGTGGCAATCAAAGATTTCAAATGGGGTAAGAACGCGAAAGGCCAGTGGGAGCCCATCTGGTGTCCTCTAGGCGAGGGAATGGTGAACTTCCCTGCATTTTTCGCCATGCTTAAGCAGGCCAACTTCTCCGGGCCGGTGCAGATGCATACGGAATATCCGCTCGGCGGAGTGGACACCGGCGCCAAGACACTTAACATGGACAAGGCAGAGGTCCTTGCCACGATTCGTAAAGATCTCACCACCCTGAAAGGCTGGATGAGGCAGGCGCAGTTGATCTGAGTTCGAGCCTGCCGCTCGAAGACCTCGGAGGGAAAATGAATCGGCGAACTTTCCTGGGTGATTCAAGCAGGGCCACGCTGGCGCTCGGTCTTTCCTCTCGACTCCGGCAATTAAACGCCACGGAGCAGAGCCCAGCGGGCGAAGGCACATCGCAGACAAGCTCTGAGCCAGTCCTACCAGGCACTACTGCTTTGACCATGCAGGGGGACTTAGCGGCACAGATGGTGGATGGAATTCACCAGTTTCTGCTGCGCCGCACTCAAGAAGCAACTCAAGAACGAGGGCGATTGTGGCAGCGGGACTATCAATCGGTGGAGGCCTACAATCGCTCCGTCTCGCCCAATCGCGAACGCTTCCGCCAGATTATTGGCGCCGTGGATCCGAGGATTGGAGTTCGGGCCCCCGGACTTCTCGCGACCGTGGTCACCTCTGGCCAAGTTTCCCAAGGGTCCGGGTACAAGGTGTATGCCGTCAGTTGGCCGGTCTTCGACCGGGTGGTAGCCGACTTTGACGGATTGGCTGCGGAAGGATTGCTTTTGCAGCCGGAAGCAAAGCCGGTGGCGCGGGTGGTGGCGATTCCAGATGCTGATTGGACCCCAGAGATGCTGGTTGGCCTCGCGCCGGGGGTTCCGCCGGAGGCTCAGTTTGCGCGGCGCCTCGCCGAGAACGGGTGTCAAGTAATAGTTCCAGTCGTTATCAATCGCGACGACACGTTCTCCGGCATTCCGGGAATTGCTATGACCAATGAGACCCACCGGGAATGGGTCTACCGGATGGCCTATGAGGTTGGCCGGCATATCATCGGGTTCGAGGTGCAGAAGGTTCTGGCCGCGGTCGATTGGTTCGCGGCAGAGAACGAAACCGACCCAGCCCGAATCGGCGTCGTGGGCTATGGTGAGGGCGGGTTGTTGGCCCTTTACTCGGGCGCCCTCGACCCCAGAATTGATGTAACGGGAGTGACCGGCTATTTCGAGCCGCGTGAGGCCTTATGGAAGGAACCTATTTACCGGGACGTGTGGGGGTTGGTGCGCGAGTTTGGAGATGCGGAATTAGCCGGCCTCATCGCTCCTCGCGCCCTCGTGGTTGAAGCGAGCCGCGGACCGGAAGTGGAAGGGCCTCCGCCGGTCACTGCGGCGCACCAGGAAGGGGCATGTCCAAACGGCAAGCTAGTTTCTCCCCCGCTCGATGCGGTGCGGCAGGAGGTGGAGCGTGCGCGTCCTTTCTTTGCCGGCCTGAAAGCAGAGGGGAAACTCCGGCTGGTGGTGAGCCAGGAAGGCACTGGGCAACCCGGCTCGGAAAAGGCTTTGGAAGCCCTCTTGGGCTTCCTCGACGTGCGGGCCCGACTACGGCCCCTTGGAGAGACACCCCGGGATGCTCGCCCGAATTATGACCCTCAGCCGCGGCTACATTCCCAGTTCGACCAACTGGTGGGATTCACTCAGGCCCTTATTCGCAAGTCGCCTGATCGACGCGCGGAGTTTTGGGCCAAAGCGGATGCTTCGTCGCTGGAGCGGTGGAACGAGACTACGAAGTTCTATCGTGATTACTTGTGGGAAGAGGTCATAGGCCGGCTTCCGGCACCGAGTCGATCTGCCAATCCCCGCACGCGATTGATCTACGATGCACCCAAATTCAAAGGCTACGAGGTGGTCCTGGACGTTTGGCCGGATGTTTTCGCCTATGGAATCCTCCTGGTCCCAAAAGACATCAAGGCGGGAGAACGCCGGCCGGTGGTAGTGTGCCAGCATGGGTTGGAGGGTCGGCCGCAGGACGTGGCTGATCCCAAGGTTGACTCGCATTTCTATCATCATTTTGCAGCCAGCTTGGCTGACGAGGGGTTTGTCACCTACTCCCCTCAGAATCCCTACATCGGCGAGGACCGGTTCCGGATCATCCAGCGCATGGGCCATCCCCTGAAGCTCGCGTTGCATTCGTTCATCATCGGCCAGCACGACCAAACATTGAATTGGTTGGCTGAGCAGGGCTTTGTTGATCCTGAGCGGATGGGGTTTTATGGCCTCTCTTACGGCGGAAAAACTGCGGTTCGTGTCCCGCCGTTTTTGGACCGGTATGCTCTGTCGATCTGTGCGGGCGACTTTAATGAATGGGTTTGGAAGACGACGAACGTCCTGACAAGTTACAGCTATCTGTTGTGGGGCGAATACGACATGTACGAATTCAATTTCGCCAACGTCGTGAATTATGGTGAACTGGCAAATCTCATGGCTCCGCGGCCCTTTATGGTCGAGCGTGGCCACAATGACGGTGTGGGAATGGATGAATGGATTTCCTTTGAATACGCCAAAGTGCGCCGCTTCTACGATATGATGGGTCTTCACGACAATACCACCATCGAATTCTTCAATGGGCCGCACACCATCCACGGTGTCGGAACGTTCGAGTTTCTTCGAAAGCATCTCATGCCGGCGAAGGGAGTACCGCGGTGACGCCGCGGGGTCGGTTCATCACTCAGCTTGAAAATGCCGCGGCGTTATTCCCCTCCTTGTTAAGAAGGGGTCAGGGGTGGTTGATCGGAACGCTGCAACTGCCACCCACCACCCCCTGCCCCTCCGCCCGCTGAGGAGGGGAGTCGTTTTCATCGCCGTAGCGAGGAATCTCGCCCTGCGAATTAGAAGGGGAGGCATGGAGAGATGCCAACAAGACGAAAATCGGTGAGTTCAGACGTGCGGTCCGGCGGAATCGAACTGACACTGCAAAGACGCGGTAAACGGGGAATCCGCCACACCACAGAACATATCGATCCCAAGAAAACCGCCATCTTCGCGATCGACTGTTGGCACTGGCATTGGTGCAGGACTTGGCGCAGCCGTGCGGGCTCACTGATCCCCCGGTTTAACTATGCTTTTGACGCGGCGCGGAAACTGGGTATGACATTTGTGTTTAGCCCCACCAACTCGATGCGCGACATGAACGAATTACCTCAGCGCAAAGCGACCCTGGCGCTTCCGAACCATCAACTGCCGGCCTTGTTGAACCTGCCGGACCCTTATCCCGGCGCGATACGTTGGGGGATGTGCGAATGCGGGCTGGGGGAGGCGTGTTTCTACAACAATAACAACAACAATCAACATCCCGACTTGAAGATGGCCGCAGACGACTTCATAGCTTTGACCCAACAGGAAGCCTACAACGTGCTTAAGGAGCGGGGCATCACGCATATCATTTACACCGGTTTCGCCACCAACATGTGCATGTGGGGCAAGCCCACGGGGATGAAGTTCATGCGGCAGTTCGGCTTCCAGTGCTGTTTCGCGCGCGACATGACGGAAGCCATAAGCGGATACCTCGAGGAAAGCTTTAATCCCAGTCGAGGGACGATGGAGGTAATTGAAGCGATCGAGCGTGATCTGGCGCCCTCCATCAACATGGAAGAGACGTTGCGCAAGGCGGGGGTCTGGGAAGGGGACCCTGTGCTCGATTACGTGCATATCGCACCCTGGGGCCGACTCTTTGGGGGAGCAATCTACCCTGTACCCATTCAAGTGGAGCTAACCTGCCGGCATGTGCCATCCGCCGAGTTGCGCTACACGCTTGATGGCAGCGATCCGACCCCTGCCTCGCCCCTTTACCGGAAACCGATAGTCGTAGGCGATGTTGCCGGTGGGACGTGGACGAAGGAGCTTAATCAGGAATCCGCCGCGACCCCTTCTGCTGATGGGTCAATCGTATTGAAGGCGGCAGGCTTTAAGGGCGATAAGCCGGCGACCCGCATCAGTGAAGCCAAATATTGGAAGTACCCTGCCTGGCCGGATCCCCCTCAAGTTTTTGTCTCCGACCTGAAACCACTTCAGGAATTCTGCGCGGAGGTCAAGCCGAACAGCTACGCTGCCAAGAAAGGCGCGCGCTTTAATCGCTCGGCGGATGGGAACGTGCTCACCAACCACGATCGCAAGTTTGGCAAGGGAATCGGCGTGCAGGCTCCGAACGAACTGGTCTTCGCGCTCGCCCCTGACTATAAGCGGTTTGTGGCGACGGCGGGGGTTGATGATGAATGCATGCGATGGGATTACCCCGACGGTCTCGAACAATGGCCACAATGGTCGCAGCCCATCCATGGGCCGACGTCCTACCGCCTTAGTCAGATCGTTTTCGAGGTGCTCATCGACGGCACGACCATGACCGAGACTCCGCCCCTTTTCAACGGCGTGCTGGGTTGGGGAATCGACGTGGAAATTCCGGAAGGCTCTAAGAAACTTACCCTGAGAGTGAAAGATGTGGAAAGCCGTTTCACCGACCCGCACGGCCACGGCGATTGGTTGGACGCTGGGTTCATCACGAGCTGAGGCTGGTTGTAGGGGTACGGCTTGCCGTACCCTCCGAGTTCGGTCACTGGTTGTAGGGGTGCGGCAAGCCATACCCCTACAACGCCCTCGTGGTTCGATCGCGTGATAAAGAGGAAGAGGGTGCGAACGTAAAGCTGTCATCCTGAGCGCAGCGAAGGATCTCCGCAGTTCGTCTTGTTCCAATGACTTAGAACAACTACGGAGATCCTTCGCTGCGCTCAGGATGACAGGCGAAGTGCACCCCTACAACCAGGACGCAGACATCCTGCTAGACGTTGAGGGAGGCATAAGGCCATGCCAACAAGACGAGAAGTACTGGGCTATGGAGTGAGTGTGGGAGTGTTTGGAAGAGTGCTTGCTGCGATGCCCACCGATGTGCCTACCGAGTCCGCGGGAATTGAACTTCTACTACAAACACGCGACAAACAGGGGGTTCGCCACACCAACGCGGAGCTTGTCGATCCCAAGAAAGTAGCAATCATTGCCGTGGACTGTTGGCACTACCATTGGTGCCGGACTTGGCGGAGCCGTGCGGGGTCGCTTATTCCGCGGTTCAACTATAGTTTTGACGCGTGTCGCAAGCTGGGTATGACCCTGATGTTTAGCCCCACCAATGCGATGCGCGATATGAACGAATTACCTCAGCGCAAAGCGACCCTGGCCCTTCCGAACCATCAACTGCCGGCCTTGTTGAACCTGCCGGACCCTTATCCCGGCGCGATACGTTGGGGAATGTGCGAATGCGGCCTGGGAGAAGCGTGTTTCTACACCAACAACGTTAATAACCAACATCCTGATTTGAAGATGGCAGCGGATGAGTTCATTGCTCTAACCCAGCAGGAAGCCTACAACGTGCTTAAGGAGCGGGGCATCACGCATATCATTTACACCGGCTTCGCCACCAACATGTGCATGTGGGGCAAGCCCACGGGGATGAAGTTCATGCGGCAGTTCGGATTCCAATGCTGTTTCGCCCGTGACCTCACAGAAGCCATAACCGGGTACCTCGAGGAAAGCTTCAATCCCACTCGCGGGACGCTCGAGGTGATCGAGACGATTGAGCGTGATTTGGCGCCCTCCATCAACATGGAAGAGACGTTGCGTAAGGCGGGGGTCTGGGAAGGGGACCCTGTGCTCGATTACGTGCACATCGCACCCTGGGGTCGACTCTTTGGCGGAGCTGCTTACCCTATACCCATCCAAGTGGAACTAACTTGCCGGCATGTGCCGGGAGCCGAGCTACGCTACACGCTTGATGGCAGCGATCCGACCCCTGCGTCTCACCTCTACCGAGCGCCAATAAAGATTGACGAGGAGACCTCACTGAAGGCGGCGGGGTTTAAGGGTGAAAAGCCCGTGACACGCATTAGCGAGGCAAAATATTGGAAATACCCTGCGTGGCCGGATCCGCCTCAAGTGTTTGTTTCCGACTTGAAACCGCTCCAGGAATTGGTTGGGGAGGTCGCGCCCGCGAGCTACGCCGTCAAGAAAGCCGCGCGCTTCAATCGCTCCGTAGATGGCCACGTGCTCACCAACCGGGACCGGGAGTTTTCGAAGGGGATCGGCGTGCAGGCGCCGAGTGAGCTCGTCTTCCCGCTGGAACCGAAGTACAAGCGGTTCGTGGCGACGGTAGGGGTTGACGATGAATGCATGCGCTGGGACAACCCGGACGGTCTCGAGCAGTGGCCCCAATGGTCGCGGCCCATCCATGGGCCCACGTCGTATCGCATCTGTCAGATCATTTTTGAGGTGATGATCGACGGCAGAACCGTGAAGGAGACTCCTCCCCTTTTCAACGGCGTGTTGGGTTGGGGAATCGATGTGGAAATTCCCGAAGGCGCTCAGCAGCTCACTCTAAGAGTGAAGGATGTGGAAAGCCGCTTCACCGACCCGCATGGGCATGGCGATTGGCTGGGCGCGGGGTTTGTGACGAGCTGAGGCTGGTTGTAAGGGTACGGCGAGCCGTACCCCTTCAACGAGAGCTTCGGTGTTAGGAGATCTACGAGAATGATCAGTTCACGAGAGCGCGTAAACCTTGCACTCCAGCACAAAGAACCCGACAGGATCCCTTTGGATCTGGGCGGCACGACTGTAACCGGAATGCATGTGAGCACAGTGTACAAACTGCGGCAGGCCTTGAGGCTGGACGAACCCGGCACCCCCGTCAAGGTCATCGAACCCTACCAGATGCTGGGAGAGATCAAGCCGGATCTCATCGCGGCACTCGGGACCGATGTTGTCGGGCTCATGGGCACAGGAACCCCATTCGGGTTCAGGTTGGAAGGATGGAAGGAATGGACGGCCTTTGATGGAACCCCGACCTTAGTGCCCGCAGGGTTCAATACGGCTCCTGAGCCCAACGGGGACCTGCTGCTTTACCCGCAGGGTGATCGTTCGTGTCCGGCCAGCGGCAGGATGCCTCGAGGCGGATTCTACTTCGACGTAATTCCTCGGCCCGAGCCGTTCGACGAGAGCAAGCTCCGAGTCGAGGATAATCTGGAGGAGTACCAACCCATCTCCAATTTGGAACTGGAGCAGCTTGGAAGTGAATTCAGGAAGCTCTATAGCGAGACGGATAAAGCGATTGTGGTCAATGCCGGCGTGATGGGGATTGGTAGCATCTCTCGCATCCCTGGCCCCTCCCTCAAACATCCAAAAGGAATCCGCGACATCGAGGAATTCTGCATCAGCCTCAACACGAGGCCGGACTTCATCCGCCGCATGTTCGAGGCGCAGACTGAAATCAACTTGGCAAACTTGCAAAAGGTTCACCAAGTGGTGGGTGATCATGCGGCGGCGTTGTATATGACGGGCACGGATTTCGGCGCTCAGAACGGGCCCTTCATCTCTCCCCGAATCTATCGTGATCTGTTCCTGCCCTTTCACAAGATTCTAAACGACTGGGTGCACCAACATACATTCTGGAAGACGTTCATACATTCCTGTGGCTCGGTGCGGGCGCTCGTGGAAGATTTTATAGCGGCCGGATTCGATATTCTCAACCCCGTCCAGTGCTCTGCGGCGAACATGGATCCAACTGAGCTCAAAACGAAATTCGGTGACCGGATTACCTTCTGGGGCGGTGGCGTGGATACCCAGCGCACGCTTCCCTTCGGCACTCGCGAAGACGTTCGGAATGAAGTCCGTGAGCGCCTGCGAGCTTTTGGGCCCGGCGGAGGTTTCGTTTTCAATGGCGTTCACAACATTCAATCGCTGGTCCCGGTCGAGAACGTCATTGAGATGTACAAAACTGCGCGCGAAGACGGTGGCTATCCTTTGAGCATCGGCGCCTAGAAGCAACCAGCCCACAGCGCCTTTTCAGAAGCTGATCACGACATTTGGGATCGAACCGCTCAAGATGGCGGACGACTTTGCGGAATGTAAATGACTCGCAATTCTACGGGGCGGTATTCCATGACTCGAACTGCAAATTGCCTTGCAAAGCTGGCAAGGATAAATAAAGCGTTGCGTCACCAGGAGCCCGATCGGGTTCCTATCAGTGACTGGTTCTGGGGGAGCTTCCTCAAGCGTTGGCGGGAAGAACTGGGGCTGCCGCGGGAAGCTGATATCTACCGTTACTATGACCTGGATTGGACCGTTACCAGACCCAACCGGGACCCCCATATCAAGCCCTTCGAAGTGCTGAGGGAAACAAGCGAAGAGATCGTGGTGCACACGGGCTTCGAGGCGGTGGTGCAGAAGGTTTTCGATCATCCCATGCCCCGCTTCCTGAAATTCGACACCGATACCGTCGAGAAAATGGAGTCCTTCCAGTTCGACGATCCCTGGGACGAACGACGGTACTTCAAAGGGGGCGACAACCAGACCGCAGGCATCGGGGACGGCTTCGCCCGGAATTTGCCTCCCTGGATTGATACGGTGAAAGAGTTATACCCGGACTTTCCCGTTTACGGCAGTGTGGCGGAGGGGTATGAAACTCTATGGCGTATCATCGGTCCCGAAAATGCCCTGCTCTGGCTCGCATTGTACCCGGACGAAGTTGGCAGCTTTGTGGAGCGCATCAATGAGTATGCCGTAGAAACAACGAAGGCCCAGATCAAGGCTGCCGGCGGGATCCTGGATGGCATGGTGATGCCTACAAGGGGGGGATGCTCTTCTCCCCCGTCTATTGGAGGAAATACTTCAAGCCGGGAGTCAAGGCCATCGTGGAGGTGTGCCGCAGTCACGGATTGCCGGTGATTTACCACGGCTGCGGCGATGCTCGTTCGATTCTGGAAGATTACATTGAAGTCGGGATCGATGCGTACAACCCGCTGGAGGTGAAGGCCGGACTTGACGTAATAGAACTGCGACGCAAGTACGGACATCGGCTGGCCTTTTGCGGCAACATGGATGTGGTCGCATGGGCCAACGGAACCCCGGAGGATCTGAAGCGCATTGTTCTGACCAAGCTGAACGCGGGGAAAGGCGGGGGTTTTATTTTTCAGTCGGACCATTCTGTTCCCAACACCGTTTCGGGCCAGAACTATGATTACGTGGTCAACCTGGTCCGCCAATACGGCGGGTACCCGCTCCAGCTTGGCGACTACGACCTTCCGGATTTGTAGGGGTACGGCTTGCCGTACCCTCTTGGTTCGGTCGCGCGATACGATAAAAAAGAGGGTACGGCAAGGCGTACCCCTACAGCCAAGGCGCCGTTTCCGCCGCCATCACGAACGTAGAAACTCCAAGGTGTGGTCCCATGCAGAGAAGGACATTTCTTAAGCAGGCTTCCCTAGGGATCGGAGTGCCTGCGAGTTTACCGCCAGGCCTCGCCAAGGAAGCGAAAACGGCTCCGTCCATGCCCGCGGGGGGCGAGGAAAGCCAAGGTTTCGGGACCAACCCCCGGTCAAGCCAGGAGGGAACCGGTCTGTATCGCCGCATCAAAGAATACCTTGACCGCGTTCCGTCGATCGACATGCATGAACACCTGCGGGCTTTTGATCAACTGCCGGGTTATGTCGAGACTGGCCAAGGCCGCGGGATGAATCTCTGCGGCTTATGGGCGGGCAGCTATTTGCAACGGGTAGCTCCACTTACGCCTTGGGAGCCTAAGGAACAGTTTGAAACATGGTGGGGTCGTGCCAAAACGGATTTTGTGAATGTTCGCGCCACCGGTTTCTATCGCTATATGTGGCTGGCTCTGCGCGATCTGTACGGCGTGGACTTTGATAGCATCAGTGACGAGCAGGCCGCTCAATTGAACCGCCGGATTTTTGAGAGCTACCGCGATCCCCGATGGCTCTATCAGGTGCTCGCCAAAAAGGCCAACATCCAACTGCTGGTTTGCGACCGATATTGGGAGCGCTTCAACTTTCGCGCCGACTATCCTTTTGAGCTGCTGACGCTTAACGTGACGACTTTGGTGTGGGGCTTTCATCCCACCGAATTCGACAAGAGCGTCCATCCGAGCCAGATTTTGGGGCCGCTGGACAACCCGTACCTTTTCGCTCAACAGCGTGGACTACCCCTTAATTCGCTGGACGACTACCTGGCCTTGCTCGATGTCATTTTCGTCACGGCGAAGCAAGGCGATGCGGTATGCCTGAAAACCACCCAAGCCTACGTACGGACGCTCCGGTTTGAGAACGTCCCGAAGGAACAGGCCGCCAAAGCCTTTGGCAATCCGCGCTCCGAACTAACTCCCGAACAAATCAAAGATTTCGAAGACTTCATCATGTGGAGACTCGTGGAACTGTGTGCGAAGCACGACATGCCGTTTCAGATTCACACTGGGGATGCAAGGATTGCGGGCTCGAGTCCCATGCTGCTCGTAAACCTCATCGACGCCAACCCGCGCACCAAGTTCGAGCTGTTTCACGGAGGGTATCCTTGGATTGGTGAAACCGGCGCGATCGGCATGAAGTACGCAGATCATGTTTGGATCAATTCAGTTTGGCTTCCAACCATTAGCTTTACTATGGCGAAAAGGGCATTCCACGAATGGTTGGAAGTGGTTCCCTCGAATCGGATTACCTGGGGTGGTGATGACACATCTGCGGAGGGGATTTATGGTGAGACGGAGTTAACACGACGGTGCCTTGCAGAAGTGCTCGCCGAAAAAGTCGACTGGGGAGAACTTTCAGAACCCGACGCCCGCCAAATCGGAAAGAGCATCCTTCGGGATAATGCTCTTGAGCTGTATCCGCGCTTGAAAAGTCGGCTGTGAATCTGTGGGAGGCGCCAATGGAGCGGAGAACATTCTTGCAGGGAACGGTCGGAGGATTCGCTGCGCTCGCAGGAACGCGGGCGACTTTGCCCAGTCTGGGCATTCCCCCAGCTCAGACGGCAGAACAGCCCGCCTTTCCACCTGACGATTACCAAATGCCTGAATGGCTTCACTACGCGCGAGCGATTTACTTCGACGGCTACTCGCCTCCAGTCTACCCCCACGTGAAGGACTTTGACGCCCGTCGATTGGCGGAAACGGTGGTGGAGCTGGGAGGAAACCTGCTGCGATTTCAGCCGATCGGCTATTGGGCGTGTTACCCCAGCAAGGTATTCCCGGTGCACCCGGAGTTGGGCGGGAGGGATTTGATTGATGAGGTAGCGCGGGAATGCCGGCGCGTGGGCGTACGACAATATTGTTATACGGGCTACGGCGTGGCCCTTATGCTGACTCCCGCGTATATCAAAGAACATCCCCAGTATGCTGACTGGCTGCTCCGTGATCCTCAGGGGAAGCCTTATGGGATCTATTATCATATTGGCTGGATGACACCCATGCGGATGCTCTGTACCACAGGCGATACTTACCGCGCCGCGATTCGCCAGGTAGCGCGGGAACTCTGTGAGCATGACATCGACGGAGTGTATTTCGATTCCCCGAGCGCGTTTGGCTACACGGGCGTTTGCTTCTGCGAATCATGCCGGAAGAATTTCAGGAAATTCAGCGGCCTGGATTTGGATGCCCTCGCGCCGCTTGCCCGGCTCAACGGCCTGCCTTTTGATTGGGAGCATTTGCCGGCGGACGTAGACATGAAAACATTGATCGCATGGTATGCCTGGGCGAATCAATTGTGCCGAGAAGACCTGTTGGACTTCCGCAAAATCGTTCACGGCAGCGGCAAGTTCATGTTTTGCCACAACGGGGCGACGTGGGTCGGAACTTCACTTCCGTTGCAGTACCGCACACCGGACGGCTTCATGGTGGAGGCGAGCCGGGAAGTCTACGATCGACTGATGACCGGTATGAAGGGTGCATCGATGGCGCGGCCTTACAAGCACGTGGCGCAGATGTACTTGGGCAGCTACGCGGTGACTTGGTTTGGTGAGCCGCCTGATGAGCATCCCTGGGTGGTGCACAACACCAACTTGGAGGACCAGGACGAGATTCGCATGGAAGGGTTCACGAACCTTGCCTGCGGCAATTCGCCGCTTTATGCCACGGCCAACCGGCTGTATTTCAAGGTGGGAAGTGGGAGCGCGAAGCCCGCGCAGGAAGTGTTCGAGCTGATGCGGCAGGTGGAGGAAATACATAAAGGCAGTTCGCCGGTGCCCTACGTCACCATCGTGCCCACCTGGGAATCCCTGCAGTTATGGCGCACCAGGGGCAAGAGTTGGAATTGGCCGCTGATGAGCGGGGGCATGGGTCTGGTGCTGCTGGACGCGCGGATCAGTTT
>JBEKLY010000207.1:0-14351 GCA_050010015.1 Terriglobia bacterium
CTGTGAATATTAACGCCACGTTCCGTCCCACGGCTCACGCCGTGGGCTACTTTCTGGCGCCGCTCCGCGGCTTTCGAAGTCCCGGCGCCTTAAGTAAACGCTTATGGGGCTTGCCCTACCCATGTCGGGGCCGGCAGAAATGCGGGGACGGCAAGCCGTCCCCTACGGCGGGTCGGTTATCGACGGATTGGGGAGTGGCGGGCCGGCGCGGACCCCTGCCTTGTGGGGTCGACGGTTTTGCTAATCGAAGGATTCTTGGGGGCGATGGCCGATGCGCAATCAGGGTTCGCTACTCGCCCGGTGCGTTACCATGGCCCACTTTTGCCTCCTAACCACCAAACCAATCCGATGGTCGCGGTGTTCTGGTAATTCTTCAAAACGAAAAGTGTAGGCGTCAGAAAGTAGGGCCGATTGGACCAGTCGCGTCGCCATTCTTCGAACATCAGGAAGCTGTCGGAAAACTTATATTCGAATGTCAAAGTTCCTTCCTTCACGGCTTGCGTAACGCCGGTGAACAGGCCGCCACGGTCGGAGAGATACTCGCTTCTTGCCGCGATGTCGAACTTCGGCGTGAACTGAAATTGCGCGTAAGCGGCGCCTCCGTCCGTATGCTGAGGGGCCGAGGTCGTGTACAGGCGCTCGATCACATAATCCCCTTCGAGAGCCAGCGTCAGCTTGGAGGTGGCATTCCAGGTGGCATAGTTATCCAGGATATTCAATTTGCCCGTGGCAGGGTTGGGGATCGGCTCAAACGGCATGCCTTGAAACGTGGGCAGGTTGGGCGGTCCGCTGGTCACATATTCGAAATCGGGGTGCTCCTGGCCGCGGTAGTACTGCGCGGTCCAACTGAACTTCTTTGAGGGCTGAAGAACGATCCCCACAAACTGGTCTTTGTAGCCGTTGAAAGGTTCGGTCTGCTCGGTGCCATTGGTCATCCAATAATTCAAGCCCACGACGGAGTTAACCTGATAGTGAACTCGCGCGCCCTCGTGGTAAAAGGGAAGAAAGTTGAACCAGAACGAACGGGAATAGTTCATCTGGTCCTTGGTGTAGTTGTTCTCGAAGCCCAGCGAGCTGGCCCACTTGCCGAAATCGATGGTCAGTCCAGTGCCTATCGGTGCGACGTACGTCCCGTAGGCCTGAAATATGTTGCGGTAAACCTCAGGGCGCGGCTCGTTGGCGGCATTTCCCTGAAGCGTCTCGGTGGCCTGCCCGAACTGAAGATCCAGCCGCGCTCCCCAACGTTTGTCCTTGGCCGCATCGGGCGCGTTTTCGAGCACCACGTCGCCTTGGTTCAGGCTGAAGGCATTACTGCTGACGTCATAGGCGCGTAAAAGGTTGTCGCGGCCGATCGGCGCGTTGAAGTTGTACGCGTAATATCCGTCAAAAAGGAAATTCACCGTCGTGCCGTGCAGAGCATCGGTTATCTTCTGGCTCTCCGTCGGCATTTCCGCGGGACTTGTGGCGGGCGCGGGCGCCAGAAACGTTGCGGTGGTTTGCGCTGGCGAGGCGGGTGCCGTGACAGGCGCGGTTCTAGGCGTCGTGGGGCTGGGAACGGCTGCCGCGTCCGATGTTTGCTTGGCTGGCGGTGAGGGCGGCGTGTCGGCCTGGAGGGTCGCCGGCGCTTGGGCGCTCGACTGGAGTTGTTTCACCTGAGCCTGAAGCTGCTCGACCAGGTCGCGTAATTCCGAAACCTGCCTCGCCAGTTCCGCTACGCTCGGACTGCCGGAGCTCGACTGCGCGGCATTCTCTTGAGCGCTGGCCGTTGCCGAAACGCCCGCCAGCAAAACGCAAAATCCGAGGACCATGGCAATTTTTCGCCGACCGTTCCGGCTGCGAGCGATTAAGACCCGCCGGCTTTGAAGATCCGCCATTTGCGTCGCCTCCTGGATGGTGAAGTCGCCACCTTCGCTTCGAAACGCACAAAATATTTTAATGCATTTGACGGTGTAATTTCTGCCGAAAACCAGGCCGGCTGGCGCAGCCCCCTGCCCCGTGAGGTCTGCGGTTTCGCGAAGCAAAGCTTTCTGGGGCCGATGCACTATCCGGGTTCCCTGCCGCGAACCTCGCAGAGATCAAAACCGGATGTCTCGACCAGCCGACGGGGGGCATGATCGCACGGGGCCTTTTGTTTCTGAGCATTTTTCGCTTGACAAACACAACGGTATAGGCTAGAGTTGTCTGGTGGGGTTGGGCGGGCGGCCAGGGCCTGCCGGGTAGGTTATGCCGGGAAGTCATTATCTGTTTTCCTCTGCGGTCCGTTCCTCCGATATCTGGCATCAATCACAGTCAAAAAGTCGCGGAGTTGTCTGTAGGGGGACGGCTTGCCGTCCCCTAATGAACGGGGTAGGGCAAGCCCTACCCCTACACCTTTTCGGAGGAGCGGTAGGGGCAGTTCGCGAACCGCCCTTACGTTGAATTCAGGGAACAAAGCGAGAATGTCTATGAAAACAAAGAGTGAGGCAGAAATGTCAAGTGGTGGACAAGTCCTCGGCCAAGTCCAAAATCCTTCGCCGGACACTGGAGGTGAATGATGCGCTCCCAATCCCCGAAGGGGATTCATAGAGTAGCCGGGGGCAGCGCCCCCGGAATCAGGCTCGGCGCACCTCCGACCCTGAAAGGGTCGAATAACGTGCCTTCACGGCTGAGGGCGCCAGAATCGGAGTCTATACGACCCTTTCAGGGTCGGACGATTTTCGGCCCACCGCTTCCGGGGGCGTTGCCCCTGGCTACTGAATCCTGCCCTTGCAGGGCAGAGGATGGCGAGGAACATGAAAATAGTGGAAACGAAGCTAGGAAGTCATTGAAAACAAAGGAAGGCAGGTCGAAAACTAACCTAACTTCGAGTGCGAAACGGGCGGATTGAAGCCGAATTCCGAAGTTGCCCCCCGTGGCTGGCGGGCGCTCAAGCCAGGGAAGCCGCTGCCCACCGCTCGACCAACGCAATGGTAGGGGCGGTCCGCGAACCGCCCATCGTCGACTGCGTGAAACTCAGGGAACAAAGCGAGAATGTCTATGAAAACAAAGGGAAATGACAGAGAGTCGGCAGGTCCGGGCTGCATTCCCCCCTCATCATCGAGCACGGTTTGACAACTTGCGGGGCATCAACGAAGATGGGTTTAGGGGAGCAAGGGCACTTTCGAAGCGAGAACCGCGGAGATCCTTCGTCGTCCGTCGGCTGACGGACTCCTCAGGATGACAGCCGGGGGACGATTCCGCGACTCTCCTGAAAGTCACGCGGTGAAAAGACGCTTAACTTGTTTTATTTCTTACAAGTAGCGTCAATCTCGATGCGAAGCTCTTGCGCTCGACTTTCATGGGCTCGGGTGGGCCAAAGGCCCATCGAAACTCCTCAGGATGACAGGCCTGGGGTATTCCGGGACGCCTCTGGACGACAGCCGGCGGGCACTTCGAGGGCGCCTCGGGATTGCAGGCCAAAGGAGCCCGGCGGCTGCGGTCCATGTTGAGTGAGCGGCTTGCTCACAGCAGACGGCTGAACGCTGAAGGCTAGACAATGACGCGCGAAGAGCAAAGGCTCGAGGAGTCCCGCCAGCGGACGGCTCACTGGAAGCGCTGGGGTCCGTACCTAAGTGAGCGCCAATGGGGGACAGTTCGCGAGGACTACAGCCCTGACGGCAAGCCCTGGGAGTATTTCCCGTACCAGCATGCGCGCTCGCAAGCTTATCGCTGGGGCGAGGACGGGATCGCCGGCCTTTGCGACCGGCATCAACTGATCTGCTTTGCCCTCGCGCTGTGGAACGGCCGCGATCCTTTCTTGAAGGAACGGGTCTTCGGACTCACGGGCGACGAAGGCAATCATGGTGAGGATGTGAAAGAGTACTACTTCTATGTTGACTCCACGCCCACCCACTCTTACATGAAGTACCTCTACAAATATCCTCAAGCCGCTTTTCCCTACGATCAACTCGTTCAAGAGAACCGGCGGCGGGGACGGAAGGATCCGGAATTTGAACTTGCCGATACGGGAGTCTTCAACGAGAGCAGGTACTTCGACGTTTTCGTAGCCTATGCCAAGGCCAATCCTGAAGACATCCTGATTCGCATCAGCGCCTATAATCGCGGTCCGGAAAGCGCGGAACTTCACTTGTTGCCCACGCTATGGTTCCGCAACACCTGGACATGGACCGGGGACACCCCGCGTCCTGCGCTCACGCGCCCGAGCGGCCTCGCGGGGGTGACGGCCATCGAGGCCGTGCACGATTACTATGGCAGGCGATGGCTGGTCTGCGAAGGCGCGCCGCAACTGCTCTTCACTGAGAACGAGACCAATTGCGAGCGGCTCTACGGCACGCCCAATCGAACGCCGTTTGTGAAAGACGGCATCAACGAATACCTGGTTAACGGCCAAGCCGGCGCGGTGAATCCCCGAGAGACCGGCACCAAGGCCGCGGCGCATTATCGGCTGAATATTGCGCCCGGCGAGAGGGCGGTGCTCCGTTTGCGCTTCACACCGCAACAGCCCGCCGCGGAGTTGCTGAACAAGCAGTTTGAGACGACCTTCAATCAGCGGATTGCAGAGGCCGATGAACTCTATGCAAAGGTCATTCCCCAAAGTCTGTCCCCGGACGCGCGCAACGTGCAGCGCCAGGCGCTGGCGGGGATGCTCTGGTCGAAGCAGTTTTATCACTACGACCTGCACCTCTGGATGAAAGGCGACCCGGCGCTGCCGCCTCCCCCCTGCGAGCGGTTTCAAGGCCGGAACCGCCAATGGGAGCACCTCTATAACGGCGACGTCATCTCGATCCCCGACAAGTGGGAGTATCCCTGGTATGCCTCCTGGGACCTGGCCTTCCATTGCGTGGCACTGGCGCTCGTGGACCCCGACTTCGCCAAGGAGCAGCTCATCCTGCTCTTGCGCGAGTGGTACATGCACCCGAACGGCCAGCTTCCCGCTTACGAGTGGGAGTTCAGCGACGTTAATCCGCCCGTGCACGCCTGGGCGGCCTGGCGCGTTTACAAGATTGAAAAGCGCCGGCGGGGGAAGGCTGATCGCGAGTTCCTGGAAAAGATCTTCCACAAGTTACTGCTGAATTTCACCTGGTGGGTCAACCGCAAGGACCCGGATGGAATGAACGTCTTTGAAGGCGGATTCCTTGGCCTGGAC
This sequence comes from Terriglobia bacterium, assembly GCA_050010015.1. GTDB lineage: Bacteria > Acidobacteriota > Terriglobia > UBA7540 > UBA7540 > CAVROP01. The sequence goes on from JBEKLY010000207.1 coordinate 5,126, forward strand.
AACATCGGCGTGTTCGATCGCTCCAAGCCCTTGCCGACCGGCGGCCACATCGAGCAATCGGACGGCACAAGCTGGATGGCCATGTATTGCCTGAATATGCTGGCCATAGCCATGGAGCTGGCGCGTCAGGACTCCGCGTACGAAGACGTGGCCAGCAAGTTCTTCGAGCACTTTGTGTATATTACCAAGGCGATGAATAACCTGGGAGGACACGGTTTCGCTTTGTGGGATGACGAAGACGGCTTTTACTACGATGTGCTGCACCTGCCCGAGGGGAAGCATCACTTCCTGAAGGTGCGATCCATGGTCGGGCTGATTCCGTTGTTCGCGGTGGAAGCATTCGAGCCGGAAGTGGTGGACAATCTCCCTGGCTTCAAGCGGCGCATGCAATGGTTTCTCGAAAATGTTCCCGGCGTTCCCACGCACATCGCCGAAACGCAGCGGAACGCGCGCGGGGGCGTGCGGCGGCTGCTTTCCATTGTGAGTTGTAATCAGCTCGTGCGGGTTTTGCGCTACATGTTGGATGAAAATGAGTTCCTCTCGCCGTATGGTGTGCGCGGAGTATCAAAGTGGCACCGCGATCATCCTTACGTGCTCGACTTTAACGGGCAGAGCTACCGCGTCGATTACGAGCCCGGCGAATCGCAAACCGCCCTCTTCGGCGGGAACTCCAATTGGCGAGGGCCGGTTTGGTTTCCGCTGAACTTCCTGCTGATCGAGACGCTGCAAAAATTCCACTATTATTACCAGCAAAAGCTGAAGGTGGAGTGTCCGTCGGGCTCCGGCCGGTCGATGGCGCTTTGGGACGTCGCGGCGGAGCTTTCCCGGCGTCTCACCCGCCTCTTCCTGCGAGATCCGGATGGACGGCGGCCCGTCTACGGTGAGAATGAAATCTTCCAGCGAGACCCGCACTGGCGGAACTTGCTTCTGTTCTACGAGTATTTTCACGGAGACAACGGAACTGGCCTAGGAGCCAGCCACCAGACCGGCTGGACGGGGCTGGTCGCGAAACTCCTCCAGCAGAGCGGGGAGTGATGGTAAGGCGGAGGGCGCGCTTATCTCCGAGAAGAATCGAGACGGCGACTGAGCAGCATCTCTCGAGGCGCGATGCCTGAGTTCAGTCTGTCCAATTCAAGCGGACTAAAGACGGCGGCTACCTCGCAGAGATGATATACTTGGCCTATGCGTTCCAGGGGCAATGCGTCGGCACGGGGCAAACGCGATGCGAAGGAATATGGGTACACCGTCATTTACCAGCGCATGCCCGAGGGTGGTTACAACGTTGTAGTCCCTGCGATTCCCGAGATCTGCACGTTTGGTGAGACCCTCTCTGAGGCGCGGCGCATGGCAAAGGATGCTCTTCGCTGCTTCCTGGAGAGTGCCCTTAAAACCGGCGAGTCGATTCCCGGAGATCTAGAACCCGCTACCGAACACATCGCAGTCTCCGTGGCATGACGCGCATGCCGGAGAAACTTCCAGGCCTCAAAGCTGATTTAATCCCGCCAATTGCGCGTCCGGGGCCTTTCGCCTATAATGAAATCTCACCTCTGGAGGCAGGGTTTTTCTTATGCCCACACCCATTGCGCAAAAGCTTCAGGAAGAAATTCAGGCGCTGGAGCATGAGTTGAATCACGAACTCCCCAAGGAGTTGAAGCGCGCCCGCGCTCTCGGCGACTTGAGTGAGAACGCCGAATTCCACATGGCCAAGCAACGCCAGGACTATGTGGGGGCGCGACTCGCCCAGTTGAAGAGGAGGTTGGCGGAGCTCTCGATGGTCAATTACAGCAATATCCCCAAGGACAAGATCGCCTTTGGCTCTAAAGTAGTCCTCTATGATGTTGACCGGGACGCTGAGATCGAGTACAAATTGGTGACGAGCGAAGAGGCGGACGTGAGCAAGGGCATGATCTCCACTACCTCGCCCATCGGTCGTGGCTTGATGGGGAAGAAGATCGGCGATGCGGTCAAGATTGCAACGCCCAATGGTGCTCGGGAGTTTGAAATCCGAGCTGTGCAGACCATCCATGATCAGTCCGAAGCGTAGAAGGTTGGCTTACCCCTGTGGTCAGTGAGAAAATCGGCGACACGCTAGGTCGTGTGCTCGACGCCATCGTGCGTGGCTTTGCGGCCAGCGGCGTGAACCCTAATTTCCTGACCTTTATCGGGTTTGGAATCAACCTGCTGGCCGCGTATTTGTTTGCCTACGGCTATTTTCGCTGGGCCGGTCTCACCATCATTCTGGCCGGGGTGTTCGACATGACGGACGGCCGCGTGGCGCGCCTTGAGGGCCGCGTCACGCCCTTCGGCGGGTTCTACGACTCCGTGATGGATCGTTATTCCGACCTGTGCTTGTTGATCGGATTGCTGATCTACTACGGGCGCATCAACCGGTTTCTCTACGTATCCCTCGTCGCCGTGGCCATGATCGGCTCCGTCATGGTGAGTTACACCCGCGCGCGAGCCGAGAACGTCATTCCCTCTTGCAAAGTGGGTTTTCTCGAGCGGCCCGAACGCGTCGTGCTGATCATCATCGGCGCCATGTTTGACCGTATGGCCCCGGTGCTCTGGCTGATTGCCGTGCTCTCCAACGTCACGGTGATTCACCGCATCGCCCACACCCGCCAGGAAACGCGGAAACGCACTGCTTGAAGGTAGCGGAAGCGCCGCGCCGTTCCTGCCCACGCGGCAATCCACCAGCCCCAAGCCGTCGTCATCTGAGGAGGAGATTTCGTAATTCCCCTCCTTAGGGAAGGAGGGGCAAGGGGTGGTTGACGGGATTTCATGGACGTTGTGGTTCGTGTACCCGGCCCAGTCGTTGCCAACGACAAATCCTTGTGAAATGGGGTAGAATCGGGCTGAACGACTCCGTTCTGAGTTCCGCCACACGAAGAGGAACATCGCCCTTATGCCCAACCCGCGGAGCCGCAAGCATTCTAAGTCTGCCAAATCCATAATCCGGCTGACCGCCCTGACGGCGCTTTGGCTCTTGGTGGTTCGCCCGATCCCGGCGTGGGGACCGACGGGCCACAGCCTTGTGAATAACTGGGCCGTCCAAACCCTGCCTTCCGAGATGCGTGCTTTCTTTGATGCGAATCGCCAGTATCTCGTCGAACACGCTGACGATCCCGACGTCTGGATGAAGAAAGACCGCTACGAGCGCAAACGCCACTATATCTATTTGGATAAGTACGGCATCTTTCCATTCCTGGAGGTGCCGCATTCATTCAAGCAAGCCGTCCAGAACTACGGATCGGGGCGAGTCAATCGCGACGGCGTACTTCCCTGGCAGGTGGGAGAATCCAGCTTGCGCTTAACAGAAGCGTTCAAGTCTCGCAACTGGGATCGGGTGAAGCTGGCGGCGGCTGTACTTGCCCACTACGTGGCTGACGCGCACGATCCGCTGCACCTCACACGGAACTTCGACGGGCAACTCACCCGCCAGACGGGTTTAGATGACCGTTTTGAGGTGCGCCTCTTGGACCGATACTCGAGGTTTTTTATCCTGCATCCCGAAGACGCGGTGAAGATCGAGGATCCCACCGAATATGCTTTCCAGGCCTGCCTCGAGGCTTATACCTCGCTCGACTCCGTGATCCTCGCGGATATGCGCGCCCGCGAACGCCTGCCCGATTATACCGACGAGTACTTCGATCGCTTTTATTCGCAGATCGGAGCCACGGTGATGAGGGCCATCAACGATTCGGCACACGATGCAGGGTCCTACTGGTATACGGCCTGGCTCAATGCGGGGAAGCCCTCGCTGCCGGCACGATAAGAGAGCAGAAGGCAGAAGGCGGAAGGCGGAAGGCAGGACACTGAAACCGCTTGCGAGGTGTTCACGACCAGTGGAGCTTCGAAAGCCGACAGGAATTTTGCTCGCTATTACGTTCGTTGTCTCTTCTTGAATTCGGAATCTTGAATTTTGAATCGGGCCTTTGCCGTCGGCTTCGTTTCAGATTGGGCTTTGGGCTGTGCCCGCTGCGTTTTGCATTCTGCTTTCTGCCTTCTAACGAGGGAACGCCGTGCAAGAGCCCGCCACGCAACTTGAATCCTTGATCCGCCGTCTTCCTAAAGTGGAGTTGCACCTTCACCTGGAGGGAAGTGTCCAGCCTGAAACCCTGCAAGAGCTCTCACGTTCCAAGGGCCGTCTAGAGAAAGAGACGCATGACTGGGTCTCGGAACGCGCAGATCGGGGATACCGTTACAGGGACTTTCAGGATTTTCTCCAGGCCTTCAAGCTGGTGACGCTGCTCCTGGAGACTCCGAGCGACTACGCCCTGGCCACCACGCGGTTGATCGAGCGACTGGCAAGCCAGAATGTGAAGTATGCGGAGATCATCTTTGCCGCCGGAGTGGTGCTGTGGAAGAAACAACCGCTCGAGGCTCTTTTCGAGGCGGCAGCTTCAGCGGCGCGGGCGGCGCAGCAAGCGAGCGGCGTGCGGGTGCAGTGGATTTTTGACGCCATCCGCCATTTCGGCGTCGAGCACACGCGCCAGGTGCTCGAGTGGGCCGGGCGTCTCCGGCCTCTGGGCGTTGTGGCGTTGGGAATCGGCGGGGATGAAGCCCGCGGTCCGGCGGAGCTTTTCCGGGAGGTTTTCAGCGAGGCGCGCGCCATGGGTCTGCACGTTGTTGCCCATGCCGGAGAAGCCTGCGGGCCGGAGAGCGTCCGCCAGGCCGTCGAGGCGCTGGGCGCCGAGCGCATCGGGCACGGACTCACCGCAGCGCGCGACCCTGCCGTGCTCGAGTTGCTCCGTGAGCGCCGGATTCCACTCGAAGTCTGCCTTACCAGCAATGTCTCGACCGGCGTGCTGGAGCGCGTCGAAGACCATCCCTTGCCCCAGTTCCTGCGGGCCGGGGTGGTGGTGACCTTGAACAGCGATGACCCGGCGATGTTCGGGACGGATTTGGTGAATGAGTATTTACTGGCCGCGAAAACCTTCGAGCTCACGCCCGAGCAGATTCTTCACATAGCCCAAAATGCCGTGCGCGCGTCCTTCTTGTCGGAAGAGGAGAAACTGGAATTGCTGGGCTTGTTGGTGATAGCCTATCGGCGTAGCGTCTTAATCCCTTTGCCTGTCATCCTGAGGAGCCGCAGGCGGTCCTGAGTGAAACGAAGGAAGGATCTCCGTAGTTCGTTGAAATTACAACTGCCGGGATTCTTCGCTTCGCTCAGAATGAGAGTGTGCCGGCATTTTTCCGGAAGCTGCTGGTTATCTTGGCTCAGAGGGGCGGACGTTGCGGAACTGCCGCCCGGTTCTCGATGCCTCAACCCAGTCCGGGAAATGTGACTCGGGGCGCGAGCTTCGAGTGCCGCGCTCGTTGATTTTTGAGTAGAATGGCAGGGCGATGCTGAGCGAATCCACAGTCCGCCAGTTGCTCGCGCCGTTCGGGCTGACCTTGAACGACGGGCAGATGGGCCAAGTGGTCTCTTATTTGGAATTGCTGCTGCGGTGGAATGAGAAGATCAACTTGACGAGTATTCGCGAGCCGTCCGATTGCGTGCAGCGGCATTTTGGGGAGAGTCTTTACCTTGGACTCTCGGTGGAGTTGAGCGGCAAACTGTTGGACATCGGAAGCGGGGCTGGGTTTCCGGGGTTGTGCTTGAAGATCATGTTTCCGGAGCTCTCGGTGACCCTGCTCGAGCCGGTGGCGAAGAAGCGGGCGTTTCTCAAAGAGGCAGCGAGGGTGTGCGGTATGAGCGGCGTGGAAGTGCGGCGCGAACGCCTGGAGGAGTTTGCTGGCTTGCTTGGCGCGGGGGAGGCGTATGACTCGGCGACGGCTCGCGCGGTGGGGAATTTGGCGGAGCTCATTCCCCTCGCTTCGCGCTGCCTGAAGCCGCGGGGCCTGCTTTTCCTCTGGCTGAGCTGCCGGCAGGCAAGCGAGATAGGCTATCAACGTAGCGGGGTGAGAAGGGTAAAGGGCCTGCCGGTGCCGGGCGGCGCGGAGGGTGAAATCTGGTGGGGGGAGAAGGGCGTTGCAGAGCCGGCCGGGAGTGGAGACGCGTATACGTGAAAGAATATGAGCTTGGGAGGCTTTCTTTGCGAGCTTTGCGTGCTTTGCGCCTTTGCGTGAAACCGGTCTGGAATGTTTCACGTGAAACATCATCGTGTCCGGCGAACCTCGACCCAGGACGCTGCTCCACACGTTCCACGTGAAACATCTTGCACTTGCGTTATTCCCCCGCCTTTGATACATTCGCTCTGACTCTTGACAGGCAGGTGCCTTTGGGACGAGTCATCGCCATTGCCAATCAAAAAGGCGGGGTCGGCAAGACAACTACCGCCATCAATCTTGGGGCAGCGCTCGCTCGCAACGAAATGTGGACCCTGATCATCGATTGCGACCCCCAAGCCAACACCACGGGCGGGCTGGGTCTCGCTCGCGACCCCGCACGCAAGACGCTGTACCACGCGCTCCTGCTCGATCTTCCCCTCAAGGAACTTGTTCTCAACACCGCGATCGAGGGACTTCACCTTATCCCCTCGAACAAGAACCTGGTCGGCGCCACTCTCGAACTTGCGGACCGCCCCGATCGCGAGAAAACCCTCCGCAAAAAGATGGAGAGCTTCCGCAACGAGTTCAACTACATCCTGCTAGACTGCCCCCCCGCGCTTGACCTGCTCACCCTCAACGCACTCGTCGCGGCGGATTCGGTCATCGTTCCCGTACAGTGCGAGTATTTCGCACTGGAAGGAGTTTCCGAACTCATCGACACCCTGATCCGAATCAGGCGTTCTCACAATCGCAGCCTGGCGGTGGAGGGCATCCTTCTCACGATGTTTGACGAACGTACCAACCTCGCGCACCAGGTCCGAGACGATCTGCGGGATTTCTTTGGAGATCAAGTCTTTTCGACCGTAATACCGCGAAACGTCCGCTTGGCCGAGGCGCCCAGCTTCGGCCAGCCCATCTTTCTTTACGATCCCGATTGCAAGGGAGCTACCAGCTATCTCGAGCTAGCAAAGGAGGTTATCAGCCATGTCGAGAAAGGTCTTGGGCCGGGGACTGAACGCCCTCCTTCAAACGGTTGAGACCGCTACGGCCGGCCTCGAGCAGGTGCGACTCGACCTCATTGATCCCAACCCGTTTCAGCCGCGCCGGGACTTCCCTGAGGACACTCTCGCGGAGTTGGCCGACTCCATCCGGTCAAGCGGCGTCATCCAGCCTATTCTTGTGCGCCGGAATGCCGCCGTCCAGGGCCGTTTCGAGCTCATCGTGGGCGAGCGCCGCTGCCGCGCCGCCCGCCTGGCCAGGCTCGAGACCGTCCCTGCGGTCGTTCGCGAGCTAGCGGACCAGGACGCCCTGGAGTTCGCCCTTGCCGAGAACCTGCTTCGCCGCGACCTCAATCCCATCGAGGTGGCCCATGCCTATCGCGCGCTCCAGGATGAGTTCCACCTCAGCCATGAACAGGTTGCCGAGCGCCTCGGCATTAACCGCTCGTCGGTAACGAACATGCTGCGCCTCTTGCGCCTTCCACAGAGCGTGCAAGAGATGATTACCAGAGAGGAAATCACCTACGGACATGCGCGCGCGCTTCTGGCGCTCGATTCCGAAGCCGCCCAGCTACAACTTGCGGCGAGGATTGCACAACAAGGCCTTTCAGTGCGCGAAGCTGAGGGCTTGGCGGCACCCCGGCCGCCCAAGCAGCCCGAGCAGGCGAGCGAAGCCAAGCCGCCGATGGACCCTAATGTTCGCGCTGCCGCCCAGGAACTGGAGCGAACCCTTGGCACGCGCGTCAAAATCCGCGGCGACGGCCGCCGCGGAGCCATCGAAATCAGCTACTTCTCTTCTGAAGATCTCAATAGGATTTACGAGTTGATTGTGAGGCAGTAGTTCATTGTATTATATCGCTCGAACACTGGCGGGGTCCACAAGCCCCCGATGGGAGGCAACGATGCCATTCGGCTTAGGAAAGTCCAGACGAAACCAACTGCCTGAACTCTCCGGCGACTGGGTCGGCTGGCTCGACCCGGGCGTAGAGGTTGAGGGGAAAATGAAGGTGACCTCCGGCCTTTTCCGCGTCAACACTCACTTCAAAGGGGAGATCACCTCCGAAGGTGCGGTGGTCGTCCACGACCAGGGCGAAGTGGACGGCGACATTCGCACCCGGATCCTCAGCGTCACCGGCAAAATAAAAGGAAACGTCCACGCTTCCGAACACCTCGAGATCAAGGAACACGGCGTAGTCCTTGGCTCGATTTTCACGCCGTGCCTCCTCGTCGAGCCCGGAGGCTTCTTTGACGGCCAGTGCCACATGCCGACCCCTGGCCCCGCAGCCCCGAGCGCGACCGAAACCAAGACCATTTCGCGAGATCCCGCGACGCCCGTGGGAGACGCCCCGGAGCCGCACTGATCCGCCGCTGAGGATCGCTTTCCGAGAGTGGCGCACCTGCGCTCAGGAGCGAATTACCTTATCGGAACACCTCGCCCCTCTAATGTAAGTCTACTTACATAGCCTACTTTACAATCAGATTGGAGACATTACTGCCTTGACGACAGTTCAGTCCTGGCCATGGACCGGCTACCCTAAACACGGGGCATGAGCGGTTACGATGCGACGCAGTGGGCCGCAGACATAAAAGGCAATGTGCGCGCCACCCGCGTCCAGGGTGCTCTCGTCGCTGGTGCGGTCGTACAGGTCGGGGTCTACATGATGACGGTGGCGCCCGCCCAAATCCCGTTGTAGATATCTCTGGACGCCGTGAGCAATGGTTCATCGAGCTCGACCAAGTACGTTGGCTTCTTTTTGGCGGCATCTTTTATGGATTGCCCGGTGATCCATCCCCGCTGGTCCAAAACAATTGCGCGGTCCTGAATGTTTGCGCTCGATCGGAGTTCGAGTGGACTGCCTTGGGCGTACATCTTCGCAACGGTCACGACCTTGGCTCCAATATTGTTCGAGAGAATGCGGACTTCTATTCCACGCGAAACCTTGCTGACGTAGAGATCAAACACTTTCTCGTTGAGGTAGGCGTCGACAAAGAGAACGTCCTGCGTCGCCTCCTGAATTAGCGAGCTGAGATCGCGATAAAAGGCGTACTCTTCGCCGGGCTTGTAGACGCCCTGGATTTCTTCCTCCGGAAGCTGGAGCCGTAGCGTGCCGATTAGCCGAACTTTCGCAGTTGAGGGGTTAGGCGAAGGGTAAGTGCTTTGTTTTTAGCGAAGGGGTCTTAAAGGTCGGCACTACATTTTCAATCTCGGTGGCGGGGTTTGGGCAGCCTCCTGG
>JBEKLY010000208.1:0-14332 GCA_050010015.1 Terriglobia bacterium
CCGCCCATACCGCACCTCTACTTCCCATGTGCCATTCGCACATGCGATCTTTGCATTCAGCTATGGAGAAGTATCGGTCCTGAAATTAAACCGCGAAAGATGGGTTCACCGGACGCGTACCATCGGCGACAACAACGACAGCGTGATTACAACCGAGGGCTACGCCATGAAGCCGGGTGAATCCTTCATCGCTCCGCACTATCTCACCGTCACGCCCGGCTACTTCCAAACCATGAAGATCGCGCTCGTACGCGGACGCTGCTTCGACGATCGCGACAATGAAAACGCTCCCACGGTGATCATTGTCGATCAACAATTGGCCCGCCACTTCTGGCCGAATGGCGATCCGATCGGAAAGTGAGTAGCGCGGACCACCGGTTTTGCGGTCCGCGTCCTTTCCGTCGCGTGACAGGGCGATCAAATTCGTGCGCGCGGGTCGGACGGTATCCTGACACGGTCCACGATCAAACCGCAACGTTTCTTTTGCTCCTCGGCGCTCATACCGGCGTACTCGTTGTAGCTCGACCATCGCCAATCTTCCGGTCGGCTGACCAAACCGGCCTTGACCGGGTTAAGGTGGATGTACTCGGAAGAAAGGGTGTCAGGTAGTGCGCCGGGATAAACCGGCATGCAGTAGAGAATGGGGGAGTCTTACAGGAAAGGAGTAGCGAACCGCCTGGCCTCGAGTCTTGCGGAGGCAGTCGCGAGGCTGCCGTCGAAGCGTAGACAGAGGTATCAGTGGGCAGGGTATGGAGCTGCGAAAAACCTAGATCGGGATGCCGACCCTGTTGTCAGAAGGGGAAGGCCACACACACACCGACGCCAGCGCGAGTCGGCGAGTGGTCCCGCGTAGTCGTAGACCCCAGGCACGCTGAGAAACAGCATGCACGAGAACCGGGAGACCTCTTCGGTGATCCCTGCGGGGGACCGGTCCGGGAAACCGACGCGGCATACTGCACTAGATAGTCGTGAAACGCGCGCAAGCCTCGCGAATGTAGGTCGAGGGTGCACAGGCTTTGCGAGAGATGCACGACGGCGTGGCAGTAAATCTCGACCGCGCCCAAAAAAACAGCGCTCCAGTGCGTACTTGTAACCATGGAGGTCCTTCACCTGTTCCAGACGCTCGCGCATCGCGCGCATCTGTCGCGAGAACAACCTGAGGGCTTCCATCAAGACCCTATCTTCCAGGTCCTGCATGACCTCCTGACGATACGTAATCGCGTCCAGACTATTCAGCGGAAGATAATAGAAGGGTGCGAGATTGTAATCCTGCCAGTTGGCGACAATGCTGTCGACGATCTGTTGAAGATTCAGGTCTCCAAAAAAGGCGGGCGCTTTCTGCGGCTCTTCTACTGAGCTAGGGCCAGTTTCCTCAAACAGGATGCTGTGGAAGCGGAGGGTTTCTAGGGATTGGCTCTTCGATTCTGAGGCACCAGCGAGTTCGGGAACTTGGTTTGCCTCAACCAAGTTCGAAGGGGAACCCACAACCGTTGCAGTGCGCTCCTCGGTGACTGACATTGAATCCTCCGAGGAGTCATCTGCCCAGCGGGGCGGTTAGAGGTGAACTCCAACACCTATTTCGTCAAGGGTCATTATTGCACTCCGGATTTTAGCCTGTCAATCCATCGGGATTGGCAAGCACTTTACGTGGAGGGACGATCTATGGTATACATGAGCTGGCTGGGGTGATGGAGTCCACCCAATAACCATTCGTCGGCGGACGAATTGATAACTCCTGGCGGCCGAGAGGCGCTCGGGAGTTCCCCTTTTAGGCGCCTCGCAGAGGGAAGGTTCTAGTCGAAGGCGCTCCCTCCCGTATGGAACCACAGTCCCTCAATTAACATCGGCCAATCCTAACAGCACAGGGTATGGTGAGCTTGTGGAACACCAGCGACTGGAAGGCAACCGAATGCTCATGAGGATTCACGTGGGTGAATCCAACAAATGGCAAGGTATGCGTTGAAGCACGATGCCCTACGTCGGGGATTGCAAAGTGGCGATGAGCGGGTGGCATACCATTTCGCGCTGAGCCAGTTGGTGGGTGATAAGCGCCTACGAGCACCTTGGAGAGTGGAGTACCTTTTATGACAGCAGACAGCACTAACACCCCGGTCACGACAAGCCCCACGCGCGGAGGCCCTGTATCGGTCAGCCCTATTGCGGAAAGCGACGCTGATGGAGCGGCGCGGCTTCAGCGTTTGGCAAAATTGGGCGAGGCGCTTGGAGCGGAGGACGTCACCAAGGAAGCGCTTGAGCTCGCGGCGCGGGTGTCGGAAGGGCGCTTCTACCTTGCCTGCATTGGCCAGTTCAAACGCGGCAAGTCAACTTTGCTCAATGCGCTGATTGGCGAAGGCATCCTTCCGGTGGGCTTTGTCCCCGTCACAGCGGTTGCCACCGTCATCAGGTACGGGCCGAAGCTTAAGGCACGTGTGCAATTTGGGGACGACTCGTGGCAGGAGATAAAGGCTTCCGATCTCCAACAGTACGTTTCCGAAGAACACAATCCTGAGAATACTAAGGGGGTCGCAGGCGCGGAAGTGTTTGTGCCGAGCAGATTGCTGTCAACCGGCATGTGCTTCGTCGATACGCCGGGCCTGGGATCCGTGTTCACCGGCAACACGGCGACCACACAGGCGTTTATCCCGCACATTGATGCCGCTTTGGTGGTTGTGGGCGCCGACCCTCCACTGGCGGGGGAGGAACTCGCGCTGGTTGAAGCTGTGGGAAAACAGGTGCCGGATCTGATCGTGGTGCTGAATAAGTCAGACCGGACCACAGATGAAGAACGAAAGGCTGCCGCGGCATTTGCGCGAAAGCAGCTCGAGAAGCGTCTCAAGCGCCCAGTCGGGCCTTTCTTTGAAGTCAGCGCCGCCGAACAACTTTTGGAATGCGGACCGGAACGCGACTGGAGAAAGCTCCTCGCCGCCCTTGACCGCCTCGTGCACGAATCGGGACGCCAACTCATCCAGGCAGCCTGCGACCGCGGAATCGAGCGCTTAAGCGAACAATTGCTGGTGATTATCAGTGAGGAGCGTGAAGCACTCCAGCGGCCCGTTGAGGAATCTGAGCGCCGGATCAGCGTGATGAAAGAAACCACCGCCGAGGCAGAACGCTCGATGAGGGAGCTTGGATTTCTCTGGATGGCCGAGCAGCGGCACATCTCGGACGTGTTTAACGAGCGGCACACACAGTTTATCCGGTCTGTAGAGCCCCAGGCGAACGATGAATTTGAGCTTGCACTTGCATCAGTCCGGAGCAGAATGGGGCCTTCGTATCGCCGCGCGATTATGTTCGAGGCTCAAGAAATCGCCCAGCGTCATGTCCTGCCCTGGCTTGCCACGGAACAGGCGGAGGGTGAAAAGGAATACCGCCGCGTCGCGAGCCGGTTCGTGGTCATGGCGAATGAGTTCCTGACCAAGCTCGCCGCCGCCGGGATTCCCGAACTCGCGCGCATGCCTCACGCACTCGATCCTGAGACAGGATTCCGGACGCGATCGGAGTTTCTCTTCAAAGACCTTGTCGAAGTGGCGCAGCCGGCTTCGCCGATAAGGTGGCTGGCTGATTTCTTTCTCGGACTCATTGGGGCTCGAGGTGTGATTAAGAAACAAGGACACGAATTCCTGGCGCGGTTACTCGAGGTCAACTGCACTCGCGTGCAAAGCGACATCCTCAATCGGGTGCAAGAAAGCCGCAACAGGTTGGAGGTCGAAATCCGCAAGCTGCTGCATGAGATCAGCCGAATCGCGGTAGGCGCGCTAACCCATGCCCGCGAGGCACGGGCCGCCGGAGCTGCCGCAGTTGCAGCGGCTTTTGCACGACTCGACAGACTTACGAATGAGGTTGCCGACCTATCCGGACGATAGAAGGTGTTTGACCAAATCGTAGTGACGATTCCTGCTATTATACGCAGATTGAATTCACGAGATAGTTTAGGTAAGATGATGTAAGGGACTTGGTTTCACGGTGGTGGAGTTCACCCAGAAAACCACCCGCAAGAGCGGGTCAATAACTCCTGTCACGACTCGGGTCGCGGCAGGGGTTTTTTGTTTCAAGCGCGCTGACCTGTAACTTGCGAGGTTCAAATGAACATTTGGCTTGTTGCGGCACTGTGGGTGGGCTTAGCGCTCGTCGCTGCCTTGGGATCTATATGGACGGGAATTTCCGTGGCGCTCATCGAGATCGCCGTGGGCGTGCTGGCTGGCAATCTCTTACATATTGCCCCTAACGACTGGATCAACTTCCTGGCAGGCTTCGGGAGCATCCTGCTGACTTTTTTGGCGGGGGCGGAGATCGATCCCGATGTCTTGCGCGCCAACCTCAAGGAAAGCCTCGTCATTGGAACGGTCGCCTGCTTGTCGCCCGCCGTCGGCGCGTTTTCGGTCGCCTACTGGCTACTGCATTGGCCCTTCCATGGAGCGGCTATTTGCGGCCTCGCCCTCTCGACCACTTCGGTCGCAGTGGTTTACGCGGTTATGATCGAGAGTGGGCTGAATGAAACGGAGTTTGGCAAGGTCATCCTTTCCGCCTGCTTCGTTAACGACCTCGGCACGGTAATTATCCTCGGCCTCCTTTTTGCCAATTACAACCGCTGGCTGGCTGCGTTCGTCGTGCTGACGGGCATCATCATGTGGAGTATACCGACCGTTGCCGGCTGGTACTTCCGCAAGGTGGGAAATCGCGTGAGTGAGCCTGAGATCAAATTCATCCTCCTGATCTTGTTCATCCTCGGGGGACTGGCTGGTATTGCCGGAAGCGAAGCCGTGCTGCCGGCCTACCTGATCGGGTTGGTCCTGGCCAGGCAGTTCTTGCACAACCGCGTCCTCATGCACCGGATGAGGGCCATCGCCTTTTCCGTTCTCACCCCGTTCTACTTCCTGAGGGCAGGATCGCTAGTGGCGGTCAAGTCGTTGGTTACGCCGATGGCACTCACGATTGTCGTCGGCCTTTTGGCAGTGAAGATGGCGACGAAGTTCATTGCGGTGATGCCAGCCACTCAGGCGTTCAAGTTTGGCCGCCGAAAAGGTCTTTACACCACGCTGCTCATGTCCACCGGTCTTACTTTTGGAACCATCTCTGCGTTGTACGGGTTCTCCCATAGGTACATCGATCGTCAGCAGTACAGTTGGCTAGTCACTGTAGTTATTCTAAGTGCGATTGTCCCAACTATAATTGCGGAACGCTTTTTCAGACCCGTGGAGGAATCCCCAAAAAGGGTTTAAAGTCGCCGTTCCGACGGCCGCGCCCGAGGGCGCGGAAAGCGAGGCATAACATATGTTCGAGAAGATCCTGGTGGGTATCGATGGCTCGGAGGGAAGCAAGAAAGCCTTGCGCACCGCGATTGCGATCGCGAAGAAGTTCCAGGCCGACCTCCACTCCATTTCTGTTAAGGAGCGCTCGAGCCAGTACCCGGAGACGGTGGGTGAAGTCATGGAAGACAAGGAGGAAACTGACAAGCTCTTCGCTCACGTAACGGAGGAGGCTTTGGACTGGGCCCAAAGGGAAGGCGTCAACCTGCAATGCGTAGTCCGCTCAGGGCACGAAGTCGAAGCTATCATCGAGTTCGCGCGCCAGGAGCATTTCGATTTACTGGTCGTTGGGTTCATGGGTCATAGCCGCATTTTTGGCCGGATCTGGGGCGGCACGTCCCAGAACTTAACCAAGACAGCCCCCTGTTCTGTGTTGGTTGTAAAGTAGGGCATGAGCAACACATTCGACTATAGGTTTACGTTCTATATGGAGCCGCGTGAGGACGTTCCTGTCGAATTTGGAAACGCGTACGATCAACTGAACCAGACCCTCGGTTCAGGATTCGGGCAACACCTTTAACAGGCCTGTGTCGAGCAAGGCCTTCATCTTGCTGGTTGAACGGGCAACTCCGGGTGAAACTGTGAGAGCGTTTGAAGGTCGCGTCGGATCGTGTCTGCATCTTCTGGTCCGGCCTTGCCGGCACCGGTCAACCGTTCGAGTTGCGCACGATACGCATCAGCGTGGGCATCGAACTGGCGGTGTAGTTCTGCCAGTGTCCTTCTGCACCAGGACTCGAGCATTTTCCCATATCTCTGGAACCCATCGTCAACACTCGGGCCGATATGTCTTAGCAGCTTCCCCTCTATTCGCCGTTTCGTGAACGCCTTCCCTAGCACGGCAAGGAAGCTCCGCCGAAGGGTGATCTGCACGGGTCCCGTATCAAACCGCGGTACTTCCTTGGCGAAAGAAGTGAGATCCTCGTGCCCGGGCCTGTCGCTTGCGTCCAGCGCACGTGCCACGGTGGCCAGGGCATTCGAGAGCTCTCGGGCAAGCTCGCGGATCTTGTTGAAGATCTGATTCGCCCCTTCGGTTGCGGTTCCTGTGAGGTTACGCACAACTATTTGTTGGGCGTCATTCACGTTTGCCTCCTCACTGAACCAACTGTCGGCGATCTCGCCCGCCGCCCGCGACAGCGCAATCCATCCCAACTTCCGAATCTCGTCCGAAGCTCGCTGGCTCCAAGCGTTCACCTCCTCGAATTTGCCGGTGGCACTTCGCAACTGCGTTTCAGCGGCCCTCAGGCGTTCTCTATCCTTCTTTGGGCCCTCCTCCGCAATTTCCAACTTAACCATTAGTGCCGCCTCGACCGCATCGCGCAGGGCGCCGATTTTCCGGCGAATGGATTGTTGTGCCAGTTCCTGATGCCGCTCGCAGAGCGGTTGAATCTCATGCTCAAACCACCCATCCAGAAGGCTTGCATGTTCTCCTCTGGTACTAACAGCGTATACAGAGACGTTCAGACCAAGCTGCGTGCTAATCTGCTGAGAGACGTAGTGGACTGAACGCTCGCGATCCTCAGCGCTGATTAAGTCCGCTTTGCTCAGAAGAACGAGGGCAGGAATGGCCGCCTGGTACAAGCTCTGCACGGTCGAGAGGTCTTCCTGAGTCAACGTTGAGCCTGCATCCACCAGAATCACTCCAAGATCACATTGCGGCAGATAGGCGATGGTCTCGGCGGAGCCGGTGGTGGCGAGCGATCCTAAGCCCGGCGTATCGACAAACACCACTCCATCGTGCAGGCGTCTGGACGGCAGTTCAACCACGATCCGCGTAACATGTTTGCTATTCCCCGGGTTGAACTGCTCGCTGACGAATTCCGGCAGGCGGGCAACCTCCATGATCTCCGGCTTCTTGTCCACGAAGGCCACGCTTAATCTCGATTCCGCTGCGTGCACGATTCTGGTCGGCACTGCCGTGATGGGATTGACGCCCACAGGCAACACGTTCATTTCGATAACGTGATTCAACAGGGAGGACTTCCCGGAACTGACACGTCCAAACACCGCGATCTGAAAGCTGTTCGACTCGAGTCTGTCCAAGATGGTGGATAGCGTGGATCTGAATTCGACCAGACCACGGTCATCAATGATTCGCTCGAGCGTCTTCAACAGTTCGATTTCGTCGTTGGTACGCTCCAGCCTTCTGAGCCGCTCCTGGAAATCCTCTCCCAGATCTTCGGCTACATATGTACTGACCTTCCGAATGAGGCCTCTCATCTCTTCGACGAGACCATTGAGCTCCTGGATCGCCGATCGCGGAACCTCGCCATATCCCCGCAGCGCGTCAGGGCGGCACTCATCGAAGGCGATATCCGCAAAAACCAGATTAACTCGCACCGAACGCGTTGCCGGGATGTCAGGTTCAGGAGGTGAAATGCCCTGACTTTTCAGAACCTGGAGCATTTGCGCGCGAATTTGAGCGATGTAGTCGCGGATCACCTTCATCTGAACCGGCGATAAATCGGCCCGGTATTTTGGAAATGGCGACTTCGAACCCGAGCTGACGAGGACTGATTCTACGTCCGACAGAAGATCATCAACGTACTTGAAGTGGGTTAGAAGATGATGCTTGTGAGATGAGTTGAGGGAGCCGTTGGAATCCATCGCCGTACACTCCGTCGTTCGCTCAGGACTGCTTCAAACAGGGGAGCAGCAGGAACAAGGGACTCACGAGGAAAATTCACCCTCTTCCGGAGAACCCCCGGTAGGAGTCATCTTCCCCAACAGGGGCAGTTTGCGGCGAACTCCAACGCCATAAAGCATTATCACGCCTCTTTCTTTCACGGTCAATTACAGCTGCGCCACCTTGGCAGACGGTCGTTCTTGGAGTAGGAGTACTTAGATCCGCGAGTCCCTTTGCTTGGCGGATACGATTCACCCTCGCGAATGGATTGGACCGCTTCGGGGAAGCCACCAGTCTTGAGCCTGAGTTTTTCCCACGCAAGGCGTAATGGAAATTACTTTCTCCAGGTCATAGGCCACCCATAGTTCGGTCTCCTATACGGTCAGGATCTCCTCATCCCTTTCTGGGCAGCAACCGCAGGTGTAGCTGGCTGCGTCGCTCACGAAGAAGGAAGGATCTAACTGGCCCGTTCTTCGCCCAGGTCGGCCATCAACCCTTCATCGGATAAATCCATGGGACGTGAGTTCTCCCAGTCGTGGCGAACAAGTTTGTGTATGCGGTCCACCACTTCCTGGTCCCAGACTTCGATGGCGAGTTCCCGCCGGCTGTTGAAGCTCCCGGGCGCCAGATTGATGGAACCGACGATGGCTCGCGCGCCGTCTGCGAACAGGAGCTTGGCATGCAGTTTGAGGTGGTGGACCTTGTGGACTTTCACGCCAACATCATCCAGAATGCGCAGACCAGCGACTCCTTCCGCCAGCTTCTCCTGCTTTAAAGCGTGCGGCGGGCGCGCCATGACATGCACGTTCACGCCGCGCCGGCTGGCCCGCACAAAGTGCTCGATAATCAGCGGGTCCTGGTAGCGTTCGTTCTGAACCCAAAGCGAGTGTTGGGCGTGATCGATGAATTCCGCGATCCGCTGCCGCGCATTTCCGACACACCAGATCATGTGCGAGTGCTCGCCGGGATCGAACGGGCGCCGTGCCCAATCCGCCTCGAAACACTCGATGATTTCCTTGACCTCATGCGCGTGCGAGGTGACCACCGCATAGTCTCGAGTTTCGTTGAGGTTCTTGGTCGCCCAGTTGAGCGACATAATCCAGGCGGACTTGTCATCGACGATCATGGACTTTTCATGAGTCAGCTCGAAAGCGGGGTTGCTGTCCATCACTTCGATCCCCGCGTTTCGCAGTTTCTTGCGAGTCTCGTCGTTCTCCTTCTCGCCGTCGCGCCGCTCAGGGTTCAGCATAATCCGCACCTTGACGCCGCGCCGATGGGCTCTCGTGACAGCCTCCAGGATATGTGGGTCGGAGAAGAGGAACATCTTGATCCGCAAGGATGTTTCTGCTTGATCGAGCGCATCAAGGATGGGCCGCGCGGAATCGTCAGGTAACACCACCAGATATCGGGGCATTGGGCTTCCTCCTTTCCAAACTCAATCTTGCTACGCCGGCTGCGGCCTCGGCAGCCCGGTCAGGGGCGCGAGGTTTTTCGTTGTTCCGCTGTCAAACTGTGTGTGGTGCAACGCCGCATAAATACCCTTCAAAGCCATGAGCTGGTCATGGGTGCCGTTCTCGGCCACGGCGCCACCGGAAATCACGACGATCTGATCGGCGTCGCGAATGGTGGTGAGGCGATGCGCGATGGTGATGACCGTACGGCCTTTCATGAGCCGCTCCAGAGCTTCGATCACCAACCTCTCGGATTCGGTGTCGAGGGCGGCAGTGGGTTCATCCAGTAGAAGGATGGGGCTGTTGCGGATCATCACGCGAGCGATGCCAATGCGCTGGCGCTGCCCGCCCGACAAGGTCAGACCGCGCTCGCCCACCATCGTGTCATAACCGCGTGGCATGCGGTCAATAAACTCATCCGCATTCGCCATCCGGGCCGCCTCAACGATCTCCGCGCGGGTTGCTCCGGGCCGCCCGAAAGCAATGTTTTCGAGGATGGTTCCGCGGAAAAGCCCCGTATCCTGTAAAACGTAGCCGATGTGACTTCGCAGGGTGTGAAGCTTGTAGTCTCGCACATCACGACCGTCGATGATGACCTTGCCGGCCGTCACATCGTAGAAGCGCGGAATCAGGCTGACCACCGTGGACTTCCCGGCGCCCGTGGGCCCCACGATCCCCACCAGTTGCCCGGGCTTGATATGCAAGTTGACATCCGTCAACACAGGCGGATTGCCGGGGTATCCAAAGGCAACGTGTTCGAAAACAATCTCGCCCTGAACATTCTGAGGCTCGACTGCGTCCGCGCGCTCAGGAAGGATTTCGTCCGTTTCCAGAATCGCGCGAATGCGCTCCACCCCCACCGCGGCCTGGGCGATGGCGTTTGTGCTGGTGGCCAGGTCTTTCACAGGCTTGAAGAACTTGGCGAGGTAAGACAGATACACCGTGAGGGCGCCTACCGTCATTGCTCCCGCGAGAATCAGGCTTGCCCCGCGCCACAATACGATTGCTGTGCAAACCGCCACCGTGACCGTCACCACCGGGGAGAGCAGTGACTTTACGCGCCTCGCCGCCAGGGCGGCGTTGACGGTGGCGAGACTTACGCCCTTAAGTTGTTCTTCCTGGATTTGCTCCCCGGTGAAGGCCTTGATCACCTGCATGGCCTGGAGCGCCTGCTGAACATTAGCCACGATTTCGGCCTGCTCTTCGCGGACCGCGTGCGTGGCCTTCTTTACCGCCTTTTTGAAACGCGAGACGAAGAAGAGAAGAAAGGGAGTAGCGGCCAGCGCGATTAGGGTGAAATCCCAATTGAGCCAGAACATCAGGACCAGCATGCTGACAATAGTGAGCATGTCTACGAGGATATCGAAAGTGGAAGACGAGGCGAACGTCTGTATGGTTTGAATATCGCCCGTGATGGTGCTGAGCAGTTTCCCGACCTGGTGAGTATCGTAATATCCGAGTGACAGCCGCTGCAAATGGTGGAAGGTGCGCATGCGCAGATCGTGGGCGACGTATTGGCCGGCACTCTCCGTAAAATAATTGTCCAGGTAGGTGGCGAACGCGCCGATAGTGGCGATCGCCACGACGCACACTCCCGCCAGCAAGGCGATGTGCATTTTATTCTCTGCGCTTAGCGCCGGCCCCATCAGCTGGCGCAGCCAGGCAGGGAGCCGGTGGCTGCCCGCAACATTGTCGATGATAATCTTCAGCGGCCAAGGGGCGGCCAAGCTCATCGCAGTCTCCACCATCATCGCGAGAAGGATGACCAAGAGCGTTCCGCGATACGGCCGGATGAGTTGGCGAATGAGGTTACCCACGCTGTTTAACCTATCAGCCCCGGTGGCAGTTCTTCAGGCGGCGCACATAAAAGAGAGGACACACTGCCAAAAGCGCAGTTGGCCCCACGTCTGCGATGGACTAAAGGGCCTGTGCGCTCAGTTTGCGAAGTGCCACGACTTCTGCAGGAGGTTCGGGACGCCACTGGCTTAAGCCGACAGCCTAACGTTCGGGCCCGCTCGACTTCGTCAGCCGGACCCACCAGGCCTTCCCGGCTTCCCGGATGCTGTATGAAGCACCAGCACCGGCGTGGCGAGGCGGCATCGCTTCAGGTGGGCCGAACTATTCGATGTTTTGCTGACTAGCAACGGCTCCGAGGTCGAAGCCCCACTGCCACCCCCAGTTACAAGAGGGGCCCCAGATGTGGTGATGTTCGCCACCTGCGGCACCATGGCAGCCGGCCCAGTTATGGATAAATCCGACACACTGCTGCGAATGCTGTTGTGCTGTATTGTCGTCCCAAGCGCCGTTAATATTCGGATAGCCGGGATCCCAGGATAGGGGTGACTGAAAACTGGAATAACCGCAGACTGATTCTAGGGGCGGGATGAGTCCGGTAGGAGCGGCACCAAGCGGTGCGGAGGCCCCAACTGCTTCGGCCAGATATGCTCCAATCTGGACGTCCACAGGCGAAGAAGAAACTTGGGCGGCCTGCAACTCACTTGCCGCGCATGTTTTCGTCGTGCCATCGGGGACAAGCACGCACTGGTATCCGGGCTTACCGGCACGCTTCTTGTACGTGATCAGTAGAACATTGGCCTTAGGGGCTTGTCCAGTGAGCGCCATTAGGGTTTTGGTATGGTCGCCAGTCGGGCGGCTTATGGCGAGCACTCTACCCGACTCCAATACTTGCTTCATAGCCGAGCTTGCTACACCCGTTGCTGTCTGTCCATCGATCAAGAGTCCTTGCTGTTCCGTCGCCAGCGAGCCCGAAAACTGAGCAAGTTGGACATGACCAGCTAATTGCTTCGCCAGCGTGCCCGACGAATCTCCGGCAAAGCTAAGCGGGGGGCGTTGTGCGCTCATCTGTTTCCTCCAATTTGATATTAAAAACTTAGCATGTTTCTACCTGAAGCGATACCAAGAGCTTGGGTCGCCACGGCCGTGACAGTCCTTCTTCACCAACCCGGAAACCACGAAGGTTTAAAGGTCTGTGTCAACGTCAGGCCGAACGCCGCCCAATTCGCAACATACCCCGGCAAGAAAACCAAGACTTTGTTCTTGGGGGTCGCGTCCAATTCACGCTGGAACGGCAGATCCCTTCCTGTGACTCTAAAATCATCTGTGCGTGTCCAGAGGCGGTCCGAATACTTGTCGAGTTGAGCTTCCGTTGCGCTATCCCAATCCGGCACATTTGACAACGCGCGTGTTGTTCCCTCGCCGATGGCGGTTCCGACCCCGCCCAGGACCACTCCACTGAGGGCGGCATATCCCAGGCCGGCGGTGACGCTCTGACCGGTAAAATCATCGGAAAACTCGTTGGCCAATACTTGCCCCGCAACGTTCCCCGCGCCTCCACCGAGTGCCCCGGCGACAACGTTGAGGGTCATGCGGCCCGCTGCGCCGATCTCGAAGGCGCAATTGACCGCAGTCGGCCCACCTGAGACCTGCTTTTTCAATCTGCGGCCGGAATAGTCATAAGAGAAGCTGGTGGTTCCAGCGCTCGCCAGCCGGTTCTCGGCATCGTAAAGATATGTGTTTGTCGCCCCGTTGCGAGTTGCTTGGGCAATATTTCCATTTCGGTCAAACGCTGCCTGGAGTACAGTGCTTCCGTTCTGCGTTCCCGTGCCGACCTCATTTCCAGCCGACACATATTGAATCCCGTCTTTGAGGGTGATGTTTCCGGCAAGATCGTATTGATAGCTCCTGCCAGTCGTTCCTCCGGTTACTCCCGCGAGCCTGCCGACACCGTCATAATCGAATACTTCCTGCGACTGGCTGAGCGGATCGGTGGCGGTGCTCAGTAGCCCGAGTGCATTTTTCTCAAAAACCCCGGAATATACGGATGTCGCCCCCGGTCCTGTTACAGTTTGCGCTTTGAGCTGCCCGATCGTCCCAAAGCTCAACGTTGCGCTTACTCCATTGGCGTAAGTAATCGTCTGGGGCTTTCCCAAGCTTGTAAAGTCGTCAAATGAAATTAGTCGTGAAGCGGGCGCTTGGGCGTTCTCCGCCAGGTCGATCTCCGAGACTTCACCCCCGGAAGTGCAGACATGCGTCTCAACGCTTCCATCCGGGTGGGTGCGCGTTTGCAGTTCCTTCGTGGGCCCATAGCTCTGCTGCACGGTCCAGTTGTGACCATCCACGGATAAGCTGATCGAGGTTTGATTCCCGTAGGCGTCGTATTGGTACGTATACGTGCTGCCATCCGGCATCGACGCCGAAGATATACGGCCTTGCGAATTTGAAGATTGTTCGCTGTCGAACACAAAAGTCGTCGTTCCCGTTCCAGGGACGTCAACAGCCGTGGCGGTTTTGCTGACGGGCCGGCCCAGTGTGTCTTTTTGGATCACAATCATGTTGCCCTTGGCATCCTGAAACGTCTCCTTTCCATTTACGTCGTCGTAGCTGTAGTTTTTCTGCCAGAGAACGATTGATTTGTTATACGAAGCAAACGAGGCTGGACGGCCCACTGTATCGTAAGCTGTAACTGAGCTTACGCCGCCCGGGTCGACCACGCTTGTAAGGCGGCCCAAACCGTCGTAGGCGTAAGTCGTACAAGCTTGCATGGCGTCGGTCCGCTTTGTGACAAGCTGCTTTCCGTTGCAATAAGCATAGTCATAGGTTGTCTGGAGAGCCTGTTGCGTGCCGGAGGCCTGAGTGACCGCAATGTGGTTTGTGTTCTGGTAATCGATGGTTGTTACGACAGTCGATCCGTCGTCCACCGGTGAAGGCTCCTGCAATCGAATCGTGCGCTTATATTCGTCAAAATAGATCTGGGTGTAGGAGGGCGCGCTCCCTTCGTAATACGGTAGGGATCGCTGCACCACCTGATTACGTACGCGTCCGGTGAACCCATCTTTCGCGGTTTAATTTCAGGACCGATACTTCTCCATAGCTGAATGCAAAGATCGCATGTGCGAATGGCACATGGGAAGTAGAGGTGCGGTATGGGCGGC
>JBEKLY010000209.1:0-22562 GCA_050010015.1 Terriglobia bacterium
GATCCCATGCTCCCGCGCCAGTTCTTCTGCCGCCGCCCACAAAGCATCCGGAATCGGTACACGGCGAGCGTGCGAACTGCGCCATCGCCGCAGACGCCGATAAACCTTCCGCATGTCAGGGGAAATGTCAGGAATGTCATTGGCCATCGTCGGTTCCTCCTCGCCCCGCTGGGCATGAGACCGACGTTAGCACTTCAGGAACGTGGAGTTAAGCAGCGTTGCCGAAGGGACACGGTATAGCTTGGCACCCGCAATGACCTCGACCTGCAAAATCATCCTTCCCAGCGAGAAGTTCCGGCTGGAGGAGATAAACATGCCCGATGAGCTGGCGTCCGCCCTGACGGGGCAGGCAGTGGACGTAGAGGTCCATCCCGAAGTCCCGGCCGGGACACGCCTCCTCGACCTGAACGATCTTCCGGATGGCTTGCCGTTCCTGGTCGGCGATGACGGCATCGGATGGAATGGCTATTGGCCCGCATGTGTCTTCTACACAGACGCCAGCGGCCGCACGTGGAGACTGCCACGGCATTGGCTCACGGAAGGCGTGTCGCCTGTGATCGACGCCGGCCGCTACGAGGTCACGCAGGAGTCAAGCTGGCTTGAAAGCTGGTGCCCGCCGACATGGTGGGACCTCCGGGACGTAAACATCCGGGACATGCCGGCCGCAGAGGGCGAGCGAGGAGCAGGCGACATCGAAGTGAGCGTTGCGCCCGGCGAAATCCCGAAGGCCTTCTGGAGAGGCCCGTCCGGAAGGGCGTGGAGTCCCGCACGACTGGCGCAGGCGGCGCGTCAGGCTGCCCGACCGCGGGGGGCTGCTGCGGAACGATTGGCCGCAGGACATAGCGGAGGGGTTCGGGGGCCGAATCGTCGCCGTGAACCACCATCCCGGCTCGCTGTGCTGCCTGATCGACGGGTGCAGGCTCCGGGATGGACGGGGTGGAAAGTGGCCCGTGGGGGCGGCCGACTGTGTAGTGGTCGGCTTCGGCGATGAGACGGAACGATTCGCCTAGCCGTTGTCATCGCCGGGCCGCCCTCACGCCAAAGGCAAATGCCAAGGGTTGGTTCACGAAAAAGGCAGGTGCGTAACAGTATGAACGACTCCGCTTACACCGACCCCGAAATGCGAGACTGGCTCCGTTGGGCATCCGAGGGGGGCAACATGGCGATGTTCGTCCGAACGGTAGCCGAAGCCGCCCTCATCGCCTGCTCCCCTGATTACGTTTTGCTGCGGCCGGTGCTGCTCGAACTGAAGCGTCAGCATCCCGAGCCGCCGCCTGGCCCGGGTGCGCTTGACGACCCCGAACTTGCCCGGTGGCTCCAATGGGCCACGAGGGGCGGCAATGTGCCGTCGTTCGTTAGCAGAGTCGCGGGGGCGGCTGCTCACGCTTGCGCAGGCGACTACGCACTGCTGCGGCCAGTGCTGGTCGAATTGAAGCGGCGGTACCCAGAGAACCTGCACATCACTGTCGCCGAAACGTGCGGCTCGTGTGGAAATGCTGGACGGGGAGGCAGCATGGCGCCCACGTACCCCTGTTCTCTCAATGGGGTCTCGTCAATCAACCGGGGACCAGAGAATACAGCAGCGATCGCTTCTTCCGCCGGAGAATCAACTTCTGGCTTCGGCAGGTGAAGGCCTTATGGCCAGAGTGTCCGGCGCACATTTCGGACGATGGCAACCGTCTTCTTATCGCACCCTCAAGGGGCGATACCCAATCAAGCCACTTCACTGATACTCAAACTCTGGTGGTGCAGGGTTGCCATAGTCAGGCGCTTAGCGAAGTGGCGGGGTGATTCAGGTACTTGTCGGGATTCACCCCCGCGCCGCGATACGCGCGCAGCAGGCCTGTCTTCACAGCCTGCTCGGCTCGACGACAAATCCAGGATGACCCTCGGGACGCCAGGTTGTTTTCTATGCCTGCCCCATCGAATAGGATGCAGGCGGCACTCACACCACTGTTCCCACCAGTGCCCCGATGCCGGCGGTCAGCGCCATGGCCATCGCGCCCCAAAACGTAACACGTATTGCGCCCATCGTTACTCCTGCGCCGCCGGCACGTGCGGCCAGCCCGCCGAGAAGTGCCAGGAACAGCAGTGAAGTTCCGGAGATAATCGGGATCAAACCCGCCGCCGGCGCCAGCGCAGTGGCGATGAGCGGCATGGCTGCTCCAACCGCGAAACTGCCGGCAGATGCCAACGCCGCCTGAATCGGACGTGCACGGAAAGTCTCAGAGATGCCGAGTTCGTCGCGGGCATGCGCGCCTAGCGCATCGTGGCGCATCAGTTGCTCGGCGAACTGCTTCGCAAGCGAAGGATCGAGGCCGCGACCGACGTAGATTGCCATCAGCTCCTTCTGCTCGCCCTTGTTGTCTTCTTTAAGTTCCGTGCGCTCAAGATTCAGCTCAGCCTCCTCGGTGTCCGCCTGCGAGTGGACGGACACATACTCCCCGGCAGCCATGGACATGGATCCCGCCACGAGGCCGGCAATCCCTGCAATCAGGATGTTGCCGTGAGTCGCATGTGCAGCAGCAACTCCGAGCACCAGACTCGAAGTTGAGAGGATGCCGTCGTTCGCGCCCAGTACCGCCGCGCGGAGCCATCCGATGCGTCCCGTGTGGTGAAGCTCCGTGCCGATTGGTGACCTCATACAGCCTCCTGGACCTGGGACCTGACGGAACTCAGGAAGACCACTGCGTTCCATTGCCGAAAACTCCGTGGTTATATCCACTGCTTCCGCAGCAGTAAGACCTTGATAATTTGCGTCAGGCCCATATAGGCGAGCAGCGTGAGCATCAGGATTGGCCAGTACAATAGCGGGAGATGCGTGAAGCCCAGCGCCGAGGCCACGGGAGAATACGGCAGCAACATCCCGAAGGCCATAATTGATAGAGTCGTGGCGGTCAGCGCCCAACTTGCCCGGCTCTGAAAAAAAGGAATCTTATTGGTGCGAATGACGTGGATGATCAGCGTCTGCGTCATCAACGATTCGACGAACCAGCCGGTCTGAAATAGCGGCGCTCGGGAAGGAGCCCAACATTTGAAGATATAGAGCATCACGAAGAAAGTCGTATAGTCAAAAATCGAGCTGATGGGGCCGATAAAGAGAATGAACCGCTTGATTTCCCCGATGTTCCAGGGCCGCGGCCGAGCCACTTGTTCTTCGTCCACAGCGTCCGCGGGGATGGGCACTTGCGAGAAGTCGTACAGGAGATTGTTCGTCAACACCTGAATCGGGGTCATCGGCAGAAAGGGCAGGAAGGCACTCGCCCCCAGCACGCTGAACATGTTGCCGAAGTTGGAACTGGCTCCCATGCGAATGTACTTCACGATGTTGGCGAAGACCTTGCGGCCTTCGATGACGCCTCCGTCCAGGACCATAAGGTCCTTCTCCAGCAAGATCAGGTCCGCCGATTCCTTGGCGATGTCGGTGGCGGTGTCCACCGAGATGCCGACGTCCGCCGCTCGCAAGGCAGGAGCGTCGTTGATTCCGTCGCCCATGCATCCCACCACGTGCCCCTTGGCGCGGAGGACGCGAATCACCCGCTCTTTGTGCGCCGGAGAGAGGCGCGCGAACAGCGCCGTCTTCTCCGCCGCTTCGCCGAGTTCGGCGTCCGACATTTTCTCAATTTCGCCACCCTCCAGC
The DNA here is from genome assembly GCA_050010015.1 of Terriglobia bacterium. Taxonomy (GTDB): domain Bacteria; phylum Acidobacteriota; class Terriglobia; order UBA7540; family UBA7540; genus CAVROP01. The sequence continues at coordinate 3,641 of JBEKLY010000209.1, forward strand.
ATGGGGTCAGCCAAGAGGCCAACGTCTTTACATACCTTGCGGCTGATCAGGTGGTTATCCCCGGTGAGGATTTTCACGGCCACGCCATGGTTGTGCAGGGCCGCGAGTGCGCGGGCAGCCGAGGTCTTGGGCGGGTCCAGGAACGCCACGTACCCCCTGAGGATGAGGTCGCGCTCGTCATTCTTTGTGCAAATCTGCTTCCCCGGCAGCTCCTTGGTCGCCACAGCCAGCACTCGGAAACCGTCATTGCTGAGGTCATCGTACTCCTGCTTCAGCCCGACCATTTGGTCCGGGGTCATGGGGGAAAGCTTTCCATCGAGTTCAAACTCGGAGCAACGCAGGAAGATTTCTTCCGGAGCTCCCTTGGCCAGCAGGATGGCCTTACCTCCAGCCTCCTCCACCAGGACCGACATAATGCGTCGAGTGAAATCGAACGGGATTTCGTCCAGCTTCTTATACTTCTCCACTGCCGCCTTCGCGTGGAAATCGGTGCTTTCCAAAATTGCCCGATCGAGCAGGTTTCGGAGCCCCGTCTGGAAGTAGCTGATCAGGAACCCGTTCAGCAGCACGTCATCGGTTTCACGCCCGGCGACATTGCAATGCCGCATCAGGACGACGCGGTCCTCGGTGAGCGTCCCCGTCTTGTCGGTGCACAACACGTCCATGGCCCCGAAATTCTGGATGGAGTTAAGCCGCTTGACGATCACCTTTTTGCGGCTCATGCCCAGCGCGCCTTTGGAGAGGCATACGGAGACGATCATGGGAAGCATTTCGGGAGTGAGGCCTACAGCCACTGCCAAGGCGAAGAAGAAGGCCCCCTTCCAATCGTGTTTGGTGAAACCGTTAATGAGGAAAACCAAAGGCACCATCACCACCATAAACTTCATCATGAGCCAGGTGAAGCGGTTGAGACCCTGATCGAAGCTCGTCTGCGGCCGTTCCTCGGTCATCGAGTGGGCCATGCTGCCCAAGTAGGTTTGTAAACCCGTCGTGACCACCACCGCCGTCGCGGTGCCGCTCTCCACGCTCGTCCCCATGAAGCATGTGTTCATGAGTTCAGTGGGTAAGCTCGCCTCTTTGGTTTCAGGGTCGTGGGTCTTCTCGACCGGGAGTGATTCACCGGTGAGGCTGCCTTGGCTTACGAAGAGGTCTTTAGAAGTCAGCAGCCGCACGTCGCCCGGAATCATATCACCGGCGGCCAGGTTGATCATGTCCCCAGGCACCAAGTCCCGGAGGGGTATTTCCCTCGCCGTGCCGTCGCGAACGACCGTGGCGGTCACGTGGATCATGGCCTTGAGCTTCTCCGCGGCGGCATCCGCCCGGGCTTCCTGCCAGAAGCGGAGTCCCACGCTTAGCGCCACCATACCTGCCATCACCGAGCCGGCGCGCGCGTCGCCTGTAAGGAAGGAGATCGCAGACAAAGTTGTCAGCAGGATTACCAGCGGGTTGAGAATGATTTTTAGAAGGCGGACGGGCCAGCCTTGCTTCTTCTCTTGCGCCACTTCATTCGGACCCGTCGTGCGCGCCCGTTCTTCCGCCTCAGCTTGCGTCAGCCCACCTGCAGACGTTCGCAAGTCGCGGAGCAGCGCTTCGCCGTCTTTCCGGGCAGCGTCGAGGACGGCAGGCGATACGCGAATATTCTGGTTCTTTGTTTTCGTTGGAATCGGCGGCTTGTCCGGGCGAGCCGGTGGCGCCGCGACCGTGGAGCCTGCCGCTCCAGGGTCGCCGACCGAAACCCCTGCCTTGCCGTTTGCATCGGGTGTTGGCATCTTTTTGTGTCCGGAATATGAGCTAAGATCCGGAGCGCGAATCCGTGTACCACGGAGCATCGCCGTGCGCGGGTGGATATAAGAACTCTGCCCTGCCGTAGCTGCAGCACCGTCACCAAAGTGGCGGCCTTACACATCATCACACCGGAGAAAGCAACAAGCTGTTCTGTTTTGCTCACAATGAGCTGACGCGGGCTGGCGCAGACGGTCGTCTTTTAGTGCCTGTCCCCATGGGCCTTCGGCCCGCGAAACCCCATGAAAAACAGTCGCGGGTGGCGCAGACGTGCCGTAGTTTGGCATGTCTGCGCCCCTGTTCCGAAGGCGCATACATCCCGCCAAAGTACGGCGGGACGTATGCGCCACCCTGGTTTTTCGATCCTGCGATCTCCTGAAGGGACGCCCTTTCGGCAAGGCTTTGGCCCGGGCATACTCTCCGGCAGAGAGTAGCCTTGGTCACTGCTCTGGTGACCGTGGGCCCTTGCTAAGACTACAAACCGACGGTCAATTCCAGCCGCTTGAGCTTGATGCGGTCGGTGCGAACCTGCGCAATGTCGTAGTGCACCTGCTGCGTAAGCCAGCTTTCGGCACTGCCTCCGAAAACCTTAGACAGCCTCAAGGCCATTTCCGGAGAAATCCCGCGCTTCTCGTTCACCAGTTCTGACAGGGTAGTGCGCGTGACTCCGAGCGCGGCGGCAGCGGCGGTGATCGTCAAGCCCAAAGGCTCAATACACTGGCGCAACACAAAGCCGCCGGGGTGGGGTGGATTCTTCATCGGCATGGTTCCAGTCTCCTCTCAGTGGTAATCGACATCATCAACGTCCAGCACGTCGCGTTCGGCAACGCGAAAGATCACCCGCCAATTAGCGCGAACCGTTACCGCCCAATAACCCGTGGACTCGCCCTTAAGCGGGTGCGGGCGGAACCCGGGCATGTCCATATCCGCAATCGTACCCGCGGCATCCCGCCGCGCGAGAATGTCACGCAGCTTTTCCGCGTGTCCGCTCTTCACGCCGCGCGAATCGTCGTCTTCGTAAAGGCGTCTCAGTCCCTTGTGGCGGATCGATCGGATCATTACCCTACTGTAACGCGTCACGTAACGCATGTCAATCGTGGGTCGACACGAGAGGGAAAGGGTAGAGAGGGAAAGGGTACCTGACACCCTTACTCCCCGACGCAGTCGATCCCGAGCCGGCGCAGGCTAACATGTCTCGATTCGAACTATTGACAGCTGTACGTTTTTAACGTATAGTGAGCCATGTAAACCGTCGTCGAAACACGAATATACCTTCGCGACGCAAGGGCCGCCGGGCTGTCCGAGGACGAACGCAAACGGATCGTGGATTTTGTCGCGGCGAATCCCGATGCCGGACACGAAATCCCAGGCACAGGCGGTGCACGGAAGCTTCGGTTTGCCGGAAGGGGTAAGGGCAAAAGCGGCGGCGACAGGGTGATCACTTTCTACAGCGGAGAGGATATTCCCGTATTTCTGCTAAACGTGTTTGCGAAGAACGAAAGAACCGATCTATCGCAGGCCGAGAGGAACCAGCTCCAAGCCCTGCTTCGCGAGCTTGCCGATGCCTATCGAAGGAGGACGTAACCATGCCGAAGAAAAAACTGACCGCGGGACAACGCCTGATCGCGAGCGCCAAACAGGCTCTGGCCTTTGCCAAGGGCGGGACCCAAGCCGGCGTTGCCCACATCCCCGACGAAATCGACACGGCCCGGATTCGGAGAAAGATACACATGAGCCAAAGCCACTTTGCGGAGTATATCGGCGTCAGCGTCCGCACGATCCAGGAATGGGAGCAAGGACGCGTCGTGCCCTCAGGAGCTGCGCGCGCCTTCCTGACCGTGATCGACCGGGAGCCGGACGCCGTGCACCGCGCGCTTTTGCACCCTGCCCCCAACCGCGGCCGCGCCACAGGACATCAGTCCGCGCATCCGTAACAAAGGAATGCAGTACAGCCAGCCCAGGAGAAAAGAGTACCTGCCACCCTTTTCCTCTGATACCCTTACTCCTTGAATTGCGTCCAAGGACTTACAAGGCCCCGACTGGCATCGGGGCTTTTTCTTTTTATAGCATACCCGTCAAGATTTCAGCGTATAATTCCGATGCTATGAATCCTTCCGACCTACCCTGGTGGGGTTGGCTTCTGGGAGCACTCGGATCGGCGCTACTCGCGCTACTCTTCTGGAGGTCCTCCAGCCTCGAAAGTTTAGGACGCGCCTCCAGAATACTAGCAGCATTGTTCTTAATTGTGTCCCTTGTCATGGGAGCGACCTGCCTAGTTCAATTCATCAAGTTGAAGTTGGCTGGCTAGGCAATCCCCCTGCCAAACCTTTGCGCCTGAATTTCAAACTGTACCACTACCGGATTTTGAGCTACTCGCCAGAGAGCGCATCGAAATTCGTGATCCAGACGATTGGCCCGTCGTGGCGGTGGCGTTACTTTCGGACTTGCCCATTTGGACAGAGGACCAGGACCTTTTCGGCAGCGGTGTGGCGACCTGGACGACAGACCGAGTAGAACTGTTCTTGCGGTAGCGTTTCGACACGGGAGGGAAAGGGTACCTGACACCCTTACTCCAGGATATTGGGACTCCGCTGCCTGGCTTGGTCGGCGCGGTAGGAATCAAGCTCGACGCCATAACAAAGCACGTCGGCGCCACTGGTGATCGCCTCAAACGCTACGCCATCGCCAATGCATGGGTCGATCGCAGACGTCGATTGATCGGGAAATGAGAGAAGCCTGCGAATCCGCTGGGATTCGGACAATGGCAGGGGGTAGAAGCCGAGTCGACTTTTGCCCTCAAAGCGCACGACGAATCTCCTTTCTGTGAACAGCGTCACCCGGCCGATGGCGGAGACCCAAAAATCTCATCCTCGTCTACATCGGAGAGGGCGGCTGCCACTATTGCACCGCCGGCATCTGAAAATTCGCCGGCAGAAGGGAACGAAGTGCGCCCTGCTCGAAGTGCGCCCTGCTTGGTGGCCGGAGCGCTGCTCAGCTGACTCCAGGTCGAGACCTGCAAAGCGAAATCCGCATTCGCCGCTACCGAGCCCGCAACGGTCTGGGTAGCCGCAACTTTCCCGGACGCAGGATCAATGGTAGAAAGCGCCACTTGGAAAGCCTTGGCCGCGCCCGTGTTCGAGACGCCGATTTGACCCAGAATATTGTCGCTCCAGATCAGCAATTGCTCACCTGGAGCCACCCCCATGCCCTTGAGCGCGACCACCTGAACTTGCGACGTGGTCTGGGCATTCGGAGCGGCGCCGGTTTGCACATCGTACTTGTGGCTCAATAAGGCATCAAAGGTCTTTCCGGCCTCATTTGTGCTGATCTGGATGGAGTAATTGTTCGGGCCCAGAAGCACCACATCACGCGTGTTGGCAGTGCAAGAAACATTTTGCAGGGTCATCCCGCGCGCCCCCGGGACGATTCGCGCTGTGGGATTGCCCGCGGGAAGCAGGCCGTTGAAAGCATTGGCCGGAGCCGTTGGATCGGGAGGCGCGATGGTGGCATAGGTATAAGTTCCCGCCCCGGTCCCTTGGATAGTTCGCTGCAGAGCCATTTGACGGGGCACCATCACCAGGTTGTGCATACGCTGGAGCGAAGGAATCGCGCCGGGAACTTCCGCCACAATGTTATTCCCGCGTGTGCCGGTGGCCTGACCCGCCAGGTTGCTCACGGCCAGAGTCGCGGGGCTGAGGATGATATCCACGACGTACTCAAGCGCCGCCCCCGGCCCATACACCCAAGGCAGGTCGACGCCGTTGTAGAGCGCCTGGTCCATGGTCAAGATGCCAAGAGTCCAACCATTATCGCTCGAGACGCTGGGATCGGCGTTATAGCTAAAGGCCAGACTGGTGCCGCGTTGCTGAAAGGTCAGGCAGCAGGTGTCATCTTTGGGATGGTTGCAGTCATATAGGTACAATTGCACGCCATCGTACCCGCTGGTCCAGCCCACCGGCCGGGTAAGCTTCCAGGGCAGAAGGCAATGGCTGGCATTGAGATTATTGAACCACTGGCTGGAGACGGGTAAGCCCGCCGGAACGAAAAAGATGACCGGCATGTTGTCGCGAGTGGCACCCTGGGTAAAAGTCTGCTCAATTTGCTCCAGCGTTTTTTGCGCTTGTGGCAATCCGTTCAGGCACTGGCTCAGGAACGTGCTGAGAAGCTGACCGCTCAGCAACCGGCCCATATTCACGGTAAACTCGCGGGTCAATGCAGGTGTGGGAGCCGCGGCCTCATCCACGGCGCGTGTCTCGCCATTGAGAAAGCGATTCATCGCCGCGGTGGAAAACCCCGTGCAGAGGCCAGTGGCGGCCGTGCCCAGGAAATACTCATAGGCGCCGAAGTATGCGCCCGTCAGCACGGGCAAGCTCCAAGCGCTGAGGGGAACTTCGACGTGACCAAAGTCATCCGTAAACGTGCCCCAGTCGGGAACGCCGGGCGAAAAGTTTTTGAAAGCAAAACCGTTGGTGTCGGGTATGAACCCGTTGGTCACAAACGGAAGCTGCGTGATCTGCAGCGTATTGCTCTGCGATCCATCGGGGTTCACCACCATCACGCTCGCGGCGGATTGCCCCTTGGCAGTGGCGGCGGTAGCCGGCGGCACCGTGAACTGCAAGGAGGTGCCATTGGCGGTGATTGATTGCGCCACAATCACCTGTTGGGCTTGTCCCGAGGGGGTAAAGTGAACGCTGGCGTTCGTCAGAAATGCAGCACCATTTAAGGTGATCGTCTGGCCTGGGGTAAATCCACCGTTCGCCGAGCTGCCATTGATGAGCGGCTGCACGCTGAAGTTCATGGAGTTGCTTTGTTGTCCGTCGCTCGTGCGGCGAATGGCGATGGTGGTGGTACCGCCCGGCAGCACCGCTGGCAAGTTGAAATGCAGTTGGCCGCTGGATGGAGAAGTAGCCGTCACATTCTGGCCATTCACCAGAACCGAATCGCCGGCGTCAACATTCAATCCCACCGCGGTAACGGCGGTGCCTGGAGGTCCCTGGCTGGGATTGATCGTTTGCAGCCACGGCAGCGTCAGTTCCTCTTCCCATTCCGCCGCCGTAATGATAGCGGGAGTAATCACGCCGCCGGTGCCGGCCGGTCCGTCCGCACCAGCGCTGCCACCCGCTCCGGGCGCGCCATTCTTTCCGCCGGAGGCCGTATTGCAGGCCCCGCCCGGAGACGGATCGCCAGGGTAGCCGCCCGCTCCCGCGCCACCGCCGCTGCCGGGTAAGCCCGGGTCACCCCCCGGTCCGCCCGTGTTGGCAATGGTCCATGATTGATTGAGCAATGCCTGCCAGTTGGCTTGTGTGGTGGCGATAAAGAAGGAGCCGCCGCCCCCACCCTGCCCGCCGTTGCCGCCATTTCCGCCTTGACCACCATTACCGCCGCTTCCACCGCCGCCGGGCGTTTTCCGGCACACACCTACGCCAAAAAGTGCAATATCGCTCCCATTAATGCCCTTGGCACCGTTGCCTCCGTTTCCACCATTCTGTCCCGGATTGCCCGGCGCACCTTTCAGACCTTGCACATTGATGGCGGGCATGCCCGTGATATTCAAGGCATAGATGCTGATGCTTGGCGCCACGGGAGGCGCGATAGTTTGGGGGCTTCCCGCCTGGCCATCGGTGCCATTTCCGCCGTTCGGGCCGTTATCCTGGCCATCGGGATGATTGCCCTGGTTGTAGCTGTTTCCGGCTTGCGCCGTGGTTTGCGGCAGCGCGACGGGGTGCCAGACGCTCGAATCGTCAAACGTGATTTGTGCACCGGCCCCACAAGTCAGCGTTTCCACGATGATGGTGAGCTTGCTCACCGCGGGATCAATGATCAGGTTCGTATGCGTCAGGTCAAGGCTGGAAGCGATGATGACTGACTCATTCACCAGCCATGAGATCGGCGAGAACGCTGGGGCCAAACCGAACACACCAATGCCCCCACCCGAAAAAACAGCCTCTCCGGCCGACGGCCTGTTTTCAACGATCGGAGGCTTGGCGACCGGCTCCGCTGGCTTCGCCGCTATTTCGACTGGCCTCGCGATCGTCTCGACCGGCCTTGCCATAGTCTCGACGGGCTTCGCCATCTGGGGCGCCGCTTCCACGGCATGGAGCTCTGAAACCTGCAGGATCGGCGGCCTTACGACGCGGTTCTCCACTTTCAATTGTCCTGGCACAACCCGTAACGATGCCTGATTCACACTGATGGCCGGCGCCTTCGTGACGTCTTTATAGCCCAACTGGTTCATCAGGGTCTTGGCGTTGTTGAGCTCCGCCGAAACCAGTTGGCTGAAGCCCACCAGAGATTGGTCGTTCAGTTTTTCCTGGGCCAGCACTCCCTTGCTGTACTGGGTCACAACCTTGGTTAGATCCACCTTGTTCGTTTTACTCCCCAGGGTGGTAAGAACGCCCGATTGAAGTTTTTGTAGTGCCGGGCTTAGCTTCTCAAATTCTGGTGTGGATGGCATGTTTCGCAGACCTCCATTCGCAACGGCGCACGGTGGCGGACGGTCCCAACTCACGCGAGTGAGCGGGAAGCCGCTGCAGCCTCGTGCCGATACGAAAGAAATTTAGATTTTTGCGTGGCTCTCCTAAGCTGACTACATTATATAACGACTTCTCTAATCCGATTCAAGACATTTTTGGGGCGCGTCCCCAACCGCATTCAACGCGACGTGGCGCGAGGTAAGACGAGTCTCTTCGCACACTCGCCCGACCCTGGGAGACGCCTTACCCGTACTGTGCCGGTGGCGTGTGGCTCTGGCTGGTGTTCTCCTTGGTTCGCGCCCTTCCCTCCGCCACCTCCGCCGAGGCTGACGCCTCATTGTAGGGCAGCTTCATCGGTAGTACGGCGCGATCCGACTCCTCTCCAGCGTACACGTCCGGCGTGCGGCTCTGAGCCTTCCCGGACCGGTCCCCATCTGGGAACACCGAAGAGGTCTCCCGGTTCTCGTGCATGCAGTTTCTCAGCGTGCCTGGGGTCTACGACTACGCGGGACCACCCGCCGGCTCGCGCTAACGTCGACGCGTGTGTGGCCTTCCCCTTCAGGTAACAGGGTCGGCATCCCGATTTAGGATTTTCGCAGCTCCATACCCTGCCCACTGATACCTCTGTCTACGCTTCGACGGCAGCCTCGCGACTGCCTCCGCAAGATTCGAGGCCAGGCGGTTCGCTACTCCTTTCCTGTAAGGCTCTTTCATCCTCCACTGCATGCTGGTTTATCCCGGCGCACTACCTGACACCCTTACTCCCTTACTCCCCTAATTGCGGACGGCCGAGGAAAGGCAGCCTGCCTCTTCCGCTCTCCCAGGCGGTGCACTACCAAGTAACCCACGATTACGACATTCACAAGCGTCGCCAGCGCTCTCACCGCAGTAAAGTGTTGAATTATCAGGTACACCTCGAAGGGAATGAACGAACCCGTGACTAGGATCGTGAAATACTCCGCCCATGTTTTCCTAAACAACAGTCCCAGGCCCTCGGTCAGAAAGATTCCCGCGTAGAAAAAGGTGCCGGCGCCAACCTCTTTAAGCTTGTGGTCGTCCACTGACCACAGTTTCACCACAAGCTTCTGAAAGTACTTATTTTCGGGGTCCACATGCACCAAGCCAACCCACCGGGTCAATACTTCCACAATGTTGTGATGCCCAAGCTTGAACGCCCCGATCCCCACCACCACTAGCGCTAACGCCTTGATCAGCTTAAATATCCCGATGGCCGTCAGTCCCGCTCGACTCGGACCAGCATTTTGCATCGTGGACAGCCCCGCCAGCAATAATAACAACGATATTCGTGAAAGCCTCTCACAGTATAATTCCGAGAATCTGGTTTCGCTAGCACGCCCCAGTCGCACAGGCCAAGTTCTCTGAGAAAGGAGTCCACTCGTGCGCGTTCAGGGCAAAAGTCGAGTCGGTTTCTACCCGCTGCCGTTGAAATGGATTCGACTTGCCCTGCGACAGAAGCTGATTGAGGTGCCTGACTGTAATGGGCCGGTCCGCTGGAGCCTGGGCCACAGTTTCTTTCCAGTTAGCGAGGATAACCCTGGGGAGGGGAGCGGCCAGGAGATAAGCGATGAGATCTCCGCCGCCACGGCGGAGGAGGCACGGCCATGCGAATCATCCTGAAGGTTTCAAGCAGCCCGAGATATGACCGCGGGTGGCGCATACGTCGCGACGCCTGTTGTCGCGATGTATGCGGCCGTTGTCGGGTCCTCGACGTACCGTAGGGCCACCATAAAGGCCCACGGCATGCAAATGGTGGCGTGGCTTACTCCTACGTCCCCAAAGGGCGCATACATGCCGAGAACTACCGTCGGCACGTATGCGCCACCCGTGATTAGGTATTAGGCTTGTCAGGTTTCTTAAGTGGCTTACGCCCAGCTTGTTGTAGCTTTTTGTCGAACGCATCCCGTAGGGCTTTATCTCTTTCAGGCGCGACAATAAAGTAGTCGAACAGATCCATGACCACCTTTAGTGTCCACTCGGCTTCGTCTCTCTCCACATTAACGATGCGTCCTTGATCATCTTCCATCGTGTGGGCGCCGAAATCCCCCATCTCCCGCAGATAATGCAGATTTTCGCGCAATCTGGATGGATGCTGCTTGTCGGCTATGAATTTATCGATTCGGGCTGCCAAACCGTAATCGTTAAGGGCGGCATACTGCTTCAGTAAATCGGCCAAGATTCTTCGTGACAATACCGCTGACATCCGAGGGCTATCGTCCAATATCGCAGATGCCTCCTGGAAGTCTTTCCCGAGCTGCAAGTTTAAGACAACTGAATCTATAGGCTGGATGGCTTTTTTCTTCGGCAGGGCGAACCATTTGTTTTCGTATATAACGTTGCCATAACTAAGAAGTTCCCTGGCAACTATTACCAATATCTCGTGGCATTTCTCGTTCGGGCATCTAGCCCAGGTAAGATCTACGCGCACTTCTTGGCCTGCTCCCGTCGGCAGTTCCGACCGAAGAATCTGGTTAGGGGACGCGAGCATCTCCCCTTGGTGCGTAGTAAGGGAATATAGCGGTTGCCAAAGGGGAGCAACTTGATGAGAACAGAATGGACACAACATGTCTGTTGCCTCTGACCAGGGGTGCGCTGCGCGCCAGTCTCATACAATTTCGAGAGCAGCCTTTGGTGTCTCTCGATTTAGACCATCTACGCCTAAATTCAGCAGTTGCATTTTATCGCAACTCCCTATCTGTTTGAATTAGGAAATGTCCGCCGGACGCGGCCTGGCGCAGAGCGCAGCTCTGCGGTCTCTGCTCATTCCGGCTCCACGCAACGCAGGGCTTCGCCCTGCGCCAGCCAGCGTTCACCGTAAGGGATGCCGTAAGCCCGCAAAGCGGGCGACAGATCGTAGCCCACGGCGCAAGCCGTGGGGCGATCGGCCCGCCCCCCGCGCAAGCCCCTTTAGGGGCGAAAGAAATCACGACCAAATGTAACGCTCATCGTAAGCGATGCCGTTCTTTTTTGGAAAGACGATCAATTCCTCTTGGAACGTCATGCGGCGGTGATGCTTCGCTTGATCACCGATATATTGCGGAACCGATGGCGCCAGCGAATGGCTGACGCTGAATGCTCCGTAGCCGGTTTGCCAATCGAAACCGGCAAGCCGCCTTTCGCGATGCACCCAGCGAGACGAATTGGTTTTTACCAACCGCAAGGCGTCGGATATCGCCACTGTCGGTGGCAACGAGCAGAGCAGGCGCACGTGGTGGGGTCTCGAGTTCGCAACCCGGAGCGCACCGCCAATCTCGCGTACGATTCCGCCCATGTAGGCGAGTAAATCGTCATGAAGCGCAGCGGTGATAAGAGGCTCGCGGTCCTTGGTGCTAAAGATCACGTGCGTCAGGAGGTTTGTGTAGGTGTGGGACAGGTTCTTTCGCCCCTCCGGGGTGGGGGGGTTTTACTCGAATTCCTCACCCACTTGCGCCATGGGCTACGATCTTTCGCCCTCTTCGCGGGCTGCGAAGCCGGGTCGGTATTGCAGCGCCTCGGGGGAGAGATGCCGGCTTATCACGGCTGGCGCGAAGCGCAATTCTGCGGTCTCTGTTCATTCCGGCTCCACGCAACGCCGGGCTTCGCCCTGCGCCAGCCTCGTGTGGGATTGAAGATGATTGTTCCGCCCTTTCAGGGCTCAGGGGGCGATGGGGATACCGTTGACCCAGGCCGTTGGCCTGGGCTTCTTTAGATCGCCCCTTTGGGGCTGACCTGCCACACACCTCCATCCTCAGCCTTACCAGCTTTTGATGCTCACAGGCAGGCAGGGGCGACGCCGCGTGAAGCTCAGTATCCTGAAGGATGGCCACAGGGGACGGCAAGCCGTCCCCCTACAGCTTGTAGGGGTAGGGCTTGCCCTACCCGCGGATGGCCAAGTGGCACATGTTTACTACTGTGCTATTGACAATAATTGTGGAGCGTAGTAGCCTGTAAGGTCTGTGAACGTCCGTCTCACCTCGCGTGGGGACGGCTTGTCTGCCGCCCTTGCTCCTAACCTTCCAATTCATGGAGTTACTATGTCTCTACGCAAATCTACTTGTCTCACTCCCCGGCGGCTCGATGCCGCTCGGCGCAATGCTCAACGCTCCACCGGGCCCCGCAGCGAGGCCGGAAAAGAGCGCATGAAAATGAACGCGCTCCAGCACGGCTGTGATGCCGCGCCCGAAAACGACGCTGCCGTTATGCGGGCGCTGGGGGAAGACCCCGAGCACTATGCAGCCCTGAAGCGCGATCTCGAGACCGCTTACGGGCCGGGCGACGCGTTCTGGGATCGGCAGACCGAAGACCTGGCGCGGCTCTACTGGCGGCGCAACCGGCTCGAGCGCATGGAGACGGGCCTGATGCGGGACTCTCTCGATGAGGTCGAGGAGCGACGGCGCCGGGCGCTGCCGGCATAGTGCACGAAGACGTCATTCAAGGTGTGGACGCCGCCCCCCAGCGAGGCCTCAAGTTCTTTGCACGTGCCCAGCGCATCCACCTTTCCCAGGTGCATGATGGCAATGCGATCACAATGGCTCTCCGCCTCCTCCAGATAGTGGGTGGTGAAAAACAGGGTCGTGCCGTAGTTGGCGCGCAGATCAACGAGATGTTTCCAAACGGCGTCGCGCGCAATCGGGTCCAAACCGACGGTAGGCTCATCGAGGAAGAGCACCCGCGGTCGATGCAGCGTGGACTGGGCGATCTCCAGGCGGCGGACCATGCCGCCGGAATATTGGCCCACCAGGCGACCGCCGTCCGCCGTAAGGCCCATGAACTCCAATGCCTCCCGGACGCGCGCCTGCTGGTCAGTGTGAGGCAGATCGTAGAGTTTGGCGAAGATGAGCAGGTTCTCGTAACCCGTCAGCGAACCATCCACCGAGACCGACTGCGGCACATAACCAATGGCACGGCGAACATCGACCGCCTGGGCAGTTATGGAGAAACCAGCCACGTGCGCATCGCCCGAGGAAGGAGGTAAAAGCGTGGTGAGCATTTTAATCGTGGTGGTCTTGCCTGCCCCATTGGAGCCGAGCAAGGCGAAGACCTCACCGGCGTTGACCGAAAGGGTCAGACCATCGACCGCCGTAAATGCGCCGAAGCGGCGAGTAAGATTTTTGATGTCCAGAACGATGTCGCTCATAAGGATTACGAAAGTGTGGCGAGAGCCTCTCTGCTGAAATTGGTCAGCTCGGAGGATCGCCCTTGGTGAATTTTCCGAGACCACCCCGCGTCGGCAAGTAAGGGGCGGCCCACCGCTACCAAGTCGAAATCTCCCCGGTCGAAACGCCGGAGGAGTTCATCCAAGGAGCGGGGCATTGAGGTTTCTCCCTGAAAGGCTGCCAGGAAATCTCCTGAAAGCCCGACGGAGCCCACCGTGATGGTGGATTTACCTGTGAGCTTTTTAGCCCATCCCGCAAAGTTCAAATCAGAGCCGGTGAACTCGGGATCCCAGAACCGCCGCTGCGAGCAATGGAAGAGGTCAACCCCAGCTTCCGCCAAGGGGAGCAGCCACGCCTCCATCTCCTGGGGTGTTGTCGCAAGCTTCGCGGCATAATCCTGAAGTTTCCATTGCGAGATGCGAAGGCTGATGGGAAAGTCCGGGCCAACGGCCTTGCGCACGGCGCGAACAATTTTCACGGCAAATCGGGTGCGTTCGGCCAAAGTTTGGCCGCCATAACCATCGATACGCTCATTGGTGGGATGCCAAAAGAACTGGTCAATCAGATAGCCGTGCGCCCCATGGATCTCCACGGCGTTAAACCCCAGTGTTTTTGCATCTTCTGCCGCTTGCGCGAACGTCCGGACGGTTTCGGAGATATCGTCTTCCGTCATCGCCACGCCGCCGATCTTCCCGGGCGCGACGTAGCCCGAAGGCCCTTCAAACGGAGCGGACGGCAGCCAACCCGAGGGCTTGGGAGCCACCACGCCCATGTGCCAGAGTTGCGGGGCCATGATTCCACCTAGGGCATGCACTTTACGAATCACGGCCTTCCACCCAGCCAGTGGCCTTTCACCGTAAAAATGGGGAATGTTCGGATCGTTGGAAGACGCAGGCCGGTTGACCACTGTGCCCTCAGACACGATCAGGCCGACTTCTCCTTCCGCGCGGCGGGCATAGTAGTCTGCCACCTTCGGAGGCGGCACTCCTTCGGGAGAAAACGAACGCGTCATGGGAGCCATGACTATCCGGTTCTTAAGTTCAAGCGACTTCAGGCGGAAGGGCTGAAACAGTTGTTGAGCAGTCATAGGTTTTTTCCATTCTCAAATCGCGGGTTTTCAAAAACAAGCTTACACGTCGGGCCATGAGGCAGGTGGACAAAAGCGAACATGCGGACAAGTTTATTTTTGAAACGACTTATCTGAGCCTTCTGCTAGACCGCGCTCAGGGCACGAGAACTGCCGCGTTTTCGTTCAGACGGGCCGTCCGGGCCCCTTGAACGCAAAAGCGAAGAACGCGGCCACGCCAAGAAAGGCGAATTGTGACCGTATTTTAAACGTCCATACCAGGCAAAGGTCATGAAGACATTTGACAAAAACAGTAATAGGACAGTGCTCATGGGATTGGCGCTCCAAGGATTGGATTCAGAATTCGTTTATCGCGTGTCTCTGGCATGAAAAGGTAAAGGATGCCGAATGCGGCCAGGGCGACCGTGGCAAGAAACAGGAAACCCGCGTTGAAACCGAAGTGATGCACGATGGAACCGGCGATGACCTGGCTGAGCGAGGCCCTACTGCCGACCGCCGTGCTGATGGCGCCGAGCGTGAGATTAAACCGGCCCGTGCCCTGCGTGAGGTCGGCAATCACGAGGACCGAGACCACTCCGAATATTCCCGCCGCCAAACCATCCAGGATCTGGATCGCGACCAGTGCTCTCGCGTTGAGGGTGCCCACCGGAGAGCCGAAGCTCACCGGCAGCGCAGAACAGGTTTACAGGCAGGTCAAGGGGGGAGCAGAGCTCGAGGAATTGCCCTCACCAGAGGTAGGTCCGGAACAGGCAGTGATTCCTATCGACCAGGGCAATGAGCAAATTGGCACAGACAGTGGAAAGATAGACGGACAGAATCTCAGCGATGCCAGCTCGGCTTGGCGGACGATCGTTCGGACGGGAATTGTCATTGAATGGTTTTCCGTCAATGCGCTGGTCTTGGGCTCCTCAGCGGGCTGCCGAATCACCGTGGAGCCGGTCGCACGCGTGGTGTCGACCGTGGTCACCATAGCGCATTTGGGGGGATCGGTTACGCTACTGGGCTTGTTCATCTTTGGATTCATCAGAGTTCCGCTTTACAGATGCCGTACCGTTGCGAAGCACGCTTCAGATCCTCGTGATCAGGGAATTGAAGGCGACAGCCGCATTCCTCATTGCTCGGGCAATCGGAGGAACTCTGGGAAAAAACAAAGGCGTTCGCCCAGAGTGTTATGAGGGGCAAGCCATGGACAACAATTATCCAAGCCCGCCGACCGATGTACAGAATGCGCCTGCTTCAGTCGCTGAATCTCAGTCGGCTGACCTAGGCATACTCCAGAAGGAGTTGGCCGCACAGAAGGATGATTACGTACGGCTCGCAGCCGACTTCGACAACTTCAAAAAGCGCACCCGGCGCGACTCAGCGCGACAAGCCGCTGCCGAAAAGGAATCCTTCATCCGCGACCTGCTGCCCGTTCTCGACAATCTCGAACGCGCTCTGGCCTCCAAACAATCTGCTTCGTCCGAACAATTACATCCAGGTGCGGAAATTACGCTGCAAGAGTTGGGCCGGTTACTCCACCGCCATGGCATCGAGGCCGTAGAGGACGTTGGGTGCCCCTTCGATCCTCATCGGCACGAGACAGTTTCAGTGCGGCATGACCGCAGCCAGCCCGATCATAGCGTCCTCGAAGTCATCCAGCATGGCTATTGCCGCGGTGACAAAGTGTTTCGTCCGGCCAAGGTCATCGTGAATGATCTGGGCCATTCCCTCGAGCGGTCTTGAGGGCGTGGACGTCGGCCAGCGGCTCGCGTGCAACTGGTCCGCACTGATGTGAAGCGCGGCTTTATCGACTTCAAGAGAGTGGCCTAAGCGTGCGCATGTATGTCGTGCAACGTCAGGAAGGCGTTTAAGAGAACGCGCGGATCATATCTCCCTTTGTACACCGGCGGTGGCGCGAGGCTCAGGCCCAGCAAGGAGTAGACGGCTGTTTGCGCGGAGCGGATCGAATATTCCACGGTGAACACCACGTCTTCCGGGAGCTCGCAGAATTGTCCGACGAAGGCGAGGTTTTTCGAGCGCTCCGGCACAACCTGGGGACGATCGCCCTTGGCCCGGCGCAGAAACTGACTGGTGATGAAAGGCATCATGCACGGGATGCAGGTGCAGCTTTCCAGTATCTTGTCCGCATGGACCCCAACCTGCAGGTGGCCAATGATCTCCGTCATAATCTCTCGACCTGTGCATGCCGACATCGGTTTCGTCACGAAGTTGCCCGGTTTATCGACGGACAGGCCATAGCCCCAAAACACCTGAACGTCCGCGGGTTGGCCGATGAAATGGGGCTGGTGCGGCAGGACGATGGACGCTAGCCAGGCGGATTCCGGAAAGGTAATGAGGCCGCCCTCTCCTGGGACGTTGCCCGTGAGTTCCCTAACGAGCCGGAAGAAGGTGGGGTCGCGGAGAGTGGTGGTGAAGGACACCCACTTCGATTCCTCAATATGGTCGGTGAAGTTAGCGGGACGACCGAACTCCGGCTGGCCTGCGGCGATCTTCTCCCAAAGAGCCCAGGAACCGCCGTCGGATTTGCCTTTCAGGACAGGAGCCGAGTCCATGGACCCGAGACTGGAACCCTCAACCATGGATCCCAGGGTGAGGATGACAAAGTCCCGCGCGTTCACTTTGATCTCGTCCCTGCGGCCGCTACGTTCACAAGAAATGCGCTCTACGTAGAAGTTCTCATCGTCATGAGAGAAAGCAAGATCGGTAACGCGGGTGTTCAGGGCAAACTTCACGCCCCGCTCATCCAGCCACTTCTGGAGAGGTCGCACCATTGAGTCGTATTGGTTGTAGACGGTTCGCATAATCCCTGAGAGCGTATTGAAACCTGAGACCATATGAGTGAAGCGCACCAGATAGCGCTTAAACTCAACCGCGCTATGCCAGGGTTGAAAGGCGAAAGTTGTGCACCACATCAGCCAGAAGTCGGTTTCAAAGAACGACGCATCGAACTGGTCCGCAATGGTACTTCGCCCGAGCATTCCCTCCGGCTCAAGCTCCAGGCGCTCGAGAGTCAGGATATGCTCCTCGCTGAGACCAAACTTGGGGGCGTTTACCCTGCGTCCACCCCGAAAAAGACGGGATTTGGATGAGGTTTTCATCGTCTCATTCCAATTGAGAATCTCCTGCGTAACTGTCTTGCTACCATCAAGAGCAGGAATCGATGAAAAGAGACCGAAGGTGCAGAGATATTTGCTCTCAATCATTCGGCCGCCACGCATGACGTAGCCATCTTTAGAAGTTCCGGCGGCGTCAAGACTGCCGCCAACTTTTGCTGATTCCTCCAGGATCGTGATGTTGTGACCCGGGATGTCTCCGTCGCGAATCAGGAATGCTGCAGCCGCGAGCGAAGCGATCCCCCCTCCAACCAAATAAACTGCTGCATTATCGTCAACACGTTTCTCAGACATGGAATGACCCTTCTTTCCGCTTAATGTAAATGGCTGGTGGCTCCCTTGGTTTATTTTCGGCCGCGGGCTGAAGATACCCCTCTAATCGTACGGCCCTTTTTTTCGAGCGCAATTGAATGCCGAGGGCTTCAAACTCATTTCCAGCGGCAATAAATCAGGACCGACGCCACAGCAAAACATTAGCTACGGCGATTATTACTTGGCAGTTTTCTCATTGCTGTACCGAATTGCACAGAACCATCAGCTTGGCAGCGTGGAGGTCTTCGTGGTGTCGAGAACGCCATGCTGCGGCGATGCCCGCCTTGCGAACGCGATTCCACGCTTGCACACTGTGCAGTCGATGGGGAGTGAAGAGCGGAGGATGGATTGGAATTTTCGAGCCCAGGAGTATTGAGTCGCGAACCCTGTCCGGCATCGTGAAGGCGTTGTCTCCCACGTCTCACGCTGTCCCGCCACAGCCCGTGGTAAGTTCTTTTTCTGGAGGTCATAAAAAGCGTACAATGCGAAAGCTCGGGGTCTAAATCAGAAATTCCGAGTAGATGAGGTCTTCATGAAATCAGCGGTGTTTTTTGCCTCCATTTGCCTGCTCCTTGCCGCCGGTGGACTCAGCTCCGTCAATGTCTCTGCGGCCGACGACGGATGGACGCCACTCTTCAACGGAAAGAACTTCGACGGCTGGTACACCTATTTGCGGTCCAGCGGAAAGAACCACGATCCCAACGGCATCTTTAGAATCGAGAACGGTGCGATTCATATTTTAGATGTTCCCGCTGACAAGGTGGAAGCCGGATATCTCGCCACCACTCAGGAATTTTCCAACGTGCTCATCCACGTTGAGTACAAGTGGGGCGTCAAACGGTTTTCGGAGGGCAAGCGAGATAGCGGCTTGCTGTACCTGGCCGTGGGTCCCGATCGAGTCTATCCGCGTTCCCTCGAATGCCAAATTGAAGAGACCGACACTGGTGATCTCTGGCTCGTCGATGGCGCATCGGTGACCGCCTTCCTCATCAGCCCCAC
>JBEKLY010000210.1:0-14254 GCA_050010015.1 Terriglobia bacterium
AACGACGCACAGGTTTTTCGATACCGGCTTCGCGCCAATTATGGGGACGGCAACGAGGTTGAGTTTGAAGACCCTTACCGCTTTCCCCCTACTCTTTCCGAGTTCGACCTCTACCTTCTCGGCGAGGGAACCCACCATAAGTCATACGAAAAACTCGGCGCTCACCTCACGGAGGTCGAAGGAGTTCGCGGCGTGGCCTTCGCCTTGTGGGCTCCGAACGCGCAGCGGGTGAGCGTGGTGGGGAGTTTCAACAACTGGAACGGCCGCCGTCACCCCATGCGCGTGCGCGGAAGCAGCGGCATCTGGGAACTGTTTATTCCGGGCCTCGCGGAGGGCGAGGTCTACAAGTATGAGGTCAAGGGCCGCAACGATTATTTTGGACTGAAGGCCGATCCCTTCGCCTTCTTCGCCGAACTTCGCCCCAACACTGCTTCTGTGGTGCGTGACATTAACCGTTACACCTGGCATGACCAGGCCTGGATGGAGTCACGCCGCGAGCGCCAGTCCCTGAAGTCGCCAATGGCCATCTACGAAGTTCACCTCGGCTCATGGCGCCGCGGTGACGGCAATCGCCTGCTCAGCTACCGCGAACTCGCCGAGCAACTGGTGGCCTACGTCACCGAAATGGGATTCACACACCTCGAGCTGCTGCCGGTCATGGAGCACCCCCTGGACGAATCCTGGGGATATCAGACGGTTGGCTACTTTGCGCCCACCAGCCGCCACGGCACGCCGCAGGACTTCATGTATTTTGTAGATTACTGCCACCAGCACGGGATCGGCGTGATCCTCGACTGGGTGCCCGCGCATTTCCCGTCCGACGCTCACGGCCTGGCGTACTTCGACGGCACGCACCTTTACGAGCACGACGACCCGCGCCTGCGCGAGCATCCCGACTGGGGCACGCGGATTTTCAATTACGGCCGGTCGGAAGTGCGAAACTTCCTGCTGAACAGCGCGCTGTTCTGGCTGGAGAAGTACCACGCCGACGGGCTGCGAGTGGACGCGGTGGCGTCCATGCTCTACCTGGATTATTCGCGCAAGCCCGGACAGTGGATCCCCAACCGCTACGGCGGCAACGAAAACCTTGGGGCCATCGATTTAATTAAACGCTTCAACGAGCTCGCGCATCAGGAGCACCCCGGCGTGCTCACCATCGCGGAGGAGTCCACCGCCTGGCCGGCGGTTTCACGCCCCACCCACCTGGGCGGCCTGGGATTCAGCCTGAAGTGGAATATGGGCTGGATGCACGACATCCTGGTTTACTTTTCCAAGGAGGCCATCCATCGCAAGTATCATCACCACAACCTCACCTTCTCGCTTCTCTATGCCTTCAGCGAGAATTTTGTGCTGGTGCTCTCCCATGATGAAGTGGTGCACGGCAAACGCGCGCTGCTGGCGAAAATGCCCGGGGACGTTTGGCAGCAGTTTGCCAACTTGCGTTCGCTTTATGCCTTCCAAATGACTCACCCCGGCAAGAAGATGCTTTTCATGGGCGGGGAGATCGGGCAATGGAATGAGTGGAATTCCAAGCAGTCACTGGACTGGAACCTGCTGGACTATATACCGCACCAGCAGATCCGGAGGCTGGTGGCGGACCTGAACCACCTTTACCAGGCGGAGCCCTCGCTCTACGAAGTTGACTTTGAGTGGCAGGGGTTCGAGTGGATTGATTTTCACGATACGGATAACTCAGTAGTGGTATTCCAGCGCCGCGCGCGCGACTCGAATAATCACCTGGTGGTGGTCTGTAACTTCACGCCCGTCCCGCGCGAGCGCTACCACATCGGTGTGCCCGCGTCGTGTTTCTATCGTGAAGTTCTTAACACGGATGCCTCGCACTACGGCGGGAGCGGAGTAACAAACGCGCCAGGACGGCAGGCAGTGCCTATGCCTTGGCAGAATCAGCCCTGCCACATCGACGTAACCCTGCCACCGCTGGGCATTGCGATATTCAAGCCGGAACGATAATTCGAATTGAGGAATTAGGGACGTGAGTTTATGCGCCGTTGTACTTTGTTGTGCCCTGAAAGGGCGCAATAAAGTAGCCGGGGGCAACGCCCCCGGACAGCCAGATTAGCTGGCCGCGACCCTGAAGGGGTCGTATTCTTCGTAGCGTGGGGCGCACGACTGGTGAGGCTTTTCACACGTTCGACCCTTGCAGGGTCGGGCTTCGTTGTGGGCGCCGTTTCCGGGGGCGTTGCCCCCGGCTACTTTATGGATCCCCTTCGGGGATCACGGATCAACGTTGCCGAATTCCTCCTTCGCTAGAATGACAAAGGTTCATACTCCTAAGACCAGCCGGTCCACGCGCTTGCCCACGTCGCGCAGATAAGCTTCATCGCCACCTGGGAGCTCAGTCGTCACGTAGCCCGTGTAGCCAACGTCGGCAAAGGCCTTGCGGACGGCTGGCCAATCGATTTCGCCTTCTCCCAAATTGACCCAGCGGTAGCCATCCTCGACGTGCTTGAAATCTTTCAGGTGGACTTTCGCGATGCGCTTGCCCAGGTTGTGAATCCAGTCCTCGGGATACCCGTAAAGCACTACGTTGCCCACGTCGAAATACGACTTGAGCCACGGACTCTGGAACTCATCCACGTACTTTGGCATCTCGAGCGGGCTGAGAAGGAATTTGTTCCAGACTTCCTCGATGGCGATGACGACCTTCAATTCCTCAGCCAACGGCAGCAGTTTCTTGATCTGCTTCTGAGAGCGCGTCCACGCGTCGCGGTAGCTCACCTGCGGAGTTACGACCGCGGGCACCAACAAGACTGCTTCAGCGCCCCAGAGCTTGGCGTTGTGGAGCGAAGTTCGCATCCCCTCCAGGCTCTTCTCTACCACCGCCGGATCGGGCGAGGAGAGCGGATTGGCCCAATGCGCCATGTTCATCACGGAATGGATTCTGACTTTCGCGTCGTCCGCCGCCTTCTTGATCTCCTCTGCTTCGCGCTGGTCGGTTACCGTCTGGCCCTCGATGGCGTCGAAGCCCACGGCCTTAACCAGTTTCATCCGGTCAGCGTAGCTCAGTTTTTTCGGCAGCATCTCGATCTGGAGGGCCTTCTTGATGTGGCCCGACTCAGGTGCAGGAGAAGCCACCGCTGTCGCCGCCGTGCCGCTCAGCGCCGCCGCGCCAACCGCAATTGATGTTTTTAAGAAATCGCGTCGTGAACTTTGATTGTCCATTTCAACCCCCTTCTCTCATTTCGTCGTCTGGTGCGGAGTAATAAACCAGTGCACATTACCATAAACATTGCACGTCGTGGTGCAGGAATCTGAATACTTCTACCGAACTGGAACGATTTAAACACAGCGCGACCGGCGGCAGGAAAAATGCACCACCACAGAGGACACAGAGGTCGCAGAGAAAAGCTGATCGGCCGACTCTGTGATCTCCGTGCTCTCTGTGGTGAATTCAGGAGTCTTACAGGTTTGTTTTACGTTCTCCCCATCTTGGAGATATCGATATGGGGATCGAGTACCTCGGTCGATTTCTGCAATTCTTCCCAGGTTATCAGCTTACCTGTGTACGCAGCGTTGCGCCCCAACATGGCGCTGAGCGCGGACTCCGCGCCCTGTGCGGCCTGGTTGTGGAACTGGTTGCTGGTGATGCTTTCGACGAACGCCTTCTGTTTCTCCGACTCGGCTTCGTCCAGCGAGCCCTTGAATGTCCCCGCCACGGAAAACTGGTTGCCGCCTTGCGCGGGGCCAAGTCCCGCGTCCCACGGTTCTGCACCGACAATGCTCACCCGGGAGTCGTAGTGCGCCTGCGAGCTGCCCTTATCGCCGTAAAACTGGGTTGCGGCGTCAAACGTCGGGCTGTCAAACTGCGTAGAGCCGAAACTGATCTGCACGCGGTTCGGATAAGTGAAAACCAGATTGAAATTGTCCCAGCAGTCCCCTGCGTCCGTGCGCAGCTTGCGGCTGCCACTGCCTACAGCCGAAACGGGATGCCCCTGGAGAGTCCAGTTCACCATGTCGATGACGTGGATGTTCTGCTCGACGATGATGTCTCCGGAAAGTGTCCTGTACCAGACCCAGTTGCGTAGTTTCTTCTCCTCCGGCGAGGCGTCGGGCCATTCCGGGCGATCGATGTGGCCGCAATAGTAGTAGGCCAAACCGCAGCCGATCGTGCCCAAAGCGCCTCCCTGAATCCGCTTCACCAACTCGGCATGGGGCGGCGCCTTGCGGATCTGAAATCCTACCTCGAGGCTCAATTTCCCGTTGACCTTTTCTCCGATGTGCACGACGTGCTTCGCCCCCGGCACGTCGATCGCCACGGGCTTCTCGCAATAAACGTGTTTTCCCGCCGCCACGACGGTTTCAAGGTGATGAGGATGGAAGTACGGAGGAGTGGTGATGAGGATGAAGTCCACGTCCTTCGACGCCGCGATCTCCTTGTAGGCATTGGGGCCTTGGAAGAGCTGCGAGGGATCGATCGCCGCGTAACCCTTCGTCTGCTGGTGCTCGTCGAAGTGTTTTCGGCCCGCTGCAAGTTGATCGGGGAAAAGATCCGCCAGGGCCACCACGCGCGTATTGGTGTTGTCAATGAAACCCGTCCCCACCGCCGTGCCGCGTCCCCCAACGCCTAAAATTCCCAGGCGCAAGGCGGAGTTCGCATCCGAACCTCGCACGGCCCCGGGTTTCACGATCATGGCGCCCGCCGCCGTTGCAGCGGCCGCGCCCAGAAACTTCCTCCGGCTAATTATTCCATCGGTCATGAATATGCCTCCTTAGTGATTTTTCAGCCGTACCTGCTTCAGCAACTTCTCCGGGACCGACCGGCTGATTATTCTTTGCCGCCCCTCTGAACGCTGGCATGATACTCCGACCTAAGGCCTGAAATCCAGCAAAACATGGGTGCGCGGGCTTCCAGCCCGCAAGTCGACTGGTTCGTGCGGGCTGGAAGCCCGCGCTCCGCGGTCGCCTAGGCAGCGCGCTTGGTGCGGCTTCCGGGCTTGACAGCGGGACTGCCTGACTTGCAAAGTGGGCACTCGGCGGGATTGTAATTCTGAATCGTTAAGGTCAGCAAAGCCGACCGGGGGACGCCAAGATCGGTCGCGCCGCCGCTGCGGTCGATCAGGGAGCCTGCACCCACTACCTTCCCGCCTGCTTCCTCGACGCATTTCATCGTTTCACGCGTCGAGAGGCCGGTGGTCAGCACATCCTCGACCACCAGCACCGGTTCGCCAGGGGCTATCGTGAATCCACGGCGCAGCGTCATCACGCCGTCTTGCCGCTCGGTGAAGAGCGCCCGGATGCCCAGTGCGCGGCCCACCTCGTGCGCCACCAGTATTCCGCCCAGCGCCGGCGCCGCCACAACCGTCGCGCCCAGGTACCGCAGTTTCGCCGCGAGTTCGGAACAGAGTTGTTCGGCAATCTTAGGATGCTGCAACACCTGCGCGCATTGTATGTAACGATCGCTGTGCAGCCCGGAAGAGAGAACGAAGTGGCCCTCGAGCAGGGCGGAGTTCTCGCGAAATACTTGGAGGAGTTCGTTGTCGGTCATGGAATATTTCCCTCGATGAGAGATTCACAACAGAGAGCACAGAGTGCACAGCGCAAAAGCTTTGAACGGTCCCAAAGAACAGAAGGTGTCATCCTGAGCGAAGCGAAGGATCTCGGCAGTTGTGTTTAAAGGCGGTGAACTGAAGACAGACTGCAGAGATCCTTCGCTTCGCTCAGGATGACAACCGGCCGGCTTTATTCCGACTCTCTTCGGCGCTCCTCTGCTGCCTCGGCGGAGAAGCTGGACATGAGCCACCAACTCCCCTCCTCTGCTTAGGAAGGGCTGGGGGTGGTGAGCGGTGTGATCAACCAC
Organism: Terriglobia bacterium; assembly: GCA_050010015.1. GTDB lineage: Bacteria > Acidobacteriota > Terriglobia > UBA7540 > UBA7540 > CAVROP01. The sequence continues at coordinate 5,819 of JBEKLY010000210.1, forward strand.
CTCTACCCCTCCTTATCCAAGGAGGGGAGTACTTCTTGCCGTGTCCATTTCGGCCACAATCGCGTCCGCCGCCGCAACCGGGTCAGGCGCGCCGGTAATCGGCCGTCCCACCACCAGGTAGTCGGCGCCGGCGGCGATGGCGCTCGAGGGGGTCTCAATTCGAGCCTGGTCGTTTGTGGCGGAGGAAGCAGGCCGAATCCCCGGGGTGACTATGAGAAACTCCGGGCCGCACGCCTGCCGAATCGCCGTGATTTCGCGCGCCGAGGCCACGACGCCGTCGAGACCTGCGGTTTGCGCGAGGCGCGCTAACCGGACCACAGCCTCCATGGGCGTTCCCGAAATACCCAACTCCGCAAGATCCTGGGCTTCGAGACTGGTCAGGATCGTCACCGCCAGCACCTTCGTTCCCGCCTGTAGGGGCAACTCCTGTGGCTGCCCTGGGCCGCCTCTGCCCACCGCCAGCGTTGAGCGCACCCCTTCGAGCGCTGCTTCCATCATCTTCCGCCCGCCGGAGGCGTGCACGTTCACCAGACTCACGCCGAGTTCCGCAGCCTCGCGGGCCGCCGCCCGCACCGTGTTGGGGATGTCGTGGAACTTAAGGTCGAGGAAAACCTTGTGGCCCGTGGTGATGAGATAGCGCACCGTCACAGGCCCTTCCGCCGTGAAAAGCTCCGACCCAACTTTGACTAGCCCGACGTGGCCGTGCAAGCGTTCCGCCATTTGGGTAGCAGCGCTGCCGCTGGGCAGATCCAGCGCTACAATCAGTTTGTCTCGCGTGGTCATTCCGACTATTGTAAACCATCTAGCTGGACACGATGGCCAAGAAACTGGGACGCTACTTCAACACCACACCGGTTTTAGGGATGAACCACCAGGTTCGCTATGACCTCGAAGTCGCGGAAGATGAGCTGGCAAAGAGGATCGCACGCGACGTGCAGCCGATCGAAGCAGCCGCCCTTTAACCCGAATTCCGAACTTGCGAGCCTCCGTGGCAAGAAACCCCTCACCTGGCTCGCTACTCTCGCCACCCTCTCCCCCAGGGAGAGGGCTGAAACCAATGATCGTTGACGGGCCTCTCCCCCAGGAAGAGGGCTGGTGTCCCGCGGATCGGTATTAAATGCTTGCCGCTGAGGCGAATTCTCGAAGGCGTTCGGCGACGCTTTTAACGTGCCGAGGAAGAGGCAGCTTCGAGCCGGCCTCGAAAATGGGGATCAGCTTCTCAAGCTCAGGACCGGAGGCCGCGCCGGTCAGGGCCACGCGGATAGGATGGAACAGGTCTTTCCCTTTATTCCCCGTTTCCTTTTGCACTTCTTTGGTGAGCGCGCGGAACTGTTCGTAGCTCAATTCCGGTTGGGCGAGGGCTTTGGGGATGAAAGCGCCAAGCACGGTGCGAGCGCTCGGCGTCGCCGCGAAGTCTAATACCTCGACTGCCTTCCTTGCGTCATAGTCGAAAATGATCCGCACCGCATCGGGCAGTTGCTCGAACGTGCTGAGGTTCTTGAGGACAGCGTTCAGCACGCCCTCGAGCCACGCCAGCACTTCCGGAGTTGGTTGCGTGTCCAGGTATCCCGCCGATCGAAGGAACGGTATCGCCAGCTCAACCAAACGCTGGGGCGGGCATTCCTTCATGTAGTGCCGGTTCAGCCAGTAGAGCTTCTCCTGGTCAAACACGGCCGGGCTCTTGGTGATGTGCTCGAGCGAAAACTGCTCGACCAGTTGCTGCGGACTGAGGATTTCCGTCTTTCCGTCCGCCGGCGACCACCCCAAGAGCGCCAGGTAATTCCGCAGTGCTTCCGGGAGAATTCCCATCTCACGGAAACTCTCGAGCGAGGTTGCTCCGTGGCGCTTCGAAAGGCGAGTCCGGTCGGAGCCGAGAATAGTGGAGAGGTGGGCGAACTGCGGCGGCTCCCAGCCCAGGGCGGCGTAAACGGCGAGTTGGCGGGGAGTGTTGGAAATGTGGTCGTCGCCGCGAATGACGTGTGTGATGGCCATCAAGTGATCGTCGACGACCACCGCATAGTTGTAATTGGGGTTGCCGCCGGAGCGCACCAGGACGGGATCGCCGATAACTTCCGCCGAAAAACTGGTGGGTCCGTGCACGAGATCGTTCCAGGAAAACGCACTGGCAATGATCTTCAGCCGGATCGCAGCCGGTTCGCCAGCGGCGACCTTGCGCGCCGCCTCTTCACGCGGACGCTTGCGGCAACGTCCCGAATAGCGGCGCTGGAGACCGGCCTTCATTGCCTCCTGGCGTTCCTGCTCGAGTTGCTCCGGAGTACAAAAGCAGAAATAGGCTTGGCCCTGGTCAATCAACTGAGTCGCCAGCCGGGAGTAGACCTCTTTCCGCTCTGATTGGCGATAGGGAGCGAACTCGCCCCCTTTATCCGGCCCCTCGTCCCAATCGATCCCGAACCAGCGCAGGTCTTCGAGCAACTGTCGCTCGAACTCGTCTTTGGAGCGCTCAATGTCCGTGTCTTCGATCCTTAAAACGAAGGCGCCGCCGTAATGCCGGGCAAAAAGCCAGTTGAAGAGGGCAGTGCGCGCATTCCCGACGTGGACGTAGCCGGTCGGGCTAGGCGCAAACCGAACTCTGATTTTAGACATGTGTCCAGCCGCCAGTTAAAGATAGCACACCTCAGGCTTCGCGGCTTCAGGCTTTCCTACTGAAGGGGATTGGCTGAAGTTCGTTGGGGGGCGTAGTTCCGCACCGTCGAGACGATGAAGTCCGAGCGACGATGCGGAGCCGACACCTAGTTTCTGGAGCGAAGTTCCTGGCAGGTAAGGCAGTAGCGCGCCCAAGGGACAGCCTTAAGCCGAGGAGAGGCAATCTCCTCGTGGCACCCTTCGCAATCGCCGTAAGTGCCGCGCGCACAACGACCAAGCGCGTTGTCGACTTCCCGCAGAAGTTGACTGCGCAGACTTGCAGTTACCGCCGTCACATCTTGTTCGGCGGTTCGGACGGCAAACTCAACGACATCGGGCGACTGGACGTTGGTGGCCAGCGCTGCCGGCGCACCCTTCGCCGATGCAAGTAATTCGGTTCGCTTCTTTAACAACAATGTTCGATAAACGTTTTTCACAGTTTTCAAGGCAGCTCCCTTTCCTAGCTTTCCTCCGATCTTTCCGTGCCAACCCTGACCCGGTTAGGCTATATCTTCAGCGATAATTGATGAGCCTAGACCCCTCAAGGTTGCACAATTTTTGGGAAAATTTTACCAATGGTATACACAACCTTGCCCTCCAGTGACAAGGCTTTAGGGTAGCAGTTCAGTTTGGAGGTAGAGCCGTCCTTTAGGTCGGCAGGTGGGGGCCTGGAAGTCAGCGTCATACCCTAAACGGGGCAAACTCCCCGATTCGCACAAATGACACCAATGGCAAGAGTTATGGTACAATCCTGCGCTGGCGGTGGGAACTCTCGGCAGGTGACGGCAGTTAGTGTCGGGTACGTTCACATGCGAATGGACACTATGTCGTGTTGGGGAGTCGCCGCCCCTTGAAGTGACCGGCTCCCGGGAGGTGGTAGGATTGCCAGGACGCGATGCGATTATACGGCGGATTCGGATGGCTTTGGGCCGTCCTTTGGACCACACGATAGCTCGATCGAGCGCCTTACTGCCGCCCTCGAAGCTGGCCGAAGTGCTCCCTCCGATCCCGCCTGAAGAAGTGCTCTCCAAATTCGAGGCGGAATTGACAAGAGTGGCTGGAGTAGCACACCGCACAGCTAATCGCCAGGCACTGGAAGAAATCCTTAGGGTGCTCCTCTCCCAGACGAGCGCCAGGAGTGTAGTCCTCTCCCGAAATCCGCTCTTGGCGGAGTTGAAGATCGAAGCACTGCTGCGCGCGTGGGGCACGACAGTCTCAGTTTGGCCAGCGCCCACAGCGGGGGAGGTTTCCGAGGGGAAATCTATGCTTCGTACCTTTGCCGACGCCAGCTTCGCTGCATCCTTAGGGATCACCGGCGTGGAATATGCCCTGGCTGAAACCGGCAGCCTTGTGGTTACAAGCTGGACGGAAGGCGCCCAACTGGCATCCTTGGCCCCGCCGGTGCACGTAGCTTTGTACCGGCGGAGACAGCTCGTAGCAACGCTCGATGAAGTTCTGGAAAGGCTTCGCGTGGCCTGCGCGCCGAGGGAAGCTGCCTGGGGCCGGTCGGTCGTGTTCATCACCGGAACCAGCCGCACGGCCGACATCGAACAAATCCTCATCCGGGGTGTCCACGGCCCGGGCGAACTCCATGCCGTCCTGGTGGAAGAGGACTGCTTCGCCTGACTGCTGATTTTGGACTGCTTGCAACTCCAGGGCGGGCCTGATCAGAGGGAAGCGGAGTCCCCCCGTCGTCCAGCCGACAATCGGGAAACGACAATCGACGATTTCGGCGTGTCAAAAGCCTTCGCTCAGCGAATTGCGTTCGAGGAGGCAGGCTGAGAGGTGTGACGTATCGTTGAAGCCGACGAGTTGCCAGCCATTGGGCCGAGGCCGGATGATGCTCAGGGCCGCATTACTAAGGACAAGCCGCCTTCGGTATTCGTCCGGCGGCATCCCCAGGACGTGGCAGATCGCCAGGCGGCAAACCGTTTTGTGCAAGGCCACCAGCACACGACCCTGCTGATGCTTGGCCGCCAGAAAATCCAGAAAGGAGACGATGCGCTGCTGGGCCGCGAGGCCGCTTTCGCCTCCAGGAGGCGCGAGTTGGGCGGGGGCGGCGCCCCAAGCGCGAAAAGCCTGAGCGTCGTTCTCCACGATATCCGCCAAGGTTCTCCCTTCCCACTCGCCATAATCGAGCTCCACAAGGCGTTGGTCCGGGACAGGCTCGAGGCCCACAGCCTCTGCGATCAGGCGCGCAGTCTCGAAGGCGCGTACTAGAGGGCTCGTGTAGATCGTATCAAAATGGATGGGCTTCAGGCGCTCGGCGAGGCTCATTGCCTGCCGGCGACCGGCCTCGGAGAGGGGGATGTCGGAGCGGCCGCAAAGCCGATTCTCGGCATTCCAGGCCGACTCACCGTGACGCACTAAATAGAAAAGTCCCATAGGAGCCGGATGCACCGCGTCATCATTCGAGCGGCAGGAATGTCACGCAAACGGGCGAAGGCGCCTGAAGCACTTGGCCGGTTGGAGAAAGAAGGCCAGTGATAGGGTTGATGCGGAACTGCACGACATTGTCGGAGTCCTGGTTGGCAACGAACAGGTACCGCCCTGTCGGGTCGATGCTGAAGCTGCGAGGCGTCTTCCCGAGGGTAGGAACCTCCGCCAGGAGCATGAGAGTTCCTTTCTTAGAGTTGATTGAAAACACCGCGATCGTGTCGAGCCCGCGGTTCGACGCATACAGGAACTTCCCCGAAGGATGCACGGCGACCTCTGCGGCAGTGCTATCGCCTTTGAAATCCTCGGGTAGGGTTGAGACGGGTTGAAGAACATCCAAAGCTCCCCTGGCCGCTTCGAATGAGAACGGAGTGACGGTTGACTGCAATTCGTCGACTACGTAGCCGAACTTGGCGTTGGGAGTAAAGGCAAAATGCCGCGGCCCCGCCCCGGAGCTGACCGTGGCGGAGGGTGGAATGTTTGGCGCAAGCGTCCCTTTTCCGGCGTCGAAACGATAAACGAACACCTCATCGAGGCCCAGGTCCGCGCTGATGACGAAACGGTTATCCGCTGACATGTAAACCGAGTGCACGTGCGGCCCTTCCTGGCGTTGCGGGTTAACGCTGGCGCCTTTGTGCTGCACGAAGGCCGTGGCCTTGCCCAGACCGCCGTCGCTCAGAATCGGGAACACCGCCAGGCTTCCGCCGCCATAGTTGGCGACCAGAACGTACTTCCCGGTACTATCCACGGTGAGGTGGCAAGGACCCGCTCCGCCGGAAGCCACTTCGTTCAAGAAGGTGAGCTTGCCGGTCCCTGGAGCGATGGCGAAGGCGCTGACTCCGCCGCTGCTGTGGCCCTCGTACTCCGACACCTCATTGACGGCGTAAAGGTTCTTTCGGCTCGGGTCTATGGTTAGAAACGACGGGTCGGCAGTTTCGGCTGCCAGCCCCATCGAGTCCAAGTGATCTTTGGCTGCGTCGAAGCGGCAAGCATAAATGCCTTTGCTCCCCTTCTCAGTATAGGTGCCGATGTAAACAAGATATTTGTTGGGGACGGCGCCCGGATCGGCGCCCCGGGCGCTGAGGGTTGTCAGAAGCGGCGCAATCAGCGCGGCAAGAATCAAAGCCAGGCGAAGATTGGTTTTCATGCTCCTATGAAACCTCATTCGACCCCCTACGCGCAAGTGGTATAATTGCAGTGGCTAGCGGCTAGTGCCCTGAGGTAGAGGCTTGTTGAAGATTTCAGCCCGTCAGCTGATGGGCGACAGCCAGTAGCCCGCGGCGCAAACCGTGGGTCGGCAGAGTGCGCCCCTGACGAGGCTCCTGGCGTGTGGCCGAATCGTCTCGATTTATATCGCGAATTATTGAGAGCCGCCACCAGGCACTGAGCACTAGCCACTAACATTCCCATGACCAGCTTAATGGAAGAAATCACGCAGCAGCCCACAGTCCTTTCAGGCTTGCGAAAGTTTTATACCAGTCCGGGAGCCATTCCCTCCAAGGCGTTGCGAGAGATGGTGAATCGCTGGCCGCCCACCGTGGTGTTTACCGGGATGGGATCGTCGATGTACGCAGCCTACCCGGCTCAGGCTTACTTGAACTCTCTCGGCATCCGCGCCCTGATTTGGGAGACGGGCGAACTGGTAGACCATCTGCGGAAGTTCCACGGCACAGACATTCTGCTGGTGGTTGTCTCACAATCAGGTGAAACAGCGGAAGTGCTGCGGCTGCTTGACGCCTTTCCGAGGAAAGAGGGCCTGGTGGCGGTCTGCAATATGGAGGGAAGTTCTCTGGCCCGGCGAGCCAACTTGCTGCTGCCCATGATGGCCGGCCGCTCTGCTCCTGTCGGTACCAAAACGTACGCCTGCGCCACGGCGGTTTTGATGTACCTGGCAGTGGCCATAGCACGAAAGCCCGCGCAGCCGGTCACGCAGGCGTTGATGCATGCCATCGAGGCCCAGGAGAAAATCCTCGACCGCCAGGAGGAGCTGACCTTCCCCACCGTCGAATACTTTAACAAACCGCACTACCTTGTTTTGCTGTCCCGAGGAGCAGAGTTGGCCTCAGTTTACCAGGGAGCGCTCTTGTTCAAAGAGGTGGCGAAAATGGGCGCGGAACCTATGAGCGCCGCCCAGTTTCGCCGCGGTCCCATGGAAATCATCGATCCCGCCCATCGCTACATCATCTTCGCCCGGCAACGAGAATTCGGGCCCAAGCGCCAGGCCGACACGACGCTCTTCAAGCTCGCGAAGGACATCGGCAAGCACGGCGGGCGCGTGCTGCTTTACGCCGATGTGCCTTTTGCTGACGTCACTAATGTGCGGCACGTTCCGGTTGAACCAGTTCGCCTGGGACTTGGAACGCTGATCGATTCCGTCCACATCCAGTTGCTCGTGCACGAACTCGCGCTGCGCGCCGGCCTGGAACCCGGCAGCTTCCGGTTTCCAATGTCATGATTGCGTGTAGTGCAGACCTGCTTTTGAGGTGTGTGGCTCTTGATCATCGACGAATCCACAATCAAACAAGCGGTGGGCCTGCTCCAACAAGCGGCTCCGGGATCAACCATCATCGTGTTCGGTTCTTGCGCGCGTGGTGAGATCACCGCAGACAGCGACCTCGACCTGCTCGTCGTCGAACCCAGGGTTACTTCGCGCCACGAGGAGATGGTGCGGCTGCGCAAAGTCCTACGACCTTTGGGCGTACCAGCCGATGTCCTGGTCGCGAGCAAAGACACTTTCGAATACTGGTCTGACACCCCGAACACGATCTATTACGAGGTCGCCCGCGAAGGGCGGGTCTTCGATGCGGCACTCCCGTGAGCTCGCCGAAGTTCTGCTGCGCAAAGCGGAGCAGGACGAGTTTGCATTGGACAAGCTCATTCCTGACCCACACTCACCTGACGAGATCATAGGCTTTCACACCCAGCAGGCAATTGAGAAAATGCTAAAAGCAGTGCTGGCTTCCGCCGCGGTTCGCTATCGATACACCCATGATCGCGTCGAGCTTCTCGATCTGCTGCGTAACCAAGGCATCACTTACCCCGAAGAGTTCGAGGAAATCACGGCTCTCACGCCTTTTGCTGCAATCCTCCGCTACGAAGACGAGGTCGTGCAGACGGAGAAGCCCTTCGACCGCCTTTGGGCGCGAAAATGTGTTCGGGAGGTACGAGGATGGGCCGAATCTGCCGTGCGCGAAAAGGAAACAGATTAGTTTCTCTGCGGTAATACGTAGTCTTGAAATCCGCTAAACCTACGACCCAATTCTCTCCGCTCGCCGGCCCCCGAAGGCATGAATCGTTCTCGTCCCGGCAACCGGTTCGCCGCCATGCCACGTTCCCTTCGGAATGAAACACTCTTCT
>JBEKLY010000211.1:0-14113 GCA_050010015.1 Terriglobia bacterium
GGCCAGGGTGGTCCCACCTCCCGCCTTGACCAAGGTTACCAGCGGTAATGGGCAAAAGCCTTATTGGCTTCGGCCATGCGGTGCGTATCGTCACGCTTCTTGATGGCGCCGCCGCGGTTGTTCGCAGCATCCAGCAGCTCCGCGGCTAACTTCTCCACCATCGACTTCTCCCCCCGCTCACGCGCATAGCCGATAATCCAGCGGAGACTCAACGAGGTCTGACGATTCCGATTGACTTCCACCGGCACCTGATAGTTCGCTCCGCCCACACGGCGGGTCTTCACTTCCAGGGTCGGCTTGACGTTCTCCACCGCCTTCTTGAAGATCTTCAGCGGGTCATCGTTGGCCCGCTGTTGAATCAACTCGAAGGCGTTGTACACCACCTGCTGGGCAACACTCTTCTCGCCCTGCAGCATGACGCAGTTCACAAATTTCTGAACTAGTGGGCTGCCGTGAACCGGATCGGCGCTTACCTCTCGATGCTCAGTTGTACCTTTACGAGGCATAGATAGATCTCAGTCGTCACTTATCAGTTTTCAGTTAAAGCTGTCAGCTCTCAGCCTTCAGCTCTCAGCAATCAGTTAGGTCGCCCGATCCTGTCGTATTTCGGGACTGCCTACTGCCTTCTCAGCTCGCTTTGGGCCGCTTGGCCCCGTACTTGGACCGGCCTTGCCGGCGATCCGTCACACCCGCGGAATCCAGCGTGCCGCGAATGACGTGATAACGAACTCCGGGCAGATCCTTGACGCGGCCGCCCCGGATCAGCACGATCGAGTGTTCCTGCAAATTGTGGCCGACGCCAGGGATATACGTAGTCACTTCCATCGCATTCGTCAACCGCACTCGCGCCACTTTCCTCAACGCAGAGTTGGGTTTCTTGGGCGTCTGGGTATACACGCGAACGCATACCCCACGCTTCTGCGGACTGCCTTGAAGCGCCGGGCTGGATGTCTTGTATCTCGGCTGCTTTCGGCCGAGTCGAACCATCTGACTAAAAGTTGGCATTCCGGGGCCTCTCTCCCACCCCCCGCAACGGGTATCCTCTGCCGTACCTCTGTATGGACCCGAATCAGGCCTACAGTCAATCCCTACAAATTTAACAGAGCTGTAAAAAAAATGTCAAGCAACTTGCATGCAATTTCCGCAAAATACGTCATTTCCGCCTTCGCGGGAATGACCGGAATCTTGAGATAGCCCTCAAAACATGCGGCTTCGCAACACCGGCGGCCTTACCGCATCTCAAGGATTTCTTTCTCCTTGGCTTTGCCCACGCTCTCGAGCTTTTCCATCGTGTCGTCGGTCATCTTCTGAATATCTTCCAGGCCGCGGCGCTCGTCGTCTTCGGAAATTTTCTTGTCCTTGAGCAGTTTCTTCACTTCTTCGTTCGCATCGCGCCGGATATTGCGCGCCGCCGTCCGGTGGTTTTCCAATACCTTGTGGAGGTGCTTCACCAGTTCCTTCCGGCGCTCTTCCGTGAGCGCGGGGATAGGAACTTTCAGGATCTTACCGTCGTTGACGGGATTCAGCCCCAGGCCCGAAGCCCGGATGATCTTCTCGATGGCCGGCAACAAACTCGGGTCCCAGGGCTGCACGGTCAGCAAGGTCGGGTCCGGAATCCCCAAAGTGGCGACCTGGTTCAGAGGCGTGGGCGTGCCGTAATATTCCACCTTCAGATGCTCGAGCAGGCCGGTCGAAGCGCGGCCCGTGCGCAAGGTGGCAAGCTCCGCGCGCAAGTCCTCCGCGGCTTTTCCCATACGGCTTCGGGTTGCTGCGACAGTCTCCTTAATCATTTTCCGCCCGCCTTTCCGGATGTCGACTCAACGGGATACGAGTGAACCAACCTTTTCGCCGAGAATGACGCGTTTGAGATTACCTGGAACATTAAGATTAAAAACGATAATCGGTACGCTATTATCCATGCACATGGAAATAGCGGTCGTGTCCATCACCTTCAGCCCGCGCGCCAGCACATCCAGATAGTTGATGCGCGAAAACATCTTGGCTTGCGAGAATTTCTGCGGGTCCGCATCGTAAACGCCATCGACCTTGGTGGCTTTCAGAATCACGTCCGCCTTGATCTCGACGGCGCGCAGAGCCGCGGCCGTATCGGTGGAAAAATAGGGGCTGCCGGTTCCCGCCGCAAAAATCACCACCCGGCCCTTCTCGAGATGACGCACGGAGCGGCGGCGGATAAAGGGCTCCGCGACCTCCCGGATCTCGATCGCCGTGGTCACCCGCGTGTGGCAGCCGAATTTCTCCAAGGCGTCTTGCAGCGCCAAGCCGTTAATCACCGTGGCCAGCATCCCCATCTGGTCCGCGACCACCCGGTCGATGCCGGACTCCGAAGCCGCCACGCCCCGAATAAAGTTCCCGCCACCGACCACGATGCCGATCTGGACTCCCAGCTTGCGAACTTCGTCCACTTCTTCGGCAACGCGCGCCACCGTCACAGGGTCGATGCCGAAACCCTGCGATCCGATCAGCGCTTCACCGCTCAGCTTCAGCAGGATGCGGCGAAATACGGGATCACTCATGCGGTTGGCGCCCCTTCACCCACCTTGAAACGCGCGAATCGGCGGACGGTGATGTTCTCGCCAAACTTGGCGATCTTCGAGTTGATCAACTCGCTGATGGTCATCGCGCCGGTTGTATCCTTGATGAAGTGTTGTTCGTAAAGGCAGGTTTCCTCGTAGAATTTCCCCAGCCTGCCCTCCGTGATGCGGTCCAGCACGGCCTCCGGCTTGCCCGACGCGGCCGCCTGGTCCTTCAGGATTTCCTTTTCCTTCTTGAGAACTTCTTCCGTCACGTCTTCCTTGCGAACGAAGCGCGGATCGGTGGCGCAGACCTGCATGGCCAGATCGTGCACCAGTTCCTGGAATTCTTCGGTACGGGCCACGAAGTCGGACTCGCAATTCACTTCGATCAGAACACCCATCTTGCCGCCTGCATGAATATAGCTGCCCACGATGCCTTCGGACGTTGTGCGCCCCGCTTTCTTGGCCGCGACCGCCTGGCCGCGTTTTCTGAGGATGGTGTAGGCCTTTTCAAGGTCGCCTCCCGCCTCTTCCAGGGCTTTCTTGCACTCCAGCATGGGAGCGCCGCTGATCTCTCGCAGTTTCTTGACTTGCTCGGCGGATACACTCATCCGTTTACTTCCTCCGTACAGCAAAAAATTGGGCGAAGCCTCCCGGCCCGCCTGTGTCAGATTCTGGGTTTGAGTTCACCGGCAATGAAGGGTCCGAGACCCGCAGCAGCAGGTCTGTTCTACCCGGGCATCTCAGACCTCAGGGGCGCTTTCGCCTTCCTCACCCTTGCGAGGCCGTCCCTTCGGCTCCGGGAGCTTGCGTCGAAGCTTGGGGACACGCACCCGGCCGTCGGCGCTTTCCTCCGCCTCCAGAACAGCGGGAGAAAGGTCCATCCCTTCTTTCCCCGCCAACAACTCTTCGCCCGTCAGGCCCTCCCCCTGCAGCGCCTCCGCGGCGGCCAAGCGCTGAGCTTCGAGCTCCTCGGCTGCTTTCTCTGCCGCGATCTTCTCTTCTTCCATCTGCTTATCCAGCGCGGCTTGGCGCCCTTCCATAATGGAATCGGCGACTCGCGAGGTAAAGAGCCGGATGGCGCGCAGCGCATCGTCGTTGCCGGCGATCACGTAATCGACCAAATCGGGGTCACAGTTCGTATCGACAATCGCGACCACCGGGATGCCGAGCTTCCGCGCTTCCTTAACGGCGATCTCCTCTTTGTGGGAATCCACGACAAAGAGCGCGCCGGGAAGTTCCGGCATTTCCTTAATCCCTGAGAGGTTCTGTTCCAGATGCAGGCGTTCACGCTCCAGCCGCTGAACCTCTTTTTTGGTCAGCAGGTCGTAGCGCCCGTCCTTGCTCATCTCTTCGAGTTCTTTGAGGCGCGTAATGGATTTCTGGATCGTGGCATGATTGGTGAGCAAGCCCCCCAGCCAGCGGTGGTTGACATAATACATGGCACACCGGGTGGCCTCCTCCGCAATGGCTTCTTGCGCCTGGCGCTTGGTGCCGACGAACAATACCGTCCTGCCCTCGCGCGCCAGATCGGTAAGGAACTTGGCCGCCTCTTTGAACAGTTTCAGCGTCTTTTGCAGATCGATGATGTAGATCCCGTTGCGTTCCCCATAGATGTATTCCTTCATCTTGGGGTTCCAGCGGCGCGTCTGGTGGCCGAAGTGAACTCCGGCTTCCAGGAATTCCTTCATCGTTATGTTCGCCAAAAACTCCTCCTCACTATTGAATCACCTCCCCCTGCCCCTCCTCATCGAGGAGGGGAGTCCCGAAATTTCTCCTCGCCGGGGAGGGTAGTCAGGAAATTCCCCTCCTTGCTAAGGAGGGGAAAGGGGTGGTCGACTACCGTTTCGAGAACTGGAACCGCTTGCGCGCACCCTTCTGGCCGTACTTCTTGCGTTCCTTGGCGCGCGGATCGCGAGTCAGGAACCCGCCCTGCCGAAGGCGCGGGCGCAGCTCGGAATTGAAAATGATCAGCGCCCGGGCGATGCCCAGCTTGGTCGCACCCGCCTGGCCGTGCACCCCGCCGCCCGCGGCATTGACGAGGATATCGAACTTGCCCGCGAGTTCGGTCGTCACCAGCGGCTGCTGAATCTCCGCGCGCAGAGCCTCCGAAGGAAAGTAGCTGTCGAAAGTGCGCCGGTTCACCGTCAACTTCCCGTCGCCGGGCCGGAGAATGACTCTGGCTACGGACGTTTTCCGACGTCCCGTCGCCTTGTACTCAGCAAGCTCTGTCACAAATGCTCCTATCCGTGTTTGGATTCCGAGCGCGACATGCTACCGCGCCAGGGATAGCGGTTCAGGGGATTGTGCGGTGTGCGGATGAGTACTGCCTACGTAGACTTTCAACCGCCGAGCCAAGCGGGAATGCATGCGAGTCTTGGGCAGCATGCCCAGAATCGCTTCCCGAAGCAGGCCCTCCGGCTTCTTCTCAAAGAAATCTCGCGCTCTGATCTCTTTCAACCCGCCCGGATAACCCGTCGTGTGCCGATAGATCTTGTCCTCGAGCTTCTTGCCCGTCAGACGAATCTTCTCGGCGTTGATGATAATCAACCCGCTGCGATGATCCTCGTGTGGCGTGTAGTCCGGGGAATCCTTCCCCGTCAGCACCAGGGCCGCGCGCGCGGCCAAGCGCCCCAACACCCACCCCTCGGCATCAACTAACCGCCAGTGTATACTTCCCCTGCTCGCCTTTGCAAAATAGGTTCCCACTCCACACTCCATTGTAAGTTGCCAACCGCAAACGTCCTATTATACTTGATCTAACCTTTTTTTCAAGCACCTTTTTCGATTTTTCACTTCAATCCTGGGTGGCGCATCTACAATGTCGTGGGTGGCGCAACATTGCCTTTGATGTCTGCGCTGCTAAGCCATGTTGCGTAGACTATTTATCGCGTAGCTGCAATCCGATGGAGCGGGCCGCAGACATTGAAAAGCAATGTCTGCGCCACCCGCGATTTTTTCAAGCGTTAGTTTCATTTGCAGTCTAACCTAGGGCTCACTACCTAGGCTAAGACATGCCGCCCCTGACATGGCTCGGAACAACCGCCGCGCGCGGGCGTCTACTTGAACGTCATGCCGAAACGGAAGGCTGCGAAACGGGTGAATTGGCAATAGTCAAAATGGTTGATGCCGTCCTGGTCCCGAATCTCCAAACGCAGGGCGGCGTGTCTCGCGAACCAGAGATTGACGCCGCCCCCCACGTTGAACCCGCTCTGAAACTCCGTCCGGTTGCCGAAGTAAAGGCTGTACCCTCCGCTCACGAAAGGGTCCACCCTCCTGCGGCTGTGGGTGCCGAGGAAGTAGTAGGAGACGTTGAGGGAACCCGCTCCGACTGCCGAATTCCCGTTAAAGCTCCAATTGGGTCCCCCGTATCCAAACTCGATCCCCACGCCCAGGCCATTGCGGCCCAAGAGCTCTCCGCCGAAGCCGGTGTTGTTCCCGCCCCTTGCGGTAGTATTACAGATCGGGGGCGGCGTTAACACGTGGCACGCCGGGCTGGCAAAATTGAAAGTATATTGCGTGCTCGACACGATGGGCGCGGTGAAGAAGTAGAACTGCGGCTGAAGAGGGTTATCGCCGTTCCCTGCCAGGGCCAAAGTCGGCGGCATCAGGAATAGAATCGTTGAAAAGATGAGTTCCCTCACGATGCACCTCCGAGAATTAAGCAAACTCTAAAGTCTACATAGATAGACATAAGCTCACACTCTATATACGTAGAGATCGGTTGTCAAGTTACTTCCTCCATCCCGAGAACCAGGCTGGCGCGAAGCCCTAAGGTCTCCGGGAGCTGAGCGGGTAGCGCGGCGTCCCTGCTGCCGGGACTCCGCGGCTCTTCTGGGTGGCATCGGCGGACGCGCGTCAATTACACAGGAATCATTCCAAAAGCCGCAGCCTCGCAAAAACAGCGCGTCCGCGCTACCCCCTGCCACGGCGGCAGCTGTCGCTGCCGCACTCCAGGAATTGCATCCTTCGTCAAGCCTGGATATACTCGTCTCTCAGCTCACACTCAACTTCAGAGGGAACAGCGTGACCGACATGGGCTCTACTGCAGGGGCGTGGCAAACGGGGAGAACAGAAGTAGGCCCAGGCGACCTGGAACGCCGGATCGAGGAACTGGAAGGCAAGCTGCGCTTCCTGATGAAGGCCACCAAGGCGCTCGCCTCGACGCTGGACCTCGGCGAATTACTGGGCCGCATTCTGGAAGTGGCAAAATCCCAGGCGGGCGCAGAGCGCGGCACACTGTTTCTCGTGGATGAGAAGACGGAAGAGATCTGGTCGCTGATCGCCCACGGAATGGAAAAACGTGAAATCCGTTTGCCGCTCGGCAGGGGCATTGCCGGCCACGTCGCCCAGAGCGGCCAGATCCTCAACATCCCGGACGCGTACTCCGATTCGCGCTTCGATCGCGACGTGGATGCGCGAACCGGCTACCGCACTCGCAGTCTTCTCTGCCTTCCGATTCGGAATAAACGCGGTACGATCATCGCCGCCCTGCAACTGCTGAACAAGCAAAGCGGACCGTTCACCGCGGAAGACATCGACTTCCTTCTGGCCATCTCAGATCACATGGCGCTGGCGCTCGAAAACGCTCAACTGCATCGCGCCCTGCTCGAGAAGGAGCGGCTGGAACGCGAGATGGCGCTGGCGCGCGACATCCAGCGGAGCCTGCTTCCCGAGAAGCCGCCCGAACTTCCGGGCTTCGACATCGCGGTGATGAATGAGCCTTGCTACGAAGTGGGTGGGGACTACTACGATTTCCTGCGGCTCGACCCGAACACGCTGATGGTGGTGATCGCGGATGTGGAAGGCAAAGGAATCAGCTCGGCCATGGTCATGTCGAACCTTCAGGCGATGCTGCGCGCGCTCGCGCCGAGCCTGCACTCGCTCGAGCGTCTTGCCGAATCGCTGAACCACATGATCCTGGCGGGAACCCGCGGCGGGAAATACCTGACTATGTTTATGGGGATAATCGACATCCCGGGCAAAGCCATCAGCTACGTCAATTGCGGCCACGTTATACCGGTCGTCGTCAGAAGCGAAGGCGAGCCTGTGGAACTGACGGAAGGCGGCATGGTGGTCGGCCTAATCGACAATCTCCGCTACGAAAGGGGCCGCCTGAAATTTCAGCCGGGGGACATGCTGATCCTATGCACCGACGGCATCACGGAGTCAATGGATCGCGAGGGGGAGGAATACGGAAGCAAGAGGCTAGTTGAGTGTGTTCGGGGCAGCATCGCCCAAAGCGCCGAAGGGGTCGTCAATGCCGTCGCTGCCGACGTCAGCGCGTATTCCCGCGAGGGAACTCACCTGGATGACAAGGTCCTCATCGCGATCAAGGTGGGGGCTGGAGGCTAGGAGTTAGGGGCTAGGGATTAGGGATTAGGGATTAGGGATTAGGGATTTGGGGGGCTAGGGGCTAGGTATACAGGCGCTGGAATAAGCTCGTCACCCCACGCTAAGCCCGTCGGCTGACGGGCTCAGGAACCCGATCGAGTATGTTCTAGCCCCTAATCCCTGGTCCCCGGCCCCCAGCCCCTAGCCCCTGGTTTCCGTCAGGCTCACTTTCACTTGCTTCCCTTCCCCAAACTTTCGCGTAAGCCAATCTTCAAGGTCCGCCCTCAACGCCTCGAGGTCGACTCCGAAACCCACTTCGACCAGACCGTCGGCTACCGGAAGCGTCTCATCAAAAGCCGAGCGTCCGGTAAAGCTCCGCATAAAGAAGCTATCCAGCCAGGCTATGGGGCAGGGTCGAGGCCCCTGCGGGCCAACGAGTTGCACTTGAATTTTGCGCGCGAACACAGGCGTTGATCTGTTCTGCCGTCATTCGGGAGTAGCGCCGGCCTTCAGGCCGGCAGGTGCTGACCTAAAACTGGGCCAGTGCTGACCCTTCGCTGCGCTCAGGGCAGGCTCTAAAGGTCAGCGCTACGAGGACCTTACCGAGTTTTCCGTTCCCTATCGACCTGTGAGGAAGGAGAACCAACTGCGCTTTCGTTCCCGCCTGTCCGGCTTGAGAGGCGGCGGCTGATAGGGCAGCGGCTTGTCGTTGATGACCGCCTCCGGGTTCTTCTTGAGTAGCCTCTCCGCCATTTCCTCTCCCTTGGACTCAGCCGCTTTGCGATAGCACTCCGAGAGCACCGGACGGCGGTGCTTGGTGCTGTGGGCGTCGGTGGCAAAAAAATGGACGAGGTTCGAATCCAGCCACGTTTCAGCCAGCTTCTGGGGGTGCTCGCCGAATCCCCCCGTGTAGGATTGGGCCGTAACCTGGGCGAGGCATCCGTTTGAGACCCAGTGGTAAAGCAGCCCCGTCTTGCGCGCAAACACCGGGTTGCGCTCCGGGTGCGTGATGATGGGTGTCAGCCCAGCCACCTGGATGTCATAGAAGATGCGATCGAACTGCTCCGGAACGAACTGGTCTGGGAATTCAACCAGCAGGTAAGAACTCTGGTTGACCGTAAAATCCTTGGGAGTGCCGGAAAGCTTCTGGATGTTGTCGTAGGAAAGGTGAAAATCGCATCCCAGGAGGAGTTTGGGCGATGCGCCGATTTGAGATTGTAACTCTCGAAGCTTCTCGCGATTGACCTCAGGATTAAAGACGTAAGTGTAGTTACAGTGCGGCGTGGCAACCATATGCGTAATGCCGTCCTCGGCCGCGATCTTGCACATGCCAATCGCATCCTCTAACGACTCCGCGCCGTCATCGACCTCCCACAACGGATGGCTGTGAATATCAATCATTTCAATAGAGTTTAGCATGGGTGGTTGCAGGTGAGGAGATTCAGAAATATGAAATTCAAATCCTAAATATAAAAAATTGTATGCGGACGGGCTCGAGATTTAGCGGAGTCCACCCGAGACAAGTCTTTAACCTGTTTAAAATAAGTATGTTAGATTCGAGTTGGCAAAAGGCGAGTCAGGCGGAATTAGTGGAATGCAACGTGCTCACCAACCAAGCGGACGTATACCGGACTTAAAAAATTGGACGATACGAGTCCGGAAAAATAGACCCAAGACCCGACGCTTGGAGGGGGGAGGGGACTTCCCCCTCATTTCTTTTTCTAGCCGGTTTCCACTAGCCAACATTTGCCGACCTGAAGGTCGGCGCCACGGGCAACCTAAGAATCTTCCCACCTTTCAGCAGCCAACGATTTAGCCTAGAAATCACCCGTCTCGCCCTGTCGCTGACGTGTTTGATGCCGGCGCAACTGGTGCGACTCGTAGAGTGGGCGTCTCGCCCGCGGTGGCGGGAGCGTCCCGCTCCCGCGCGCGGGCAGGATGCCGCGCCCCAGCGGGCGAGACGCCCGCTCTACGAGCACAATCGCCCCAACGGCTAGGTCGCGCATCCTCCCCTGCCCTGCCGCTTGACTTCCTCCCCTTTTGGTGGCTACAGTGACCTTAGTCTGACGAAGAGTTAATTCTTCTGACGGTAAAGAGACATGACGCTCAGCACCGCGAAGGTGGGGTTTGTGAAGCGCTGGGTGCTGGCCGTCCAGGATTTCACCTTTCTTCTGGTAGTTTCTCTCCGCCGCTTCATTACCACTCCCCGGTACATCGTTGACACCTTGCTCCAGATGGACGTGATCGGCGTAGGGTCCTTGCCTATCGTGCTGTTGACGGGTTTTTTCACGGGCGGCGTGCTGGCCCTCCAGACTTACAGAACCCTCTCCACTTTCGGCGAGGTCAGCATTCTGGGGCAAGTGGTGGCGCTCTCCGTGGTGCGTGAGCTCGGTCCGGTTTTGACCGCACTGATGGTCGCCGGGCGCGTCAGCTCCGGAATTGCCTCGGAAATCGGTTCGATGCTGGTCAGCGAACAGATCGACGCCATGCGCGCTTTCGGCACCGATCCGATTCGAAAACTGGTCTTGCCTCGCCTGGTTGCCACGGTTTCGACTTTGCCTGTCCTGACCATACTCTCCGACTTCTGCGGAATCCTCGGGGGATTTTTCATCAGCTATTACACGGTGCGGCTAACCTCGGAGCAGTATTGGACTTCTGTCTATCAGACGTTGACGATGCAGGACGTCATCCAGGGCCTGATCAAACCCTTCTTCTTCGCCTTCCTCATCGCCCTGGTCGGCTGCTACTACGGATTGAACACCAAAGGAGGCACGGAAGGCGTGGGGCGGTCGACCACGCAGTCCATGGTCGTCGCCTCGGTCTTGATTCTGGTGCTTGACTTCTTTATCACCAAGTTCTTGATCGCCCTTCACTTCTTCTAAGGAACCCATGGACAAACCGCCGGTCATCGAACTGCGCGAGGTTTCGCTGACCTCTGAAGAGAAGCAGGTCCTTTCCAGAATCTCCCTCCGCGTGGACCAGAGTGAAACGCTGTTTCTCCTGGGCGTGACGGGGGCGGGAAAATCCGTTCTCCTCAAATTGATCCTGGGCCTTATCAAACCGGAATCCGGCCAGGTGCTGGTGAACGGACGCGACCTTACGCCTCTTTCGGAGGACGAACTCGACCCGATTCGCCGGCGAATGGGCATTGTCTTCCAGGAAGGCGCGCTGTTCGACTCGCTCTCGGTGTATGAGAATGTCGCCTATCGCCTGCGGGAAGAGGGGCTCGAGCCGGAGGAAGAGGTCGAGCGGCGAGTGCGCGAGGGGCTGCGGTTTGTGGAGATGGAAGAAGCCATCGACAAAATACCCTCCGAGCTCTCCGGCGGCATGCGCCGGCGCGTTGCCATCGCCCGCGCCATTATCAGCCGGCCCGAGATCATGCTGTACGATTCTCCCACCGCCGGCCTCGATCCGGTCACCAGCCATACCATCACCATGCAGATCGCCAAACTGCGCGACGTGCAACACGTCACGTCGCTGGTGGTCACACACCGCCTCCAGGACGCGTTCGTGCTCACCAACTACGTCTACCTGGAGCAGAAGGCGGCGCTGGTGCCCTTGCGCAGCCTGAATCACGCAGGCCCCCCGCCCGTCACGCGCTTTCTGTTATTGCGCGATGGCGAGGCGTATTTCCAGGGGACTGCCCACGAGCTGGCTTCCACCCACGACGATTACCTGCTGAAGTTCCTTGAGTAGACCCCATAAATAGGCTATTGTCACCCAGCCCGCAGGGCGGCGGAAAAGCAAGTCAAACGGCAAAAGCCGAATGGCAAAATTGCTCCGATCATTCCTCGCTTCGCTCCCCCGAAAATCATGTCATTCCCGCGAATCGGGCTGGAAGGGGCGGTTCGCGAACCGCCCCTACTCAAGGGCCACGTCATTCCCGCGCAAGAGGGAAACCATTGTGCTCCGTGGCAACAATGGACCCCCGCTCCCCGTTCTCGCAATTGCTTTTTGCGCTTTGCGATTTGCCTTTTGACTTGCTTTTCCCTTCGGAGCGCGCGAATCTGCGCCCTGATTGGTCTACAATGAGAGGTGACTTGAGGGGCGGCAAATGGTTGGTGACCGGTCCGCGAGAAAAGTGGCTCGCTAGTGCATAGTCGACTCGGGAAGGAGACAAATCATGCCTCAACAGCAGAGAATAGCTTGGGCTCAGCTTCGTGTCGGTGTCATGGTGATCGTCGGCCTGGCCATCCTGGCCGTCGGCATATTCTTTATCAGCGGTCAGGTAGGATTCTTCACCAAGCGCTACACCTTGAAAACCTACCTCTCGGAGGCCTCTGGTCTGCGCGACGGCGCGGAAGTCCGGCTGGCGGGAGTGGCGGTCGGCAACGTGAAGCGCGTGCAAATCTCGCCCTACACGGATCGCGATCGCGCTGTCGAGGTCTTGATGGCCATTTCGCGGAGCTACCAACAGGAGATCCGGGCAGATTCGGTGGCGAGCATCGAAACCGTCGGTCTGCTGGGTGAAAGCTATGTGGACCTCACGCGCGGAGCCCGCAGTCAGGAGGTGGTTCCCGACGGAGGCGTGCTGAAAAGCTCCGAGGGTGCGGAGATCAAACAGGTCGTTCAAAACGCCGACGACGTCATCGTCAACTTGCGCGTCCTGAGCGCCCAACTCAACAACATCACGGGCCAGTTGCAATCCGGGAAGGGATCCATCGGCAAGCTCATCTACGATCAAACCCTCTTCAACCACCTCAATACGACGGCCGCCAAGCTCGACCAGATGGTGACCAACCTCGACCAGGGGAAGGGCTCGCTGGGCAAACTGCTGGAGGACGAATCCTTCTACAACAACGCTACCTCCACCTTTGACCACCTCAATAAAGTGCTCGACGACATGCAACACGGCCCGGGAAGCATCGCCAAATTCATCGCCGACCCGGGCGTGTACAATAATGTCAATCACCTCGTGGCGCAGGCCAACTCACTCTTCGACGGCATCAATCAGGGCCGCGGGACGCTGGGCAAACTCGCCACCGACTCTCAACTCTACGACCGGGCCAACGTCATCTTCGACCGCTTCGATAAGATCTCCACCCGCATGGCCGATGGCCAAGGCACGCTGGGAAAATTCTCGACTGATCCCACGCTCTACAACAATCTGAGCGACAGCTCGAAGTCGATGAAAGACTTCCTCACCGAGTTCCAGAAGAATCCGAAGAAGTATCTGACCCTGAAGGTGCATCTCTTCTAGCAATATCACAATTAATATTGCCCTTTACGTGGTCCTGATGTAGCCGAAATTGCAATCTGGAAATCGCTGCGGGCATGCTGCGCTTAGTCCTGTTCGCCGAGAGTTTGGGCGAAGGTTTTGCCGTACGGGTAGAAGAGATCCTTGCGGCCCTGCTGCCACGCAGCCTTCATTTCCGGCGTTGTGATATCCCAGTCCGGCCGGCACTTCTTCAAAACGGCCCGCAGGTCCTGGCGGAGTTCTTCCAGAGTGGGCCGGCCGAAGAACCAGTAGCCGTTGTAGATCTTATAAACAACGAGGCCGGGCTCGAGCACGATCGCGTGAGGGATCATGGGATTATGAACAGGATCGGTATACTCGGCGATGTCCAGGTCCTTTTGGACGACACGTCCTGCGTCGGAGAGGAAAGGCCAGTGCGCCCCGACCCCGCTGCGATATTCATTCGTCTCAGTGATACTGTCGGTGCTAATCGTAACCAGCCGGCAGTATGCAACCTCGAGCTCACGACGGAGTAGAACCAGCCCTTCAGCCTGCCGGCGGTCCTTCGGGCAGAAACCACCGCGGCTGAGGACGAGGACCATGGGGGATTGTCCTTGCAGTTCGGATAGCTTCCGCCGTTTCGCGGCGTGGTCGGAAAGCTCATAGTCCGGGAAGATCGCACCTGGAACGATGTCAGGACGCATACGAATCCCTCCATAGTAGCCCCGGGCGTGAGAAACTGTGAAAAAATCAGCCGCCCGTCATCCTGAGCGAAGCGAAGGATCCCTGCAGTTTCCCGTGGTTCAACAACTCAGGAACAACTGCTGAGATCCTTCGCTGCGCTCAGGATGACAAACGTCGATTCTTGGACAGCTTGGTTGGCCTGGGCTTTGCTGGGCCGCCCTTTCAGGGCTGAGAGATCACAGGCAATGACCAACCCACATCTAGCTAGTATGACTATGTTAAGTATACGTTGCAATTCTCCTTCGCATGACTTAGCATGGGGGCATGAAGCCCATAGCCTGGAACGCCAAGCTTTGGAAAGAAAGCGTGACGCAATTCCTGGAGT
>JBEKLY010000212.1:0-13949 GCA_050010015.1 Terriglobia bacterium
GGACCCTGCCACAGACGCGCCGTGAGATCCAACGCCTCCTGTTCACCTGGACCGGACATTGTGCGTATTGTGGTAGCAAAATTCGCAAGCGAAAGCGACCGCCTTGACTTAACGTAGTAGTAATAGGAACCCCTGAAAATACTTCTTGACATCGCCCTTCAACTGTCCTAGTGTCATATGACAGGAGCCACAGATGATACTTCAAATCAATTTCAAGTCAGGCATGCCGATCTATCTCCAGATCGTGGGTCAGATCAGCACCGCCGCCGCTTCAGGGGCGCTGCGGGCCGGCGAGGCGCTCCCATCGATCCGTCCTCTGGCTGAGGAACTGCGCGTCAATCGCAACACGGTTGCCAAAGCCTATGCGGAGCTCGAAAGTCAGGGCGTAATCGAAACCCTGCCGGGGCGGGGTTGTTTCCTGAAAGAGAATCAATCGGCGTTGCGGAAGAAGGTCCGGCGGGAGTTGCTGATCGAGCACATCGACCAGGTGGTTGTGCAAGCGCACCATTTGCAGGTGCCCCATGATGAATTCCTGGAATTAATCCACGAGCGGCTGGATGTGCTCGACGACAAACGGCGCGCCCATGAAGACCCTAAGGAGGCTTGAGCAGCCATGGAATCTCCAACTCTCCCGATCCAGATCGAAAACCTCAATTACGCTTACGGGCGCGCGGAAGCGGTCCGTAACTTGAGCCTGACGGTCGAGCCCGGACGCTGTTACGGGTTCTTCGGCCGCAATGGCGCGGGCAAGACGACCACCATAAAGTGTCTGCTCCATTTGCTCCGTCCGCAGAGCGGCCAGGTGCGCGTCTTCGGCCTCGATCCGGCAAAACACGAAGTGGAGGTGAAACGCCTTCTCTCTTACGTGCCGGACCAGGTGGCATTCTATTCGTGGATGAGCGTGCGCGAGACGCTGGACTACCTTGCTTCATTCCGCGCCCATTGGAACCGGCGGACGGAGCAAGAGTTGCTTGAGCGTTTCCAGCTCGATCCGGCGCAGCGCACCGGAAATCTGTCGAAGGGCCAGCGGACGCAGGTGGCGCTCGTCGCCGCGGTCTGCCCGGAGACGGACCTGCTGGTGCTCGACGAGCCAACCTCGGGTCTGGACCCCATCGTTCGCCGCGAGTTCATCGAGGCGGTGATCGGCGCCTATCAGCAGGGCGTTCCGGGCAAGCGCACGATCCTGGTTTCCACCCACCTCATCACCGAATTCGAGGGATTGATTGACGAGTTCACGCTCATCGATCATGGCCGCACGGTGCTGACGCTCGACGCCGACCAGGCCCGCGAGCGTTACCAGAAGATTCGCGCCCGCTTTGCACAAGCGCCGCCGGAAATCGACCTGCGAACAGCATTGCACGTGCGCCGCGACGGTCGCGAGTTGGAATTGATTGCTAATGGCTCGGGCCCCGAATTGATGCAGCGCTTGAAGCAACACAGTCCTGAGTCGCTGACCACCGAGTCGCTGACACTGGAAGAGATTTTTGTCGCGACCTTGAAGGCGTAGGGGCACCCCTCGTGGGCATAGGCGCCAGAGTAGGCTCGATCCGATTCCGAAGCCCGCCGGGGCGGGCGCAAGAATGTGGCCCACGGCGACAGCCGTGGGGAGGGACGAGGGCCGATGCACCCGAAAAGCCCCGGGAGGGGCGACAGAGCTGTCTTCATAATCTCTTCTGTCGCCACTACGTGGCTCAGCTTGCTCGCTGTTTGTCGTGATCCCACGGCTGGCGCCGTGGGCCACATTCTTGCGCCGCTGATGCGGCTTGGCGTCAGGTGACGGGCTTATTCTAGCGCCTGTGCCCCTCGTGGGCGCCTTGGTGTCGGCCGTACCGACGGGTGGGGCAGGCACAAGGCCTGCCCCTACGAGAAAAGGAGACGAACATGAACGCCCAGAGAATGTATAAGGAAGCGCATCCGCTCTTCTGGCCCTGGTGCGCCGTGGTCGCGGCGGCCCTGCTGCCGCTCGCGCACCCGCCACAATTAATGGAGTTGATCTGGCCGATTGGGTTTTTCCTCGGGATCCCGCTGCTCGCGACTCTCCCGCTGGGCAACGAGTTCGAGCACCGGACGCTTTCCCTGCTGCTTTCTCAACCTATACGGCGGACGAAAATCTGGGGCGAAAAGTTGAGCGTTACGGTGGTTGCGGTCCTGTCCGCGGTTCTGTTTTTCTCACTGACTTTGCGGGCGACCTCATTTCGGCACGACTGGAAGTTATGGGTCTTTGGGGGTGCGTGGATCGTCGCCATCACGGCCTCGGCGACGTTTTGGACGCTTTTCACAAGATCAACGGTGGGCGGCATCGTCCTGAACATTGGCGTACAATCCTTCATCGGCTTTGCTCTTCCCTGGGCAAACTTGGCCACCTGGCTTCGCGCGCGCGGATATCTCGCGCCGGGAAACCCCATGGTTGTTTCAAGCGTTGTTTTCGTCTTCGTTTGCTATGCAGGTGCAATGCTCTGGCTGGGCGGGCGAATGCTGGCGCGGTTTCAGGCGACGGGAGGCATGGCCGGCGATGATCTGTTGATGGCCGGTGCAGACGTGATGCCGGGAGCATGGGCCCGTTGGTTGCGCTGCCGCCCCAGCGGAGCGGTCCTGAACTTGATGCGCAAGGAACTTCGCTTGCTGCGCCCGGTCTGGCTGATCAGCTTGTTGGCTGCCGTGGGCTGGGCATGCCTGATCCTGGTGGGGTTGCTGTACCCGCAAGGATTAACCGTGAATTCCGGAATCGTGGTGGTCGGCGCAGGTGTGATCACTACGTTAATGATAGCCATTCTCGCCGGAAGCCTGCCGCTGGGGGAAGAAAGAACGTCGGGGACGCACGCGTGGCAACTGACGTTGCCGGTGTCGGCCCGCCGCCAGTGGTTCATCAAGCTGTGCATGGCGCTGTTTGCGGGATTCGTAGGTGCGGGGCTGGTGCCGCTTTTAATTGCCGGAAGATTATGGGGATCGTTTGCAGATGTGCATATCGGAAGGGATTTGCCGGTCGGGGCGGTGCTTCTGACTTTTGCCGCCTTCTGGTGCGCGTGCGCAGTCAAAGGGACGGTGCCTGCCGTGCTCTGGGCTCTTCCGGTGATGATCGCCCTCTATTTCGCCGGTGAGCTCGGCAAGTGGGCGGGACCCGCACTCACGAACCTCTTTTTTTCAAGGTTCGATCCGTTCTCAAACGTGAAATTCGCCGAGGCTGTTTCTTCGATATTCGAAACCTTCCCATTTTCCAGATCCACCTTTTGGGAGTTTTTCTACAATCGGGGGTACCTCGTGCCCATGGAGTGGGCCGTCTTGGTCCCAACTTTGTCCTTGGCAACGATCCAAAGTTACCGACTTTTTCGGGCGCAGGTCCAGGACAGCGCTCTTTCATTGGTCCGAAATCTGCTGCCTTTGGCCCTAGTGACATTCCTGTGCAGCTTTTCTTTGATGGCCTTCTTCTCCTTTGTCGTCCGAGCCCGGAACCAAAGATCGATAGCCCTCTTTGAAACCATCGATGCGATCCAGAAGATACAAGCCGGCGGCGTGAAGCTGGATGCGGCGCATCCGCTGCAACTCACGGTGGACGACCTGGCCAAGGCTTTTACGCTCTCGAAGAGTACGCGGCGCCTTCTGGGCAATTCTCACATCACGCTCGCTCTCGATGAGCCTCCTCATCACGGCCAATTCGGCTGCGCTGAGAAACCCCAGCCCCATAGCCTTTCCGCCCTGGGTTATTCGTGGTACTCGGCCATCATCCCTCTTGCAGACGGTTCCCACTTTTTCGTGGCATTCGAGCCCATGACCCACTCCGTCATTTCCGCCGGATTCTGTGGAGGCCAACCCCCGCCTTCCCCTGTTCGCGTCCCTTGATAAGGCGCCATGGGATCGCACGAACGACGTAGCGCGATGAGATTCGGGAGAGTCCCTTCACTTTTTACGTATTCTTTACTTGACAAACCCCGGGGTGCGTGCTAGCCTATAATTGTGGTCATTTTGTGGACAAATTGTCGTAGGCGGGCGCCGGAAACCGGCGAGGCGCGAGGGTTGGCGGGATGGTCCCGCCGAGAGGGGCAAGCTGGGAAATAGAATAAATGAAAAACAGTGGGAACGAAGCTAAGAAGTACTTGAAAACAAAGGACATCACTTTTTTTAGTGGTGCAAATTGCGCGCATTTTACGCGCAAGTTTGCACAAATTGAACGCTGAAAGGAGCAAAAACGGCGCATTTTACGCAAAACGAAGCTAAGACTTTCGAGCCGAAGGGCGGATACGTAAAGCGACAAACAGTCGGCTACATCGGCTCGGGTTTTGCGTGTTCGCGCTCGTCGACTGACGCGTAGCTGGGAACGGCCTCTACATCCAATGAGTTAGGGACATAAAGAAGCAGTGTAATAACCCCCAAAGGTCTGCATGAATTCTCCACGCCCTGACCCTCCTTTACCTTTAACCATTTTAAAACTAATAAGTTACGAGATCACTCCGGAGAATGTTACGAACTTGGCCCGCCTCTTGCTTCATGCCACTCTCATGGTCGAGGCGGTCGTATTCCACGGAGGTAGTCTCGTCACTTGTCATTTGTCACTCGTCACTGCAACTTGAGGCACATGCCATGAAAAAAGTAATCATACTTGGTGCGGCAGGCAGGGACTTCCACAATTTCAACGTGGTGTTTCGAGACGATCCTGCTTACCGGGTGGTGGCGTTCACGGCCGCCGGGCACGAGCTGAGTTATTACTCCGGGGAAGTGAATTTCCGCCGCGCGGAAGTGCTGGTGATCAACAACGTGGATACGGCGGGCCAGGAGGCTATCGAAGCCGTGCGGTCGAACATTCGCAAGATCAACCCCGGCGCCCAGGTGATCGAAACCGAATGCCGGGTGACGGTGGCCGAACCGGAACGGATCAAGGGCCAGCGCGCGCGGCGTGGCCCAGGAAGGCGAAGATCGCGTGAAGGCGTTGTGGCGCGGGCGTCTCGCCCGCGGTCGCGAGGGCATCTTGCCCTCGCGCGGGAGCGGGACGCTCCCGCGACTGCGGGCGAGACGCCCGCACCACAGGTGTTCTGGAAAACGGTAGAAAGGATTTGATCATGCGCAGACTCAGGGTTGTAACGCGGGCTGATAGGGAGACTCGGCTGCCGTCACGGCCTACATCACTAGCCCATCGGCACGTCGTCTCCTTGCACGATTTGGCTCCGGCGGAGGTTGAATACCTGCTCAAGCTGGGCGAATGCGTAAAGGCCCAACCGAGCCGATTCAAGAACGCTCTTGAGGGCAAGAGCCTGGCGATGCTTTTTGAGAAGCCGAGCCTGCGGACCCGTGTGAGTTTCGAGGTCGGCATGGAGCAACTGGGCGGGAAGGCCAGTTACCTCGGTCCGCAGGAAGTCGGCTTAGGAAAGCGCGAGTCAGTGAAGGACGTGGCGCAGAATCTATCGCGCTGGGTGAACGCGGTGGCGATCCGCGCCTTCGCCCATCAGACTGTGATGGAGTTTGCCGCCAACGCTTCGATTCCCGTCATCAATGCCCTCTCGAACTTCGAGCATCCCTGCCAGGCGCTGGCCGACTACTTCACCCTGCTCGAGCACAAAGGGCCCTTGGAGGGCAAAACACTCGCCTGGGTAGGCGACGGCAATAACGTGGCTCATTCGCTTATTTACGGCGCCGCGCGACTGGGCGTGCGCATGCGCATCGCCACCCCGGCGGGCTACGAACCGGACCGCTCCGTTGTAGCCGACGCCAAACGCGAAGGCGGGGACATCACCCTCACTCACGATGCCCTCGAAGCCGTGGCGGGCGCGGACGCCGTTTATACCGATGTCTGGATCAGCATGGGCCAGGAAGACGAAGCCGACGCGCGCCAGCGCGTCTTCCGACCTTACCAGGTCAATTCAGGACTCTTGCGCACCGCGGGGCCTCAGGTGCTCTTCATGCATTGCCTGCCGGCGCGGCGCGGCCAGGAAGTGACGGACGAGGTCATGGACTCACCTCGCTCCATTGTCTATGACCAGGCCGAGAACCGCTTGCACATTCAGAAGGCAATGCTCCTGGCACTGCTCTCTTGAGAGACGGCTAGCATCACTTCCCCTGAAAACATCCCCGAAGCGTTGCAGGGCACGGCGGTCACGCGAATTACGGAATAAGCTGTCAGCCGTCAGCTATCAGCTTTCGGCAAACTAATGTGCCGGGGCAGCCCTCTCCCGTGGGGAGAGGGTGTCGCGCTGCCGGCGTTTTCATCAGCCGGAGCGTGACGGGTGAGGGGTCTTTTCCCCCCGCGTACAGCTCCCGCAGAGTCCGTCATCCCCGCGAAAGCGGGGATCCATTGTCAGTCCAAGAACCGATGGATTCCCGCTTTCGCGGGAATGGCTGCGACATCGCCGACGCAACAATGGTACGATTTCTGTTCCACATGATAGTGCCTGCGGAAAAGTCCGATCGGCGCCTGATGCGCCAGATGTTCGGCGCCATTGCTCCTCGGTACAACTTCGTTACCAGCGTGTTCTCGTACGGCATGGATCGTGGCTGGAAACAGCTCGCAGTCCGCAAGGCCGCTTTGCCGGATGGTGCGTTGGTCTTGGACCTTGCCTGCGGCACAGGCGACCTCTCGCAACTCGTTCTTCAATCTCTGCCAGCCGCCACGGTCGTCGCCGCGGACATCACCCAACCGATGCTCGAGACGGCGCGACGGCGGTGTCGCTGCAGGGCGATCTGCGCCGATGCTATGGCGCTTCCCTTCCCCGACGATCTATTCGATTGCGTCTTTGTTGGCTACGGTCTACGCAACTTCCCCAACTTGAACGGCGCGATTCAAGAGATTCGCCGCGTCACTCGAAAGGGCGGCATGCTGGTGAGCCTGGATTTCTTTCTGCCTGCCAATCGCCTCTGGCGCGCGCTCTATCTCGGATATCTCTACGCCCAGGGTGCTTTCTGGGGCTTTCTATTGCACGGCCGTCCCCGCACCTACACTTACATTCCCGACTCTCTGCGAGGATTCATTTCGATCGAAGATTTCTCCTGGTTGTTGAGGCGGATGGGGTATACGCGTGTCGACGCGCACTCCTATATTGCCGGCGGCATCGGCGTGCATTGGGCAGTCAAGGCGTAGCGCGGACCTGCTTTCCAAGCTAGACTACCATTAGGGAGGAAAAGTTGAGTCGTAAGAACGGATTGCCACCTGTACATCCGGGCGAAATTCTCAGGGAGGATATTCTTCCCGAGGTCGGACTGTCGGTCACGGCGGCGGCAAAAGCACTAGGCGTGTCGCGCCAGATGATGCACGATCTCTTGGCTGAGCGGAGACCTCTGTCCGCGATCATGTGCCTGAGGATTTCCCGACTACTGGGCAGCACTCCCGAATTCTGGATGCGCCTGCAAGCGGAGTACGACCTGAAGAAGGCAGCCCAAAACAAGAAAGTGATGGAGCGTGTCGCGCAGATCGTGCCGGTGCAGGCACAGGAGGCGATGTAGCGTCATGAAGGGGAAGATGCGGGCGCAAGGGGATGACCTGCGCCCAGAGTACAATTTCGATTACTCTAAAGCCGTGCGTGGAAAGTATTACCGTCGCATCATGAGGGAGGGCGCAAATGTTGCTGTCTTGGAACCCGATGTGGCCAAGGCGTTCCGCACATCAGCGGCAGTGAATGAGGCCCTCCGCTCTCTGCTCCAGATATCCGAAACTACCCGTCGATTGACAAGGCCTTGACGTGCAAGCGCGCACGACAACCCCTATGATGGCCCTTCCTAGGCAAGCGAGTACGTTCCTACAACTTCTTTTCTCAAGCTACTGAACTCTCGAATATTCCCTGTTGCTGTGGTCACCGCGCGTGGAATACGCTGCGTAGTGCGGAGACGACGCCCGCGAGAGATCCACCGCGAGTCTAGAATATGACCCGGCTCATCGCCAGTTCGGGTCATCGAAGCGGCTGAGGTCGGCCTTATCGTCGAGGATGCCGAGTGTAACGATCGCGAAGGTGAAAACGGTAGTTCCTTCGTGAAGGTGTCCGCCGAAGGCCTTCTGGTCGTCCGTCATGGTGATATGGGCGTGGATTCGTCCGTTCAGCACGTACCCATTAACCGCGATAAGGTCCATGGGAGCTGCGCGCTCCGTATAGGCCAACTTTGCCGGAAGCGTGGTGCTATTCACCGCATGGACGTGATACCGGGTGACTGATCCGACGCCGCTCAGGATCACCGCGTTCTTGATCTTTTCGCTATTCACCGCCCGCTGCAAGCCGCCCAACAGGTCGGTGTTGTACTTCATGCGCACCAGCACGACGCGCTTGATCTCACTGGTGACGGTGAAGACGTCCGGCGGCGACTGATCCGCCGCAAACGCGGGCAACGCCGCCAGCAACATCGAAGCCGCGAGATACGTCGCCTTCTTCATAAGTCCACCTCCCGGGTAGCACCGGCACTCCTGCCGGTGCTGGGTCTTGCCGCCATCCTTCTCTTCCCGCACAGCCAGGAGCGGCTGTGCTACTGAAGCAGGTTTCAGGCTCACTCGAGAATTGTCGCTAACTTCGCCAGGACCTCATCCATTACCGTATCCGGCACACTCTCCAGCCTTCTTCCGTTGCGCGCGCCATGATCCAGCGCTCGGGGCTGGTCGCAGCGGATTACTCCAGTCGTCTTGGTGCCGACGCCGGTGAGCGAAACCGCAAATCCGGCCGTTCGCGCGAAGCTCCCGCCGCTCGTGATGGGGAGAACTACCGGTACTTTGGTGACTCGGTTAAAGGCGTCCGGAGAGATGACCAAGACCGGACGGCGGCCCTTTTGCTCGTGTCCTTCAACGGGATCAAGTCCCACTATCCAGATTTCACCACGCCGCATTAGATCAGCTCGCCGCCCACGGGTTTGTTACTGAGCCATTCCCGCTCTTCTTTGCTGCGCCGGGCCTTAGGATTGCACTGCGCAAGCAGTTCCTCCAGGGCGTAGCGGGGACGCGCGTGCGGCTCCACCACCAACCGATCGCGCTCCACCCTAATGTCAACGCTTGCTCCCGGCCCCAAGTGCAGAACCTCCAGCACGGGACGCGGCACCGCCAGCATCACTGATCCACCGACCTTGCGTAGATTCGTTCTGTGCATCGCCGATCCTTTCGATTATATTCCAATATAACATCTAAACCGAGGACTTACAATGCCAAGGCTCAGCACAACGTGTTTTAGTCTGGACGTAGCGCCGACCTTCAGAGCCTGCCCTGAGCGGAGCGAAGGGTCGGCAATTGCTGGCCTAAAGGCCAGCGCCTGGAGTTTCTACATATCCGGCGAGGCTTTTTCGACCTGACTTCCTTATCGTGTCGCCTCGCCGTCGAGACAGTTGTGCTCAGGTCGGCTGCTGAGCCCCAAAGGGGCGCTCTAACGAAGCCCAGGCCAACGGCCTGGGTCAGCAATGTCGGCCCGTTGAGATTGGGTCAGCCCTGCAAGGGCGGAATAGGGTAGTTCCCATGCCGCAATTCTTGTCCCAACTGCACGTCCACGTCGCCTTCGGCGCCAAGCATCGCGAACCCATGCGCCGGAGCTGTATTTCGCCCCTACAGGGCTTCGAGATTGAAGGGGCGACGTTGACCCAGGCCGTTAGCCTGGGCTGTGATAGATCGCCCCTTTGGGGCTTGAGGCAGACACAGATGCGAGCTTTGCGCTTCCATGTGGCCGAGAACGGCCATGCGGCAAACAAGGGCGATGAAAATGTAGAAACTCCAGATGCTGGCCTAAAGGCCAGCGCTACGAGCCTTAGTGATGCCTGTCCTTGCGCCTGCCGGCTGGAACTCTGAGGCGTGACGGCGCGTATAATCAAGTGCCAATCGGGAGACGCTAATGCAGCTCGTTATTGAGAATGTGGGCAAAATCTACCGCGGCAAGGTCTGGGGGTTGCGCGGGTTCAGCCTGACGCTTGGCCGGGGAGTGTTGGGCCTGCTAGGGCCGAATGGCGCCGGCAAGTCCACTCTCATGCGCGTCCTCGCCACCGTGACGCGAGCGACCGAGGGCCGAGTTTTATGGGACGGCACCGATATCGCGAAGTCCCCGGACAGTGTGCGTTCCGTGCTTGGCTATTTGCCTCAGGACTTCGGCGTGTACCCGAACCTGAATGCGGTGGAATTTCTTGAATACCTGGCCGCAGTAAAACGCATCGATGCCTCGGCCGCCCGAAGGCGCATTTCCGAACTGCTCGAATTGGTTAACCTCACGGACGCCGCGCGCCGGCCGCTGGGGGGATATTCCGGGGGCATGCGGCAGCGGGTGGGAATTGCGCAGGCCTTGCTGAACGATCCGAGGTTGTTGATCGTGGACGAACCGACGGCCGCGCTTGACCCGGAAGAGCGTGTGCGGTTTCGCAACCTGCTGTCAGAGCTTTCCGGGGAGCGCATTGTGATCCTTTCGACCCACATTGTTTCCGATGTGGAAGCGGTGGCGACGGACATTGCGCTGATCGATCACGGAGGGCTGGTTGTCGAGAGCGCCCCGGAAACGCTGCTTCAATCGGTCAATGGCCGCGTATGGGAGATGGTAATACCCAGTTCAGACCTCAGCGAACTTCGTAAGAACTATCTGGTGAGCAACACGGCGCACCGCAGCGACGGAGTCCACGCCCGCGTGGTGGCGGACCATGGCCCGGCTGCGTCGGCACGCCCTGTCGAACCATCGCTCGAGGACGCATATCTCAGCACTTTGGCGGCCCACCGCAGCCAGACAGCCTCCCCGGGAGGCGCGCCGTGAATTTTCGCGCCATCTACCATATTGCCCGAGCTGATTTCCTCGAGCGCGTACGGCGGTACAGTTTCCTCGTGACGCTGCTCTTCGCCGTCTATCTGGGCTACGCCGCGGCCACGGGGAAGATTGCCTTGCGCCTCGGCGATTACCGGGGCATTTACACCTCGGCCTGGATCGGCGCGAACATGGCCATGGTGGCCTCCTGCTTTATTTCCCTGGTGGGCTTCTACGTGGTGAAGAACGCGATCGAGCGGGACCGGGCAACCCGTGTGGGCGAAATCCTCGCTGCCACGCCCCTAACACGCGCTGTCTATTTGCTGGGTAAATGGCTCAGTAATTCCGCAGTCCTCAGTGTCCAGGTGGGAGTGCTGGCCTTGGCCTCTATCGTCATGCAGTTCGTGGTGGCGGAAGACCCGCACGTTGACCTCTGGGCCCTGCTCTCGCCTTTCCTCCTGCTGGCGCTGCCGGCGATGGCGGTAACGGGAGCCCTGGCGGCGCTGTTCGAGTCTGTGCCGGTCCTGCGCGGCGGCGTCGGCAATGTCGTGTGGTTCTTTGCCTGGAGCTTCCTGATCACACTGCCGGTCATCACCGGCCACGAGGGACTCGATTTCACGGGCCTGTTTGCGGTGATGGCAAGCGTCACGCGCGCGGCAAGCGCAGCCATCCCGAACTATAACGGGGAGTTCGGACTACAGCTTGAATTTGCCCGCAAGACGGTTGTCGCCGGCGGCCTTCGTTGGCCGGGGATCCACTGGGACCTGGCGCACGTATTATTGCGGCTGGGATGGATTGGGGCCGCGGCGGGGCTCGCGCTATGTGCTGCTCTTTTCTTCGACCGCTTCGATCCGGCGCGCGGCAGGCCGTCCGGTGCCGGACGTCGCTCTCGCCAAAAGTCCACACCACCGCTTAGTCCCCTCCTCAATGAGGAGGGGAACAACGCTGTATCCGTTGGGTTCTCTCGCAGTTATGCGGTCACTCACTTGACCCCGCTCGCCGCCGCACGGAGCTGGGGTTTCCCCGGGATGCTCATGGCGGAGTTAAAGCTTGCGTTGAAGGGATACTCCTGGTGGTGGTATGCGGTGGCCGGTGGGCTGCTTGTGGCGCAGTGCGCCGCCCCCCTTGAGGTTTCGCGGGGCCCGCTGCTGACCGCCGCGTGGATTTGGCCCGTAGTCGTGTGGTCGGCCATGGGCGCGCGCGAAACTCGACACGGCACGGAGCAGCTCGTCTTCTCCTGCCCGGGAGTTCTGCCCCGGCAACTCCCCGCCGCGTGGCTTGCCGGAGCGCTCATTGCGGTGGTCACGGGCGGGGGAGTTGCCTCGAGACTTCTGGTCGCAGCCGACTACCAGGGCGTTTTAGGCTGGCTCGCCGGCGCACTCTTTATCCCGAGTCTGGCGCTGGCTCTTGGGGTTTGGACAAAATCCAGCCGCCCGTTCGAAGGGTTCTTCACAGCGCTGTGGTACGGCGGGCCGCTGAACCGAGTTCCGGGTTTCGATTTCACCGGTGGCGCCAACGGCCGGCATACCGTCGAGTACGGTTGCATTTATCTTGCCCTTGCCGCCGTCCTTCTCGCCGCGGCCTTTTGGCGCCGTGGGTGGCAGTTAGGCCATTCCTAATCTCGAACACTGGAGTGCCAGTGTCCTGAGTCAGAAGATCGTTAACAAAGTCTTTTTCAAGCTTGACCGTTCTTTAGAGCCCCGTTAGGGGCGGCATAGAGTAGCCCAGGGCGTAAGCCCTGGGTTGGACGGCCCTCACCCCGCCTTCGGCACCCCTCTCCCGCGGCGCGGGAGAGGGGATGGGGTGAGGGGCGGTGCTCTCGTGACCAACGGCTTACGCCGTGGGCTATTCGCTGCCGCCCGTCGGCTGACGGGCTGAATTATTCAACGAACTTCTGACTCGGGACACTAACGGGGCTTCGCCCCAGCCCAACGACGCGTGTTTCAGGGGCTTTACTGCACTGCAAGAACTTGACTCATTTACACCAGATTTTCGACTTCAAGATTTCTACGCTTTTTCCGAGACTGCGCTCGGAAAAAGTGGCCCCTGCTGGGGCAGTTGAAAAACGAGTCCGATGCGTGTAGCGTTCGGGTTCATGACCAACGAACTGAGTACTTACTACGCCGATCTTCTTGACGGCAGTTATGCATGCGTGGATCGCATCGTGCTGAATGCGTACAATCCGCTTCTCCATACGCCGGGTGGTTTTCGGACCTGGTGGCGGCGGCTTTGGAGCGGTTCGGACGCGGAGTTGGACGATGCCCATCTGATGTGCATGGCGGGCCGCTTCAGCCGCCGTCTTTATGCTTTCGCCAAAGCCCGGGGCATCCCCGTGATCGACTGTGAGCACGGCGAGCGAAAGCACGAGATCGCGGAAGAGTACCTCGCCACTCATCCGGCGGTCCAAGGTTTGTTTCTGATCTTGGTATCGCGGGCGGTGGCTCCGGTGTGGAAAGTTCGCCGCGCGAAGAAAGGGCATATCCGCGAACTGGTTCAGCAGAAGCCTTACGTGAAGCACTACAGCTTTCACATTCTGGACCGGGAATGGGGGCACGTGACTATCAAGATATCGGGACATCCGCCCTTTGGAGCCCAGATCATCCTGAACGGCCACGAGTATGTCGCCTGTCAGGCCCAAAAGAGCGGAATTCGGTTTACCAAAGACGGGAATTGCTTTACGGACATCTCTGACGCCGCAGACTTGGCGAGAGTTGCAGATACCTTGTCGGCCGAGCCGGCGATAGGGCGCTTGAAGCAAGTCTGCGAGCGTTGGATTTATACCTGCCTCAGCCTGGCGCTGGATTCGGAAGAGCAAGCCGCCAGCGATTTTCGTTATCAGTATTCGATCTATCAGGGTGAATACAGCCACAACCTGTTGTTTCGAGTGGGCGGACAAATGGAGCAGATCTTCCAAGGATTGATTGACCGCACCCGCGCCCGTCTCAACGTGAAGCACCTGAAGACGATTTTTGGGATGAAAGCCCGTGCGCACCGAGATCGAAAAGGGAAAACCCCTCCATTGGGGGTCGCCCTCGAGACACCTACGTATGACCTGACCATCTTCAAGCTGCATTTTGGCCAGTTGACCCTCAAGGGTTATACCAAAGGCGAGCGCGTCCTCCGTTTTGAGGCTGTCGTGCACAACACCCGGGCCTTGAGCTGCGGCCGATTGTTGGGCAAGTTCACCCAGATCGTCGCGCGGCTGAAGACCATGCTGGAAACCTTTCTCAATCATCTCCACTGCGTCGATATCTCCTTTATTGCTACTGAGACTCTCGAAAAGCTGCC
>JBEKLY010000213.1:0-13897 GCA_050010015.1 Terriglobia bacterium
CGATTCTGCCATTGCATGCGCTTGTAATCCACCAGGCGCACGTAGGCTTCATTCACCAAAGCCGTGGCTTGCAGGCTGTGGCCGGCGCGCTCGCCCCTCAGGTAACGGCGCGCCAGGCGGCGCAGTTCCTCATAAACAATCGGAGTCAGCCGCTCGAGTGCGCCACGATCCCCGTTGCCCCAAGCCCGAAGCAGCCCAGTCACGTCGCGGGAAGACGGAGTGGTAACTTCATTCTGTGTTGCTGCCATTTAGGGTAGCCCAATAGCCTCAATTATACTGGCAGTTCTCAGCCCAAACAAATAAATCTTCCGGGCGTGATAGTTCCGTCCCGCCGTTTGCGCCTACCTCAAATGAGAGGTCAGGCGGAAAACAAAAAGGAGGACATATGACAAGGAAGACCGGAAATCACAGTGGGGTCTTAGGCAGGGGCGGGTGGGCGACTCGTGGTGCGCTGGCGTTTGGAGCGATGCTTCTGTGGGCCGCCGTTGGGGCGCGTGCGCAGGGCACGCCAAGTTATTCCGTGCTTCACACATTTACAGGCGCGGACGGGGAATACCCACAAGCGGGCTTGGTTCGAGACTGGGAGGGCAACCTCTACGGCAACGCGTTTCTCGGTGGCGACCTCAACCAGTGTGGCGGATCCGGCTGCGGAGTGGTTTTCAAGCTCGACAGGCGTAACAACGAGACCGTTTTGTATAGCTTCGAAGGAGGGACGGATGGGGCTGGTCCTGCCATGGACTTGCTGCGTGATCAAGCGGGCAACCTTTACAGCACTACCCACACGGGTGGGGATGTAGGCGGCTGCACTGGACCTGGATTTCCTTCTCTTGGCTGCGGGGTAGTGTTCAAGGTGGATCCACGAGGCAATGAAACCGTCCTCCATGCCTTTACAGGCGGCGCGGACGGTTTGGGCGGATCCTCTGGATTGGTGCAGGATTGGGCGGGGAACCTCTACGGCACCGCCATTGCCGGAGGCGACCTGAATGGAGCCTGTCCCGGCCAACCGCGCCCTGGCTGTGGAGTGCTTTTCAAGGTGGATCTAAGGACCGGCAAGGAGACCGTCCTCCACACATTCGAGGAGGCGGACGGCTACGGTGTGTACGGAGACCTGCTGCTCGATCGAGAGGGCAATATCTATGGCACGGCCTCGCTCGGCGGCGACACAAGCGGGTATTGCGGTAGCAGCTTGGTTATCGCCGATACGGGTGGGGGAATCGGATGCGGAACCGTGTATAGGTTGGACCGGAACGGAACATTCACCGTGCTGCACGCTTTCAATGGAACGGACGGGGGGCCGTACCCTGACGCGTGGCTGGTCCCTGATCGTCAGGGTAACCTTTACGGAATGACCGGCAATGGTGGTGACCTGAACGCTTGCGGCGGCTTCGGGTGCGGCGTGGTCTTCAAACTTGACAGGAGCGAAACGGAGAGCGTGCTTTACAACTTCACAGGGGGCCCGGATGGTTCTTCGACGTTTGCCGGTGTAATCCGAGACGCGGCGGGCAACCTTTACGGTACGACGGCCTTCGGAGGAAACCTAAGCGGCTGCAACGGATCCGGCTGCGGAGTGGTGTTCAAGGTGGATCCAGCCGGCAAAGAGACTGTCCTATACACCTTCACCGGCGGCACGGACGGAGCCAATCCTCAAGGAAATCTTCTGCTGGACGAGAAGGGCAATCTCTATGGCACGGCGTCCGGCGCCGGCGACCCGACATGCCAGTGCGGCGTCGTGTTCAAGGTCGCGCTTCACGGCGGTAATGAGAATGGTTTCTAGCGATACAGTTCGGGTAGGGGCACGCCATGGCGTGCCCCTACGATCGTCGGGGCAGGCTCAAGATTCTAGGGGTCTCATTTCTTCACGGGTTCATTGACGGGAGGGGGTCATGCTCATTGAAAAGACGCTACGCAACTCGGTTAGGGCGTTCGCGACAATCCTGGTTTTGACCGTATTGCTGAGCTGCATTCCGGCGCGGGCTCAGGACGGCGCCGCTTACGCCTTCCTGATAAGTGCGGGGTCTCTTTGCGACGCCGGCGACTCCGGCGCTTGCCCGGCCGTGGTCAAGTCCGAAAGCGGTGACACATTTGAAATGAGTGGCGCCGGTGTGTTCAACACGCGGCAGAAGACCGTGATGGCTACCGGGACATTCACTCATCGGTCGCATGACGGGAATGCGCTCGAGACGGGCATCTGGATCGCCGATGAACTCGTGAGTTTCGACCTCTACGGTGCGTCGCCGAGTGCGCTGATGCGAGGGGACGGGGCGCTGGGCCCTGCATCCTTCGGCTCGCCGCGCTCGCGTATGTTTGCGACCTCGATGCCGGCCGGCGGCTTGGCCGTCCTTCACATCCGCCTCTCGCCGATGCGGGGGGCAGCGAAAACCGCAACTCTGCAAGTGAACTGCGCTCTCGGGAGGGCCTCCGCAGATCAGACAACCGACGGAATCAGGTTGGCCGTGGACGGGGGGAGTGAAGAGTTCAACGAGGCAATCAGCGGTCGAACGCTATTCGTCTTGACAAGCGAACAGGCTGGCGCAACCCCGAGGAAGCCGACACCGCCCGTGGCCCAGTAGTGATGGTCCACGAAGGCGCGACCTTAGAAGGGGAAGACGGGGGGAGGTGGCAGGCATCGTAGCCGAAGCATAGTCTGCGGGGCAAGGGGACGTGCGGCGAGTCACGCAGGAGTTCTGCTGCAATCGCCAGGCGCGCCGCCATTGCCGCCCTGCTGCTTCCCAGCAGCAGAGCGGCACGGCCGTGTGCTCCTGGTTTTTCAACGAAGGCTCGAGCGCCCGGGATACCCCCGACCGACCGGGATCGCCAGATAGCCGCGAGACTCGCCGGTGCTTTTCTCCACCGCCAAGCCTGCAATCTCCCCGCGGGAATTGATAGCGCATGCCCCCTGCAGTTGCAGGGGAGAATCTGCAGGAATCAGAGTGTTGAGGTCGGTCTCGACCCCGTTCAGGACCACGAACGCGCGCAGAATTGTACCTGTCGAGTCGATTGAGAGGCCACCCACCTCGCCCGCGTCGCTGATGGAGAGAGCGACGCTGTAGGTGTCCCCCGGGAGCGGGGGGACGTCCTGCATTCCGGTGCGTTGGCTCCAGACGAAGCCGTGAAAAACGGCATCGCCGGCCAAGTCTGATACGCCCACCACCTGGCCCCGATTATTTATATTATGGGCCTGGTTTCCGAACGCGCCACCCAGGCTGCCGAGATCGGTTACGGCGCCCTTCTCATCCCAGAGCAGGGCGTGGACCGGTGAAAGATATAAACCGTTGATCAAGTTGAAGGTCGAGCAAACTCCCGACGCGCCGGCCACCTGGCCGGAGTCGTTGATCGCTATAGCGAATCCGTCCGGATCGCCGCCGTAGGTGGGGAGCTCATCGATGTGGCCGTTTTTCCAAACCACAGGCTTGTCCTGCAACACCTGATATTGGCCCTGGGCGGTATTATAAGCTGGGCAGGTCGAGTCGGGAGTTGTGTTCTCCGCGTTGCCGGCCACTTCGCCTCGATTGTTGATCGCACTGGCCGCCCCGTTGTAGCCTCCCAGGGTGGAGAGCGGATTCATAGAGCCGTGCTCCCACAAAAAGCCTAGACATGTACCCGACGACGGGGCCCCGGATGCTTTGAAGCCGCAGAAATCTTCGCCGTTCGGGTCCGAGTCCGAGGTTTCGGCCTCACCCACGGCTTGGCCGATGTCATTCGCTGAGTTAAAAACTGAGCTGGCCAACCCTCCCAGCGTGCCGAGATCTCTCTTGAATGGGCCTTGCCAGAGGATCGCGTGCCAGTTTCCGTCAGCCAGGCTCGCCTCCCCGCTGGCCACACCCTGGTTGTTCACATAGAACGCCTGGCTATACGTCCCGCCCAAGGTGCCGAGGTCGATAACCGTGTAGCGAGGACTGTGTGAGTCCTCCTGGGCCGCCAGTCCGGCTGGCGGCACCAGCAGACCGAGCATCCCCAGCGATATAACCAGTGACCTGAATCTCATGTTGCCTCCTTTTAGGGATGGTTCGGGCGACTACTCGGCCTGTGACGGATCCGAGTTTCGCAGCTCCAAAACTCCGCAGCCCTTCCTCAGAGAGAGTGAGCCGCGGGCTTCGAATAGCATGAAGTCTGCGTTGCCTAACCTTCACTGCCCGATTTTGTCCCTCTATTCCTAGTAACGGAAAATGGAGACAAAAACTGTAACCTGCGTGGAGGAATTCTTCGCATGGTCGTCCGGCGGCGCTGAACGGCTGGGCGGCTGGTAATGTCTCGGGTTGGCGTAGCGGCGGCTTTACGCCGCCATATGGCGAGGTAAACTCGCCGCTACAACTTCAAACTGAGAACGGCCGGCCGGCTTGGCGGGTAGATAACCCTAGC
Source organism: Terriglobia bacterium (assembly GCA_050010015.1). Lineage (GTDB taxonomy): Bacteria > Acidobacteriota > Terriglobia > UBA7540 > UBA7540 > CAVROP01. The sequence continues at coordinate 4,360 of JBEKLY010000213.1, forward strand.
TGCGGTGTGCTATCCTCTATACCTATCAGGCTTCAGACTCCGGTACATCAAGGGCTGTATGAGCGGGCCGCCTACACACGGGATAACCCAGTTGCTTCAGGCTTGGGGCAAAGGTGACGAGCAGGCGCTAGAGAAGTTGACCCCTCTGGTGTACGAGGAGTTGCACAAGGCGGCTCACCGTTATATGGCGCGCCAGGCGCCGGACCACACCCTCCAGACTACGGCGCTGGTCAATGAGGTTTACCTGCGGCTGGTGGATGTCCGCGAGATGACTTGGCAAAACCGTGCCCATTTTCTTGCGGTCTGCGCCAAGCTGATGCGGCGCATTCTCATCGACCTGGCGCGTTCCCGGCGCGCCTCGAAGCGTGGCGGGGAAGCGCAAGCAGTCGCTTTCGATGAGGACCTGATCGTTTCTCAAGAACCGCGCGCCGATTTGCTGGCCCTTGACGATGCCCTGAACCATCTGGGCGCCCTTGATCTGCGCAAAAGCCAAGTGGTGGAGCTCCGCTTTTTCGGCGGTTTGACGGTGGACGAGACGTCCGAAGTGCTGAAAGTATCTCCGGACACCGTGTTGCGGGACTGGAGGCTGGCAAAAGACTGGCTGGTACGCGAACTGAGCAGGGAGCCCTAATGACGCCTGCTCGCTTTCAGGAAGTCGAGCGACTGTACCACCTGGCTCTTGAGCGCCCGGAGAGTGAGCGGAATGCCTTCCTGAGAGAAGCCTCGGCAGACGATCAGTCTCTGGTCCAAGAAGTTGAATCCCTGCTCGCCCATCACCGCAAAGGCGAGAACTTTCTGCCGGCACCGGCGGTGGAACTGGCGGCAAAGGCTTTTGCCGGGGCGCTAGGCCCACCACGCGAATCCCGGGAAGCCGACCCCCTCATGGTCGGCAAAACGGTTTCGCACTACCGCATCGTGGACAAGTTGGGGGGCGGCGGGATGGGCGTGGTCTACAAGGCCCAGGACGCGCGGCTGCGCCGTTTCGTAGCCCTCAAGTTCCTTCCCAACGAGGTCGCTCGGGACCCCCAGGCTCTCGGCCGCTTCCAGCGAGAGGCGAGGGCTGCTTCTGCTCTGAATCACCCGAACATCTGCACGATTTACGACATCGGTGAGCACGAAGGGCGCGCCTTCATGGTCATGGAGTATCTGGAGGGCACGACGCTGAAGCACTGCATCTCCGGAAAGCCCATGGCGACCGAGGAACTGCTGGAACTGACTGTCCAGATGACCCACGGGTTAGAATCTGCACACGCCAAAGGCGTCGTCCACCGCGACATCAAGCCCGCGAACATCTTCGTGACGACGCATAGGCAGGTGAAGATTCTGGATTTTGGCCTGGCCAAGCGAGTGGTGGCGGCGAATGGCGTTCGCCCCACCGGGTGGGCCGAAGGCCGGTCCGCCCCGGATAACGCGACGATGGTCTCAGTCGATGCGGATGAGTTCACCAGCCCCGGCGCGGCGATCGGAACCGTGGCCTACATGTCGCCCGAGCAGGCGCGGGGCGAAGCGGTGGACACCCGCACAGACTTGTTCAGCCTCGGAGCAGTGCTCTACGAGATGGCCACGGGGCGCCGGCCATTCGGCGGCCCCAGCGCGGCGGTGATTTTCGCAGCCATCCTCACCGAGGCTCCCCGCCCGCCCTCCGAGCTCAACCCCGATCTGCCAGCGAAACTAGTGGCGGCCATCAGCAAGGCGCTCGAAAAATCTCGCGAAGCCCGCTACCAGAGTGCCTCGGACCTGCGCACTGACCTCGAGCGATTGAAGCGCGACACCTCTTCCGTGCGAGAGGTTGTGGCGGTGTATGACCGGCAAAGGGGGACGGCGCGCGTAGGGCGGCGGCTAGTCAGTCGCCGGCTGGAGATTGCTCTCGCCGGCGTGGCCTTGCTGGCGGCCCTGCTTGTCGCGATCGTTATCTGGCATCGGCAGCGCAGTGCAACTCTTCCCGCGACGAAACCGCTCCAGCTTTCCATTGCCGTCCTTCCTCTCGAAAACCTCAGTGGGGATCCGGCAAACGAGTATTTCAGCGATGGGATGTCGGAAGAGATCAGCACCAAGCTTTCCCGTATTCAGAATCTCACCGTCGCCCCGTATTCCTTGACGGCTCACCTCGAGCCAACAGCGAAATCATTCCAGGGAATTGCGCGCGAACTTCAGGTTCGCTACTTACTGGAGGGCAGCGTACGCAAGGCGGGGAATCAGGTGAAAGTGAACGTTCGTTTGCTGGATGCCTCTGCGGGGTTTCAAGTCTGGGCTGACGACTTTGTGAGCGACATAAAGGATGTCTTCACCTTGCAGGAGCAGGCCGCCATCAGAATCGCCGACGCTCTCAATCTCCACCTTACCCAAGGAGAGCAACAACTTATTCACCGCCGGTACACCCAGAACCCAGAGGCGTATGAAGACTACCTCAAGGGGGCTGCTTTACTTGAGTACGTAAACGAGCCTGATAAAGTCGCGGCAGCGCAGACGTATTTCGAGCAGGCCTTGAAATTGGACCCAAACTACACCCTCGCTCTCGCCGGGTTGTCCGGGGTCGAGGGCGCAGTCTATCGCGACCACGACTCGGACGCAGCGCATCTTGAGCGGGAGGAACAGCTCGCGCGTCGGGCCGTGAGCATTGATTCCCAACTTCCTGAGGCCCACTCCGCCCTGGGCAACTTTTACGCATATAAATACGACTATACACGCGCCGCCCAAGAATTTCGCGAGGCCCTGCGCTTGCAACCCCAGGATGCTGATGCCTGGAGCGACTTGTCTTGGCTTCTGACCTACCAGGAGCCTCCAGACGCGTTGGAAGCGGAGAAAGCCGCTCGCGAAGCGATCCGCCTGGAGCCCTCACTTTGCATGGCCGATTACTTCCTAGGGCGTGCTCTTTGCCTCCAGAGACGTTATCAGGAAGCGCGTGTGGCTTTCGAGAAGGCAAAAGAATTGTGCCCCGCGTCCGTGGTGGGCAATCTCGGCCTCGGTCAGTTGTACCTGGCCCAGGGCAACCCGGAGCGTGCCGTGAGCCTGATGGAGGAGATATGCTCGAAACGCCCGAAAGCCGCCATCTACCGCTTCTGGCTCGCCTCGGCCTATTCGGCGCAGGGTGACCGCGACAATGCTCTGGCGACCATGAAAAAGGCCTTCGATGGCGGATTCCGCGATTTCGCCGCGATCGATGCCAGTCCGCATCTCGCCACGTTGCGCTCCGACTCACGTTTCCAGCAGCTCATGCATGAGTATAGAAAGTAGCTCGTTTAGTGTGATCGTGCGCCACTTCTCGTCCACAATCGCATGCTTAGCCAGCCTCCCGATCGTCAAGCAAGCCAAGGCGGAATACGCCAAGTTGAACTAGAATGAGCGGGGAGCCACAATGAGGCCGGAACGCTTTCGGGAAGTCGAGCGATTGTACCACCTGGCTCTGGAGCGCCCCGAGAATGAGCGGAATGCCTTTCTGACAGAAGCCTCGGCAGATGATCAGTCTCTGGTCCAAGAAGTTGAATCCCTGCTGGCCCATCACCCCGACGGCGAGAACTTTCTGGAAGTACCTGCGGTGGAGTTGGCGGCAAAGGTCCTTGCCAGGGCGCAAGGCCCGCCCCGCGAATCCAGGGAAGCCGACCCTCTGATGGTCGGCAAAACGGTTTCGCACTACCGCATTGTGGACAAGTTGGGGGGTGGCGGGATGGGCGTGGTGTACAAGGCCCGGGACGCCCGGCTGCGCCGTTTCGTAGCGCTCAAGTTTCTTCCTGATGAAGTCGCACGAGATCCCCAGGCACTCACTCGTTTCCAGCGAGAGGCGAGGGCCGCTTCCTCTCTGAACCACCCTGACATCTGCACGATTTACGACATCGGTGAGCACGAAGGGCGCGCCTTCATTGTCATGGAGCATCTGGAGGGCGTGACGCTGAAACACCGCATCGCCGCAGGAGCACGCCATGGCGCGCCCCTGCCAACGGACATGCTCCTGGAACTGGCAACCGAGATTGCCGACGGGCTCGACGCCGCACACGCCAAAGGTATCGTGCACCGGGATATCAAACCGGCAAACATCTTTGTCACCGAGCGGGGCCACGCCAAAATCCTCGACTTTGGACTGGCCAAGCGGGTGTTTCCCGCTATCCCCGGCCGCCAAGCCGGCGGGCGCGAGCGTCTCCCGAGCGCAGCGGAGGAGCCTAATAGGCCAAGCGATGTCGCAACCGCAAGCCTCCTCGAGGATTCGATCAGCACCGAAGGTGCGGCGATCGGGACCTTGGCGTACATGTCGCCGGAACAGGCGCGGGGCGAAGAGCTGGACACCCGCACTGACCTGTTTAGCTTCGGCGCCGTGCTCTACGAGATGGGCACGGGGCGGCAGGCGTTCCAAGGCAGCAGCACCGCCGCAATCTTCGCTGCCATTCTCACCCAGAGCCCGACACCGGCATCGCGCCTCAATCCCGCTCTGCCGGCGAAGCTCGGAGAAATCATCGGAAAGGCCCTGGAGAAGGACCGTGACCGGCGTTACCAGCACGCCTCGGAAATTCGCGCCGACCTCGAGGGGCTGAAGCGGGACACGGGCGCAGCGCAAGCCGCGGCCACAGTTCGCCCTGTGGCCGCCAGGATTTGGTGGTGGGCGGCCGGAGTGCTGCTGGCGGCGCTGGCGGCGGGCGGCTACTTTTTCGCTCACCGCGTGCCAAGACTCACGGACAAGGACACGATTGTCCTCGCCGATTTCTCCAATACGACCGGCGACCCCGTGTTTGACGATACGCTACGCCAGGGATTGTCCGTGGAGCTGCAACAGTCGCCGTTCCTGAGCCTGATTTCGGACCAGCAGGTCCAGCATACGCTGGCGCTGATGGGAAAGCCTAAGGATGCGCGACTGACTGCGGAGATCGCGCAGCAAATCTGCGAACGAACCGGAAGCGCCGCGGTTCTGGAAGGCTCCATGGCGCGGCTGGGGAGCCAGTATGTACTGGGTTTGCGCGCGAGAAACTGCAACACGGGCAATCTCGTGGATCAAGAGCAGGTCCAGGTGCAGCGCCGAGAGGATGTCCTCAGTTCCCTCAGCCAAATCGCTCGAAAATTTAGAACCCGGGTCGGCGAATCACTCGCGACCGTGGAAAAGCACTCGACGCCGCTGGCGCAGGCCACGACGTCGTCACTCGAAGCCCTCAAGGCGTACAGCACCGCACAGAAAGCGGACATGTCCGCCGGCAATGCCGCATGCATACCTTTCTACCGCCGTGCCGTCGAAATCGATCCCCAATTCGCCATGGCCTACGCCGCTTTGGGACTGTCGTATAGCGGTATTGGAGAGTCCGTGTTGTCGGCTGAGAGCACCACAAAAGCCTGGCAACTGCGGGATCGAGTCAGCGACCCGGAGAAGTTTTTTATCGACTTTACCTACTATCGGCAGGTGACGGGAAATCTGGAAAAGGCGTACCAAACCCTCGACTTGTGGTTCCAGACCTATCCTCGCGGGGAGGACCCGAGTGCCCTGGATCTGCTAGCGGGGGTTTCCACTCATGGGACAGGCCGATTTGAAAGAGCGATCGAGGCATCGCAACAAGAACTCGCGACCAATCCCAACTTCATGTACGGGTACCAGAATCTTGCGTCCAGCTATTTCTTCCTCGACCGCTTTCCGGAAGCTGAGAGTACTCTCGCGCGAGCGTCGGAACGTAAGCTGGAGACGCCCGACTTTCTGGTGCTCCGCTACAACATCGCAGGGTTAAAGGGTGACACGGACCAGATGGATCGGGTAGTAGCTATGGCCAAGGGCAAGCAACCAGCAGAACACTGGGTGGCTCACGAGCAGGCTCTGGCCCTGGCCCGATCCGGCCGATTGCTGGAGGCTCGGCGGTCCTCGAACCGGGCCGTGGACCTGGCTCTGCAACAAGGGTACCGCGAAAGGGCAGCGAGTTACCGGGCCGCACGAGCGGTGTGGGAGGCCGTTTATGGGAATGCCGCCGAAGCAAAAAGGAGCGCCTTGGCGGGGCTTGAGCTTTCCAGGGGCCGGGACGTCCAATACGCCGCCGGTCTTGCTCTGGCTTTTGCGGGCGACACTTCCCGATCCGAGGCGCTCGCCGGCGATTTGGAAAAGCGCTTCCCGGAAGACACTTTTGTGAAATTCACTTATTCACCGGTTCTTCGCGCTTTAGACGCACTGGACCAGGCCAAGCCCGCGGAAAGCGTGGAGCGGCTGCAAATCTCTCTGCAATATGAACTGGCGGTGAACGGCCTCAACTGGAGTTGTTTTTGTCTTGGCGGTTTGCACTCGGCGTATGTGCGCGGCGAGGCATTCCGTGCCGCGCACCGGTATGCCGAAGCCGCGGCCGAGTTTCAGAAGATTCTGGATCATCGCGGTCTCGTGGGGCTGGATCCGATCGGCGCGCTTGCGCACCTGCAACTCGGTAGAACGCTCGCTCTGTCGGGAGACAGGACCAAGGCCAAGGCGGCTTACCAGGATTTCCTCTCGCTCTGGAAGGATGCCGACCCGGACATCCGGCTCCTCAAGCAAGCCAAGGCGGAATACGCCAAGCTGAATTAGAATGAGCGGCGAGCTGTGCGGGAACTTTGCGAACGAACGCCTATCCGGAAGTTGCCGTTGACAAACCCTGCGGCTAGCGTTGACGTCGAGCCTAGAATCTGAGGCGCTACTCCACAACTCAGCAAGATTGTTCAGGACGTGCTCGGGCGTATACTGCTGCTCGGGCGAAAACTGAAAACGGAAATTCTGGCTAAGTTTATATGCCGCTAACCAAAACTCAGGTTAAGAGTCTATATGGAGGAGCTTCGGTTATCGGTTTGCCTCGTCCACGTCTCACGAGGGGTGTATGCAAACGCTCTGGCAGGATTTGCGTTACGCACTGCGCAGGTTGGCCAAGTCGCCCGGCTTCGCCGCGGTCGCCATCCTGACGCTGGCTCTCGGCATCGGCGCCAACGCCGCCATCTTCCAACTGATTGACGCCGTCCGCCTGCGCACCCTCCCCGTCCAGGATCCCAACACCCTCGCCATCGTCCATCTCAATACCAACCACTGGGGTAGCGGCAACTTCACCGGGTCGTACAGCGAATTTACGTTCCCGCTTTGGCAGCAAGTCCGGAAGCGGCAGGAAGCTTTTTCGTCGATCGCTGCCTGGGGTGGCACTCAACTGAACCTCGCTCGAGGCGGCGAGGTCGATAATGCTCAGGCCATTTGGATCAGCGGACAGTTCTTCCAAGTGCTGGGCGTGCAGCCGATCCTCGGCCGTCTGATTTCCCCGGCCGATGATCCGCAAGACGAGCAAGCCGGGTGTTCGGGAGCCGTGGACCTCAGCTACGCCTTCTGGCAGCGCCGATACGGTGGCGAGGCGTCAGTGATCGGCAAGACGCTCACTCTCGAAGGCCATCCCTTTCCCATCGTGGGAGTGACTCCGCCAAGTTTCTTCGGTGTCTCAGTCGGGGATCGCTTCGATTTGGCCGTGCCGCTCTGTGCGGAACCTCAGATCAACGCCCAATACAGTTTCATAACTGGCCCTCGGGCGCGCGAGACTTGGTGGCTGGCGTTACTCGGCCGCCTCAAGCCGGGCTGGACACTCGTTCGTGCCGGCGCGCAACTCGGGTCGATTGCAGCCGCAGCGATGCAGGAAACCGTTCCACCGCAATACGACGCCGAAGGCGTGAAGCATTATCTGGGATACAAACTGGAAGTGCGCCCCGCAGCAAACGGCTTTTCCAATATGCGGCGTGACGCATCCGACCCGCTCTATCTCCTGCTTGGGCTCTCTGCTCTCGTCCTGCTGATTGCCTGCGCCAATCTTGCCAACCTGCTGCTCGCCCGCGCCAGCGCCCGCGAACGCGAGGTCGCTGTGCGCCTCGCTATGGGAGCTTCGCGCCTCCGTCTCATTCGCCAGTTGCTCTCGGAAAGCGCGCTGCTGGCTGTCGCTGGCGCTGTGGGCGGCGGTTTTCTCGCGGCCGCACTCAGCCAGGCGCTCATCGCCTTCGTCAGCACGCCGGATAACCCCGTTTTTCTCGATATGCCCACGGACTGGCGCGTCCTCGGTTTTGCCGCCGCCCTGGCTCTCTTGACGACCCTGCTCTTTGGCCTTGCCCCCGCTCTGCGCGCGGGGAATGTCGCGCCTGGATCCGTCCTGAAGACCGGTGGGCGCGGCATGACCGCTGGCCGCGAACGTTTCCGCCTGCAGCGCATTCTGGTCGCCTCGCAAGTTGCCCTTTCGGTCGTCTTGCTCGCGGGCGCTCTGCTCTTTGCGCGCAGCCTCCAAAACCTGATGACGCGCAATCCGGGCTTCCAGCAAAATGGCATGCTCATCGCCAATATGGACACCAGTCCCCTCAACTTGTCGCTTGAGCAGGGCCCAAGCCTCGAGCGGAACCTCCTGGAACGCATTCGCGCTCTGCCCGGTGTCGCCGCCGCCGCGATTGCGGAACGCTCCCCGGTGAGCGACAGCAGCAGCAACGACTGGGTCCTCGACGCCAAAGGCAATCATCCGAACGGCGCCTCTTGGGAGGACTACATCAGCCCTGGATACTTCGAAACCATGGAGATACCCGTGATTGCCGGGCGTGGCTTCACTACCAGCGACAGCGCCACCTCGCCGAAAGTAGCGATCGTCAACCAGACGTTCGTCCAGAAGTTTCTGGGCAGCACAACGTATCCCATCGGCGTGCAGATCCGCGTTTGGGCCCCGCCGGGAAAGCCCGCACGCTACTACCAGGTGGTCGGCTTGGTGAAGGATTCCGTGTACCAGGACATGCACGCGCCCATGGTGCCGGTCATGTACTTCGCGCGGGCGCAGAGCGATGAACCGCTGCTATTCACCGGGCCTCACCTCCTGGTTCGCTCGCGAGCCGGTTTCGCCGGTCTGCTGAATTCCGTCAAAGACGAAATCGGCAGCGTGAATCCCGAGATCAACATCCAATTCAAGCTGCTTCGCACCCAGATTCACGATTCGCTGCTTCAGGACGAGCAGATGGCCACCCTCTGCGGCTTTTTCGGCGGCCTCGCGTTGCTGCTCGCCGCGGTCGGACTGTACGGCGTGATTTCCTACACGGTTGCCCAGCGGACGAACGAAATCGGCATCCGCATGGCTCTCGGATCGCAACGCGCCGGAGTGATTCGTCTCATCCTCAGCGAAGTGGCCATCCTCGTCGCAATCGGTTTGGCCGTTGGCGTCGGACTCACGCTCGCCGGAAGCAAATTCGCCAGTTCCATGCTTTTTGGCTTGAAACCGCGCGACCCGCTCACTCTTGCGCTGACTGTGCTCATCCTCGCTGCCATCGGCTTCGCCGCCAGCTTCCTGCCCGCTCGCCGCGCCTCGCGCCTCGATCCCATGACCGCCCTCCGCTACGAGTAGCCGCGGCCAATCGGTTCGAGCCGTGAGGGGAATGAATTGAGTTACTCGTATCTCAAAGCAACCGCAGGATCGACTTTCACCGCGCGGCGAGCCGGAAGGTAGCTTGCAAGTAAGGCCACCACTCCGAGTAAGGCCGCCACCGAAGTGAAGACCATCGGATCGGTTGGTTTTACGGCGAACAGCATCGAAGCCATCAGGCGGGTAAGGCCGTAGGCGGCGGC
>JBEKLY010000214.1:0-13883 GCA_050010015.1 Terriglobia bacterium
AGGATATTTCGGCCCGTAGGCTTCCAAATGAGGTCGTAGATCTTCGCCCCGACTGCGGGAAGCACGCTGGCACGAAGCCAATCGCTTTCCAACATCACTGCTTGGAGGTCGTGAATCCTGCCGTTCACATCCAAACGCAATGCCATCGGGCCACCTCATTTCGGCGACTTCGTTTGCGGGTTATCGAGATGCCGCGAGACCGCAGAGAGCCTTTGTAATACTCCGCCGTCATCGGGCCGCAGCCTTCGAGCCTTTTCCAGATAGGTTCGAGCCAACTCGTAATGCTGGTGTGCTTCTTCCCGGCCGGCTAGGATCAGAGATTCTTGGAACAACAGATTTGCAGTGTCGCCATCCTCGGGATTCAGCGAATGCGCTCGATCTAGAATCTCGTAGGCAGTTTCATCTTCGCGCAGCGCGTAGAGCGTAGCACCCAGCAATGCGTTGGATCCGAAAAAATCCGGGCGCAACGCCGCCGACCTCTCGAGGGCTGTGCGAGCCTTGTCATACCACTTCAGCCGAAAATACGTCAACCCCAGGTCATGCTGTACTTCATAAGAATCCGGATCAAGTTGTGCCGCTTTTTCGAGCGCAGGCACGGCCTCGGCGTAATGACCGTGCCGGCCATAGAGCAGCCCGAGGGTTGTGAGCTTGTCTGGATCCCTCAGCTCAAAGAGCCGCTGGCAGTCCGGCTGCGCTTTGGCAAACGGATCGGATTCGAGGGCGTGGCTGCACGCCACAGCTTGGCGGGAAGCCTGATTGTATCGCTCCCGGAGTTCAGCCGAAAGTCTGAAATGGCTTTCCGCCTCAGCCTTGCGTCCCTGGCGCAGATAAAGGCGCGCCAAGTGGTCAGAGACGCGGTAGTCCCGCGGATCTGACCGAGCCGCCACCTTCAGCCACTTCTCCGCTTTGTCGAGCTCACCCTCCTCCAGATATGCTTCTCCCAGATAATAAGCGGTGTCGGGAAAAGGCGGGTGGTCAGCCAGAGAGGCGAGTTTTTGGGCGGCTGCGGCGGCGTCCCCGGCACGAAGGTCCAGCCTGGCCTCGTAATACACCACACCAGGGTCTCCCCGAGTCTCTCTTGCCAAACGCTCGAATTCCTCTCGCGCCTCCGGCAGATTTCCAAGCGCGAATAGACAGACGGCAAGCTGGTAGCGGGCACGAATGAGTCGGGGATTGACCGCCAGAGCCGCCATGAACTGCTCCGCCGCTTCCTGATATCTGTCGTCTTTCTCGGCCTCATAGCCCTTGCCCAGATACGCTTGGGCAGTGTTGGAGTCGGGAGTTGATGATTCGTGCTGGGCTGGTCGCGGGTTCAGCGCCGTGGAAGGCTCAAATGCGGCTACGCGGGCGGCCTCGGCATTGACGGTCAAAGCAAAGCCCAAGATAAGGACAATGGCGCGTGTCGTAGGAAAAGCTCCCACCCTGAGGCGCAATGCACACGACGGTCGAAAAGGTGACACGCGACTCGCGCTGCGCAGTCCCTTCCGCCTCTGCGCCCTTGCACGAGCTGTTTTCGGCCTGGTCACGCCTTCTCACGGACCCGCTTACACGGGATTGGCAATCCGCAGTTTTTCGACTAGCTCCTCATTGAGCTCGATTCCTAAGCCGGGCGCCTCAGGAACGCGAAGCATTCCGTTCTTCGGCTGGAGACGAGGGTAAATCAACTCCTGCGCGAGCGTTGATTCCGAGATTGTATGTTCAACGTAAAAGTAAGTTGGGGAGGCTGCCGCCAGGTGTAGAGAGGCTACAATCACTATGCCCGTCGAAAAGCAGTGTGTGGCCCAGGGCCGATTCCGGTCGTGAGCCGCCTGTGCTACTCGCCGGGCTTCGGTCAGGCCACCGACCCTGCATACGTCGAACTGAACGACATCGATGTTTCCCCGATCCATCAGCTCGTAAAGCGGGAACCGAGTGGCTTCCTCCTCACCGGCAGCGATATAAGTGTCAACCGCCTCGGTCAGTTTTCGATAACCGTCCAAGTCATCCGCGGGGAGCGGTTCTTCGACCCAGAAGGGCTCGTATTTTTCCCAGCTCCTGATCCGCTTGATCGCGGTCTTTGCATCCCAGAGCTGCACCGCCGGTCGCCCATCCGTAGTAATATCCCAGCGCGGGCCAACGTCCAGCATCAACTTGGTACTCGGCGAGGCGCCTTCACGACACGCTTTGACCATCGCCAGATCGAGATCTTGGTCCGCCCCGCAGGGAAACCAACCCAGCTTTACCGCCGGCCAACCTGCCTCCACAACGTTATGCACCAATCGAGCGGCTTCCTCCGGCGTATTCGGCATGACCTGGCTGGCGTAACTGCGAATATCGCGCTGGAAAGCTCCGCCGAGGAGTTTATAGACGGGCTGCTTCAGCGCCTTGCCCATAATGTCCCAAAGCGCCACGTCGATGGCGGAGATAGCATGAATATACGCTCCTCGGCGTCCCGCCCACATTGTCATCCGGTAGAGCTCTTCCCAAATGGCGGATATTTCGAAGGGGTCGCGACCTATTAAAAGTTCCCGCAGGGAACGGCAAAGCGTGAAATAGGTTGGCGCATCGATAATCGAGCGCACGACCCGTGGCGAAGAACCGGCGTCGCCGAATCCCATGATCCCTTCATCGGTGTAAACACGCACGATAACGCTCTCGAGGCTGGCATCCGCGCGGACCCGGAACTCCGGCGCCCGAAGGACATCGACCTTAATATCTGTTATTTTCACGATCCGCTCTCGTTTCCGTCCTCCGCCAAGGACAGAAGCCTGTCAGGACCGCCTGAAGTTCTGGCGATCAAGTTCGGCCAAAACCACATTATTCAGAAAATCGATGTGTGCTTCTGTATTAGCGTCAAGCCGAAGCGTGGGGCTCCGAACTACGGTCGAAGACAACAGACCTCGGGCGCAAAGCAATCGCTTCTCGCAGTGATGGTAGAGTTCCATGCTTTGCAAACAAAAGACGATTTGCGGCAGCAGGGAACGGTAGATAGTCATAGCTGCTGCGAGATTGCCGCTGGACGCCAAGTCAAACACTCGAGCGAACAGGTCACACATCGCCAAGCCGGGCACAGCACCGCTAATGCCCACCGACATCAGCTCGAGCAGATACATACCACCCCATCCCTCGAATACCCCGACCCGATCACGCGTGACTTGCCGGATCGCCATGACTTTCGCGCCCATCAACGGCTCTTCCAACTTGAGATACTGAAAGTTTTCCGCCCGTTCCTGTAAGCGCGCCGCAAAGTCGGCGCTTACCGTCGCTCCCCCCGGGTTGAAGTCCTGGACAAAAACCGGAATCGTCACAGCCTTTGCGACGGTTTCGCAGTAGCGCAAGATCTCATCCTCGGGCAACGCGAACTGACGAGGAATGGCGAACGCAATAACTTCTGCACCCCAATCCGCGTTTCGGCGGGCAATCTCCGCTGCCCGGCGAGGGCTCGGGTCATTGGACTGGGCTAACAACGGCAGGCGGCCTTTGCATCCCTTGATGGCCGTCCTGATCGTCGCGCCTCGTTCTGAGTCAGTCAGCTTGTAGAACTCGCTCGCGTAGGCGGGCAGACAAACAGCCGCCGCATTCGCCTTGGCGGCGAAATCCACGAGCCGCTCCAGTGCTTCAAGGTCCAATTCTTCGTTTTCTGTGAACGGTGTAGGGATAACCGGGATTATACCTTTGATCAACTTGTTAGTCATACTCCTCATTGGCCCGTCTGGTCAGGAATTTAGTATGAATTTCCGCTATTTGCAATGAATATCCGACATGTTCTGGAGGTTCGTTTCTTCCATTGCAGTAGAGCTATTTGGGACAAAGCCCAGGTTCAGGGCGGATCAGAATGCCATCAGATACCTTTCAACTTCCCAGTTGCTAACGTTGCGTTGGTATTGCCGCCATTCTTCGTTCTTCACCTTAACGTAGTAAGCGGTGAAGTCTGTTCCCAGTGCACGGGCGAGGATCTCGTCCTTTTCCAACTCTCCCAGGGCTTCTCGTAGGCTCATGGGTAGCACGCGAATCCCGCGTTCGGCGAGATCGCTTTCCTCGACTTCGTACAAGTTGCTGGTGTTGGCGGCACCGGGATCCATTTTGTTTTCGATTCCATCCAGGCCGGCGGCCAGTAAGGCAGCAATGGCCAGATAGGGATTGGCCGAGCCATCGACGGCGCGATTCTCAATCCTCCCCGGCCCCGGCAAACGGATCATCTGTGTGCGATTCGAAGGGCCATAGGTGATATAGACGGGTGCCCAGGTTGCGCCGGAGCGAGGCGTTCCAGGAACCAACCGTTTGTAACTGTTCACGATCGGCGAGGTCAGGGCCGCGAGGCTCTTGGCATGATGTAAGACACCCGCCATGAACCACCGGCCGAGAGTGGAAAGGCCGAACTCAGCGCTCGTGTCCAGAAAAAGGTTGCGGCCGGTATCGGCCTCCGCCAGGCTGAGGTGAAAGTGGGCGCCGTTGCCCGTAAGGTGGGCGAAGGGTTTCGGCATGAAGGTAGCCCACAAGCCATGCTGCTCGGCCACCGTGCGGACCATCCACTTGAAGAATGTGTGCCGATCAGCGCTCGTCAATGCATCCGCATACAGCCAATTGACTTCAAACTGGCAGTTGGCGTCCTCGTGGTCGGCGGCATACGGATCCCAGCCTAGCTCCTGCATGTAGCGCAGGAGAGCGGTCATGAGATCCAGATTGCGGTAAAGGACGCCCAAGTCGTAACAGGGCTTTCCTGACGTATCGAGCGGATCCCAGGGAAGATAGTTACCGAGGTCATTTTTCTTCAGCAGCATGAACTCGGCTTCGATTCCCACCTGCAGTACCCATCCCTTCCGGCGGAGGTGTTCGAGGTTTCGGCAAAGGACCGTTCGCGGACAGTAGGGCCACGGCTGCCCGTTGACGTGGAGGTTGCCCGGCACCCAGGCCACATTTTTGCGCCACGGAAGGACGGTCAAGGATTTGAAGTCGGGGATGCTCACGATATCCGGGGCGTGTGGACCTTGGTTCAGGTCGCCCGCCGCAAATCCCGCAAATCCCGCGCCCTCGCTCTTCATTTCTTCCATGTGGCTGGCAGGGACCAGCTTGGCTTTCGGTGTCCCCGCCAACTCCACAAAAGAGCAAAGGTAGAAATCGATGGGTTTTTCGGTGATCGATAAACTCTGGGGATCGTCCATGGGTTCCTCCTTAGTGAGTTACGACGACACTGCTGCGGCAGCCTTCTCTCCCACCAATTGCCCGCTCGCGAAGCGCGCTGGAGAGAACGGCTCCAGGAGTTTCGGGGTTTTCCCCGTGGCAATGAGGTCGGCCGTGCATTTTCCAGCAATCGGAGCGGCCTTGAATCCATAAGTTCCCCATCCCACATCCAGGTAGAAGTTCTTCACCTGTTGCGCCACGCCGATAATGGGAGCGAAGTCCGGGGTCATGTCACAAACTCCCGCCCATTGGCGAAGCACCCGAAGAGAGTGCAGTTGGGGAAACAATTCCAAAGTATAGTTGGCCATCTGCTCCAGGGTAGGGAGGGTACTCTTCAAAGAGTAGGACTGGTACGGATCAATCTCCGCGCCGATCACCAACTCACCTTTGTCGGTCTGGTTCACGTAAACGTGTAAAGTGGCTGAGACAATCACCTTGTCCAGGAAGGGTTTCAAGGGTTCCGTAACACACGCCTGGAGCGGGTGGCTGACCACGGGAAGGGAAACTCCCGCCATCCTGGCGATGGTGGAAGCCCAGCCCGCCGTGGCGTTAAGCACCGCCGAGGTGGCAATGTCGCCGCGATCGGTGAGCACCGATTGCACGCTGCCGTTCTCCACCCGCAGGCCGGTGACGGTAGTATGAGGATGAATCTCAATCCCCATCCGATCGCAGGCGCGCGCCAAGCCCCACACCACCGCGTCGTGGCGGATAATGCCGCCGGGGGGATGATACAGCGCGGCCAACACCGGGAATCGCGGCCGCGAACTGAGGTCCATGGCGGGAACCAGGCGGCGAATTTCGTCAGGATAGATCATCCGGCTGTCAATTCCGAGGGCCTGGTTGTTCTCGGCGCGAATCCGCAACCCGGTGACCGAGGCGTCCGTGTGCCCCAGCGTCAGGTGGCCGCACTGGCTGAACAGGAGATTCCATTCGAGCTCGCGCGAAAGACTTTCGTAGAGCTTCACCGACGCATCGTAAAAGAGAATGCCCTCCGGGGTGCGATAGTTGGAGCGGATAATGGCGGTGTTACGACCGCTACTGCCGTTGCCCAGATAGCCTTTGTCAATCAGTGCGATGTTTCTGTAGCCGTGCTTCGAGCCGAGGTAGTATGCAGTGGCGAGCCCATGCACACCCGCGCCAACGATCACCAGAGCGTAGCGCCGCTTCAGCTCCGGCTGCCGCCACATGCGCTCCTGTTTCATAAGTTGGAACATGATGCATTCTCACCGCGGAGGCGCAGAGGGGAAGAAGCAAAGGCGATTTTCTTTGCGCCTCTGCGTCTCGGCGGTGAACTCACTTCTGCAAAATTCTTTGTGCTTCCAGCCCGTATGGCGTGATTTGAAATTCGCGCCCCGCGTGCAGTATCGACTCCCACACGCTCTCGCCGTATTCCCGGCCCACCAGCAGATGAAACGCCGGAATGCCGGGCAAATCGTCGCGCAAGACAATGGCATGAATGTGCGCCAGGCTGGCCTGCGCGCAGGTGAGGTTCCCCATCGCGACTTCAGATGGATCGAGCGAGGTGAGCTTGCTGAGAACCTCGCGGCTGCGAGGGCCTGCGAGCATCAACTGCGTGTACGCCGAAGTCACGTCCGTCACGTAAATGTTCGCGGGCGAAGCAGCATCTCCATTCTGAAGTTGTTGCAAGCGTCTTCGCACGTCATCGGCCGCCGATGGTTCGCACGTCAGCAAGAATTGCCGGCGGCCCAGCAGCCACGAGGATGCTTCCGGCCGGAGGTCGGGGAGATTTTTCAGACCGCTTCCCTGTAGTTGAAACTTCGAACTCCAGCTTACGTCAGCCAAGCCCACAGACTCGCGCGTCCTTGTCGCCTCGTCGGACGGACTGCCGAAGCTCGAGGCAATTTGCCATCCGTGATGCTCGACCATCGCGGCCCTGCTTTCATGATGCACGTGGAATAATGCCGTTTGCTTAATGCGATTGTTCCGTTAGTGTAGTTGGATCACTCATCGATCCGCGCACGCTCGGGTGCCTTCGGCACGGCAAACGCGAGTTTAGACTTGCGTGAGAACCAACGTCACATGCGCAGGCGTGCTCCATCCGGATCGTAAAACACTTTCTCCGTAATCCTGGCGCGCGCCAGCCGGCCATCCACGCGCACCTCGACTTCCGCCCCGTCGTGGGCGACCTCGGCCGGCACCCAGGCGAGGCCGATGGTTTTTCCTTGCAGCGGAGAGAGCCGTGTACTCGTCACCCTGCCCGCCAGTTGGCCGCCGATCATAATGGCTGCACCGTCCTCCGGCACCACCGCTTCATCCATGACGAAGCCCGCCAACTTCTGACGAAGCGGCTGTCCCGCAAGCCGGCGGAGCGCCGAGCGTCCTATGAAATCTTCCTTGTCCAATTTCAGCGCCCAGCCCATGCCGGTCTCGAACGGATTGGTCAGAGCATCGCTATCCACTCCCACGATAACGTGCCGCTTTTCCAGGCGCAGCAGGCGTTGCGCTTCAATACCAAACGGTCTGATGGCGAATTTGCGTCCCGCCTCCAGCAGCGCCTTCCACACGTCCGGGCCGGATTCGGCAGGGAAGTGGACTTCCCAGCCCGTTTCGCCTACAAAGCCGAGGCGCATCAGAATGGCATCGACGGCGGCGACCGGTGCAATGCCGCAGGCCATGTAGGGGAAGGCCGCGGTGCTCAGGTCGCAATCCGTCAGTTGCTTGAGCACCTCGCGAGCCTGGGGCCCGGCAAGATTCACGGCGGCGAGCCCCGAGGTTAGATTCGTGATGTAGACATCCCAGCCCGTCCCCACCAGCCACCATTTTATCCATTGAAAGACGAAGTCCAGGTTTCCCGTGGTGGTCGTCACGAAATAATGGTCGTCCGCCAGGCGAGACAGCGTGCCGTCGTCCAGCATGATTCCCGCTTCGTCGCAAATCACACCGTAACGGGTGCGTCCCGGACGCAGGTCGGAGAATCGTCCCGCATAAATCTTGTCGAGCAGCTTTCCGGCGTCGCGGCCCTTCAGGTCGAGCTTGCCCAAGGTGCTGACATCGATCAATCCCACGCGTTCGCGCACGGCGCGATATTCCTGCTCAACGCACTGCCGCTCGCCGTCGCCTTTTGCCGATTGGTAATACCGCGGCCGCTTCCACTCGCCCATGTCGAGCCACACTGCCCCCGCCGCCTCGTGCTCATAGTGCATCGGAGTGCGGCGCGTGGGATGATGCCGTGCACCGGCCAAGGCGCCCAGCGTTACCCCGGGATTAGGAGGCCGCGCGGTGGTTACGCCCGTGTCCTCCATACTGCGGTTGGTTTGGCGCGCGCACACGCCGATGGCGGGCAACTGGCACATCCGGCCCTGACAGGGCCCCATGGTCGTGGTGGTATATCGCTTCAGCGTTTCAATATGATCGAACCCTTCGTCGATCGCGTTCACCAAGTCCTGGGAGCTGACATCGGAGCACAAGCAGACAAACGCTCGCTTGCCGGCGGGATCGCGCTCGGGCGGCAAGGCGGCCGCAGCGCTGAGCGATTCACCCGTTACCTCACCGACGGCGCTTACGTTCGCGGGCAGATCGGTCGGAATGAAGGCGCCCCTCGCGGCGTTCCACTCGAATCTCGCACCCGCCTGGTGCAGCAAGCCCGCGTCCGGAATGCGGTGCCCGCACATGACTACCAGATCGCAGGGGTGCCGGGCGTCGCTTGATTCGACGGCTGTGACGTGCGCTTTCCCGACGGCTCTTACAACGGACTCCGGCGCAACCGTGGCGGCAATTTGAATACCCGCCGCGTGCAAGTCCGCCACGACCGGCTCGGTCAACGGGCTCCGCCCAATGATCACTGCCCGCTTGCCGGGGATGACGCCATGCAGATGGATCAGCCGCAGCGCGGCGGTCGAGAGCATCACTCCGACCAGATCGTTGTTTGCAAAGAGCAGCGGCGACTCATACACACCGGTGGCCACCACCACGCGTGCGGCCCGCAAGTGAATCAACCGCTCCGCGTCCTTCGGGTCGCGCCGGGGCTGCACGATACCCAGCAGGTTGCCCTCGTAGAGACCAAAACAGTAGCAACCCTTCCATACTTGCACGTTGGAATGTGCTGGCACTCGGGCGACCAGATCCGGCAGCGAAGCTCCCTCGAAATCCGAGTAGCGTAAATGTCCGCCCAGTTCCGGTTGGTCATCGACCAGCGTAACCTCGCGGCCGTTCGCGGCCTCGGAGATGGCCGCTTTCAGGCCCGCCGGACCGCCGCCGATGACGGCCACGTCCGCGTGGCTGTATGCATGCTCGTAATCTCCGCTGATGTCCGCCGGTGAAGGCACCGTGCCGAGACCAGCGACCCTGCGCACGAAGGGCTCCGCCGCATGCCACACTCGAGGGTCGGTCATGGTCTTGTAGTACCACCCGACCGGCATCAACCAGTCGAAATGTTGCACTACCGCGAGGCAATCTCTTTCGAGCGAGGGATAGGCGTTTTGATGGGCCACGCGCATTCCGGCTCGGACGGGCGTCATGCAGGTGCGCACGTTGGGTGCGCCATCCACGTTCATCAGGCAATTCGGACACTTGCCCGCCAGGCAGAGCAGTCCCCGCGGGCGATGATACTTGAAGCTGCGGCTGAAGATCCGCTGCCCGGCGCGGTAGAGTGCGGAGGCGACGGTATCGCCCGGGCGGGCATTCACCGTCTTGCCGTTGAATACGAATGTGATGGTGTCCGCGGGTCCGCTCACGTTGTTTCGTCTGTGAAAAAGGATTCGAGCATTTCGTTGGTCAGGGTGTTTCGAACCGCCTGAAACCACTGGCGGCAACCGGAGCGGTGGAACCACCACTCCTTCTGCACTCCAGCCTCATTCGCCCTGTTGTAAGTGTAGTGTGTCCAGTCCGGTTCGGGAGCATCCGGCGCGGGGCGCTGTTTGACCTCGCCGCCAAACCGGAATTCATAAACGCTGCGAGCGCCGCACTGCGGGCACCGCACCAGAAACGACACAATACTTTCTCCTATAGCCGTGCCGGTCTTCGCATCCCGGCCAGCGGAATTCCACAAATGGCCGAGGCTTCCGCGGTGAGTGCGGCCATATCCTCCGGCTCCAGGTGGTGGACGTCCGACTTGCCGCAAGCCCGGGCCAGCATCTGAATCTCCGCCGCCATCACGCGCAGAAGATTGGCAACGCGTTCCGCCGCCTGATCAATGTCCAGGCGTTCCATCAATTTCGGATCCTGCGTGGTGACGCCGACCGGACATCTCCCGGTGTGGCAATGATGGCAATAGCCGGGCTCCGTGCCGAGCTGGTGGTAATCATCGACGTACAGAGCCTTGTTGCAATTGAGCGCGATCAGGGCCGCCGTGCCGATATAAACCGCGTCGGCGCCGAGTGCGATGGCCTTGGCGGCGTCCGCGCCGTCACGAATGCCTCCGGCAATTACCAACTGAATCTCGCCGTACTGCCCGCAATCCTCGAGCGCCGCGCGAGCTTCGCAGACCGCTGCCAGCGTTGGGATGCCGGTGTGCTCCTGAAAGATCTCCGGTGAAGCCCCCGTTCCGCCTTCCATGCCATCCACCACAATGACGTCCGCTCCTCCTTTGGCCGCCAATTTTACGTCATCGAACACGCGGCTTGCGCCCATCTTGACGAAAATGGGAACCTCCCAGTCAGTGGCTTCCCGCAGCTCCTCGATTTTCACGATCATGTCGTCGGGGCCCAGGAAGTCCGGGTGACGTGCAGGGCTCCGCTGATCAACGCCGACCGGCAGGTCACGCTGCCGGGCGATCGTGTTCGAGACCTTCGAGCCCAGCAGCAAACCACCCGATCCGGGCTTGGCGCCCTGCCCCACCGTAAGCTCAATCGCGTCGGCCCTGCGCATGTCGTGGATGCTGATTCCGTACCGCGAGGGCAGCACTTCATAAATCAACGTCTTGCTGTTGTCGCGTTCCGCCCCCAACATGCCGCCGTCACCCGTGGTGTTTGAGGAACCCGCGGCCGAGGCTCCTCGAGCCAGCGCCACTTTGGCGTTGTAGGAAAGCGCTCCCCAGCTCATCCCCGTGATCATCACCGGAATGTCCAGGACAATCGGTCTCCGCGCATGGCGCGCTCCCAGCACGGTCTTCGTTGAACATTTCTCGCGATACCCTTCCAGCGGAATCCGTGTCAGCGAACAGGGAAGGAAGGTGAGGTCGTCAAACGTCGCCCAGTTCCGCGGCCGCAAGGCGCCGTACCCGCGAATGCGGTACAGGCCCGACTCCGCCTTGGCCTGAATCGCTTCGATGGTCTCCGGCCGGAAAGTCCCGCTGGGCCGCAGCAAACGGTTGGAATCATGCGGATCGCCGGGCATCGCTCAGAGGGCCTCCTGCCAAGTCTTCCACTCGCGCTTATCGAAATTCCATAGCTTTCTGCCGGCCACGATCTTCTTGAAATCCGCGCCGTGCGGGAGCTTGCGGCGCGCGTCAGAATCGAGGTGGTGAGCCAGCAGTGCGTCAAGCGATTCGGCCTCGCCGGAAAAGGGTTTTTCAATCACCGCATCGGTCCCCAGGCTGGCGATTTCCCCCCCCACGTAGCAGACGGTTTCATAAAGGGAATCGCCAAAAGCTTCACCAGCGTCGCCACAAACCACCAGCGTTCCCTTTTGCGCCATAAAGCCGGCCATATACCCGCAGCTTCCCGCCACGATCACCGTGCCGCCTTTCATCGAGATGCCCAAACGCGCGGCTGCATCTCCGTGAATCACCACTGATCCTCCGCGGATGGCGGCGGCCGCGCCGTTTCCCGCGCTGCCGCGCACCCTGACCAAGCCGTTCATCATCGATTCAGCAAGTCCCCATCCGGCGCTGCCGGCAACCTCCACCGTGGCGCCGTCGATCAATCCAGCGCAGTAGTAGCCGACGCTGCCATCGAATTGAACGGTGACCGGCTGAAGAATCGCCACACCCAGGTTGTGAAGGGCGCCCGGGTTGCGGACCACAATCGGGTTCTCGCCCTGGCGCACTTGACGCTTGATTTCAGCATTGACCTCGCGGCTGGTCCGGCCCTCGCAATTCACCTCTCCCATATCCGCACCTCTCGGGCTTGCGCCTCGCGAACTTCGTAGTCGCCGGGCAGAGCGGAGCGAATGGCGACCTCTTCATTGGCGAGCGCAACAAAGTGCTCCGTTTCCGCCCAGAGCAGTGGCTTGAGCGCGAACGGGTCTTTGACAAAGCCGAAGTGAGTGGCCGTCGCCACCAGGCAACTGTAGGAGCCGTCCAGGTCCACCAGCATGGCCTCGAGAGCCTTATCCAGCGTCAATCCTTTGAGAATCTGGTCAGCCAGGTAAATCGCCACGACTTCCGAATCGTTCTCCGTGTAGAAGCGAACCTTGCGCTGTTCGTACCGGCGGCGGAGCTGGTGATAATTGGTAATGTGACCGTTGTGAACAATGGCCAGGTCGCCGATCTGGTGGCTGCCGAAAGGTTGCGAATGGCTGAGATCGACCTTCGATTCGGTGGAGAGCCGCGTGTGGCCGATGCCGTGCGTGCCATTCATTTGCGAAACTCCGTATTCACGATCGAGGTTGGCGGGCGAACCGACTTGCTTCACGATTTCCAGGCGCGCCCCCATGCTGACGACTTCGATTTCCTCGTCCAGCGATTCAATGGCGGCGGCGAGAGCCGGGACATTCGCAACTTCGCTAACCACCAACCGCCCCGCGTTTCCATGGCTCGTGAGCTGGTAGCTCAAGTTGAAGTCGCGATCGAGAACGTTTCTTAGCGCTGCGAGGCGATCGGAGCTATCCCCTTCTTCGCCCAGCTTAATGCGCAGCACCACCTGGTGATCGGCGCCGGGCGCAAAAAGTGCGACCCCGGTGGAGTCCGGCCCGCGACAGGCTAGTCCCTGGAGCATGGTGAGGAGGACCTGCCCGACCGGAGCATCGTGGATACTCCGCGATTGCTCGAAAAAGCCCGCTATGCCACACATTGAGGTATGGAATTCCCTGGAACACTTGTATACTACCAGTATACGCAATGGATGGCAAGCACTTTCTTGCGCCCAGGTTTGAAGAAATCACGCTATAGGGGCGGCCCTTGTGGCCGCCCTGGGGCAACCACAAGGGTTGCCCCTACAACGCCCGGCCAAAACGTGATTCTTTCACACCTTCTCAGCGCCGTACGCGGGAGATATCAAGTGTTTTCGAGAGCGAACTCAAAGGCGCAATCTTCGGGAGAGGTGGAGCGGGTTTATCAACTGCTTAAAGGGTGGCTGATTGATGCGAAGTTGGCGCCCGGGGAGGTGCTTTCGGAAGTAGAGCTTGCCTCCCGCTGCCGGACCAGCCGCACCCCCGTGCGGGAATCGTTCAGCCGCCTGGCGCAAGACGGATGGCTGAGGCGAATTCCGCACAAGGGCTACCTGGTGGCGCCGATTTCGATACGAGACGTTGTGGAGCTTTATGAATATCGTAAGGTCTTGGAGTGCTTCGCGGCGGAGCGCGTGGCGCAAGCCGCCGGCCCGCAGGCGGTCGAGGAACTGGAAGCGATCGTCGCCATCGAGAACGAGGGTGAATCGCACGTCGCCGAAATCCTGGCCGCAAACGGCCGCTTCCACCTTCGACTGGCCGAACTTGCCTCGAACGCGCGCGTCACCAGCCAGGTTGCGCTAGTGCTCTGTTACGTCAAGCGGCTCGACACCATCTGCACCGAGAGCGGTCCCGGTTGGATCGGGCACCGGGAAATCATCGACGCGCTGCGGGAGCGCCAACCGGAGGCCGCGCGCCAAGCCATGGCGCGCCACACC